>CAZEPO010000241.1:0-2610 GCA_964514125.1 uncultured Lachnospiraceae bacterium
CAAAAAAAGTGCACAGGCAATCATACCTATGCACCAATACTGTATTCTAGCTTTGATTCCCGCGCAGCGAGCCAAGTGGCTGCTTGCAGACATTTGACGGCTGCAGCGGGGGAATTTTATTTACTCACGAAATGTAATTTCTCCTGTTTTTTCATCCATTGATTCTACGATCGCAAGGGATTCCAGATGCACGCCCTTGTCTCGGATGATATTGCCGCCTACCTGGAAGCCTTTCTCGATGGCAACTGCTGCACCGACCAGTGTTGCACCGGATGCATTGACCAGATCGATCAGTCCCTCCAGAGCCTTGCCATTAGCCAGGAAGTCATCGATCAGAAGCACCTTGTCTTCCGGTCCGAGGAACTGCTTGGATACGATGATGTCATAAATACGTCCGTGTGTATAGGATTCTACTCTGGAAGTATATACTTCACCGGCAATATTTTTGGTCTTAGATTTTTTGGCAAAAACAACCGGCACATCAAATTCTTCTGCAACGACACAGGCAATACCGATTCCGGAAGCCTCGATGGTCAGGATCTTGTTGATTTCTTCTTCGGCAAAGCGTTTTTTCAGCTCTTTGCCCATTTCACGAAACAGCTTCACGTCCATCTGATGATTCAAAAAGCTGTCTACCTTCAGTACATTGCCTTCTTTTACCACTCCGTCTTTGCGGATTCTGTCTTTTAACAGCTGCATCTTAAGCATCCTCCATATAAATATAATACAAGATAAAGTTTATTGTACTGTCATCGTTTCGGAAATGCAAGCCTTTTCTATCCAGCACCCAGAAGTTCACAGCCCTTACCCGCTGTTCACACGCGAAAGCGCTCGACTACTTCTTACACTTCTCTCAAATCCAGCACTTCCCTGGCTTGTGCCAGACGTGCCTCAAACTGTGCATAAAAATCTGTCTCCTGATAAGGCATGATATAGAAAAGCTTCAGCAAAAACAGATTGATATTTTTGATCACACCGTCATCAGCTTCCCCTGCGATCCGCGTTTCCACGGCTTCCAGAAAATAATGCCAGTCACAGACAAACTGCTCGTAACGGGCCAGCTGCGGCGTGTCCATCCATTTCTCTACTTTTACTTTTGTCTTGTTCGGAGCCGGACACTCATGGATCTGCAGAAAATACTGAAAACCACGTTTTGTCCCATCCTCACACGCACTTCCGGTCGGATAATACCGGCCAAGCGGAAACAGACGGCAGATTCCCGGACGGTACCGATGTATGCTGCATCTGCCCTGCTCATTCAAAAATGCACAGGTCTCTGTCCCGCTGCTCATGCTCAGGTTCGGCAGGATCACGCCGTCTACCACGTTCAGCTCAATCCTGCCCTGCATCAGTTCTTCAAAGGTGCTGCCCATCCCGACCGTCAGACGATACAGATCGTAGGGATCGAGGATCACCGAATTGCCCATACCGCTGCAGCAGGAAGAGCAGCCTCTGCAGTCTCCGCAGCCTGCCCTTACCATATCATTTTTGCTGTACAATCTTCCGTCTGAAATTTCCTCCAGACTTACGTTTCGTTTCATAAGATTCCTCTTTTATTATACTTCCAACAGGAATGCTTTGTATGCTTTCACTGTCTCATATACGTCTGCTTTGCTGGTCACTTCCATCGGCGCATGCATGTTCAGCACTGCCACACCGCTGTCAATGACATTCATGCCGTACAGCGCAGTGATGTATGCGATCGTTCCGCCGCCGCCTACATCAACCTTGCCAAGCTCTGCTGTCTGGAATGCAACGTCATGCTTCTCCATGATCGCGCGAAGTGCTGCCACATACTCTGCATTGGCATCGTTGCTGCCGCTCTTGCCGCGAGATCCTGTATATTTGTTGAATACGATACCGTGTCCGAAATATGCACTGTTTTTCTTCTCGAAGCAGGAAGCAAAAAGCGGATCATATGCTGCACTTACGTCGGAAGAGAGCATATGGCAGGCGCTTAAGCAGCGGCGCAGATTCAGCTCACTGTATTCACCCAGACATTCCATCAGTTCTGCTACCGTATTCTCAAAGAAACGGGACTGCATACCAGTTGCTCCCACGCTTCCGATTTCCTCTTTGTCTACGAGCAGACAGCAGCAGGTACGTTCCTGTGTCGGCACATCAAGGATGGCTTCCAGAGAAGTATAAGCACATACTCTGTCATCCTGTCCGTAAGCCATGATCATACTGCGGTCCAGACCACAATCTCTTGCCTTGTTTGCCGGAACGATCTCAAGCTCTGCAGAGAGGAAATCCTCTTCCTCGATGTCATACTGCTCTTTGAGGATTGCAAGGATATTGTTCTTCACAGCTTCCTTCGCTTCTTCCTCGCCTTCTGCAGCTGCCGGACGGCTGCCGATCAGGATATCGAGGTTCTCACCTTCGATCACAACGCTGGCTTTCTTCGCCATCTGATCCGCTGCCAGATGGATCAACAGATCGGATACAAATACAACCGGATCGTCTTCTTTTTCACCGATGCAGATGTCTACAACGGATCCGTCCTTCTTCGCTACCACACCATGGATTGCAAGCGGGATAGTCACCCACTGATATTTTTTGACACCGCCGTAATAATGGGTATCCAGGTAAACCATATCCGTATCTTCG
>CAZEPO010000242.1:0-2607 GCA_964514125.1 uncultured Lachnospiraceae bacterium
GTCTTGACTGGTACGATTTCCAGCTTTTCTTTAACTTCTTCTGCCACTTCTTCGAGGTCGATGATGTTGTCAGCTGGGATAAAGACTTTGGTTATGCCTGCCCGCTGTGCTGCCATCAGCTTCTCCGGAAGACCTCCGATCGGCATCACGGTTCCGCGCAGGGAAACCTCTCCGGTCATGGCATAGTCTGGGCTGACGCCTTTTCCGGTCAGCAGTGAAACCAGTGCGGTCACGATCGTCACACCTGCGGACGGGCCGTCTTTTGGTACGGCTCCTGCCGGCACATGCAGGTGCAGTCTGTGTTCTTTCAGCTGCTTTGCTTCTTCCGGATACATCGCTTTCACAAGGCTCACAGCGATCTGTACTGACTCTTTCATCACATCTCCGAGCTGGCCGGTGATCAACAGATCATCTTTGCCGTCGATCAGTTTTGATTCGATGAATAAGACTTCACCGCCTGCACTGGTCCATGCCAGTCCGGTCATCACACCCGGCACGGCTGCTTCCAGCTTTTTGTCATGGTGCAGCGGCGGATTGCCCAGGAATTCCCTGAGTTTTTTCTCTCCTACGCTGACACTCTTTTGCTCGCTTCGCACAAGCCGCACTGCAGCCTGACGGCAGAGTGTTCCAATCTGATTTTTGAGGCCGCGCACGCCTGCCTCTGCCGTATACTCGGCAATGATCTTTTTGAGTGCTTTATCAGTGATCTTCAGACGGCTGCTCTTGATCCCGTTGTCCTTCATTACCTTCGGGATCAGATGACGCTTTGCGATCTGAAATTTTTCTGTGGCGGTATACCCCGGAAACTGGATCACTTCCATACGATTCAGAAGCGGTTCCGGAATCGTGTCAGTCGAATTGGCGGTACATACAAACAATACGTCTGACAGGTCATACGGTACATTCATATAGTGGTCGGTGAAGTTGCTGTTCTGCTCCGGATCAAGCACCTCAAGCAACGCACTCGCCGGATCTCCGCTGTAGTCCTTCGACAGCTTATCTACTTCGTCCAGTACAATGACCGGATTGGAAACACCACTGCGGCGGATGCCTTCCATGATGCGACCCGGCATCGCACCTACATAGGTTCGGCGATGGCCGCGGATCTCTGCTTCATCGCGCACACCGCCAAGGCTGATCCGCACATATTCTCTGCCAAGTGACTTTGCGATGCTCTGACCGATGCTGGTCTTGCCCGTACCCGGTGCACCTACAAACAGCAAAATGGAACCGGACTGCTTTTTGTTCAGCGCCATGACTGCCATCTGCTGTACAATACGCTCCTTGACTTTTTTCAATCCGTAGTGATCGTCGTCCAGCACTTCTTCTACTTTGGCAAGATCAATCTCCTGCATCGGCGATTTTTTCCAGGACAGACCTGTCACAAAATCCAGATAATCATAGTGGATTCCATATTCGTGACCGTCCTGACCTTCCTGCTTCATGCGGTTCAGAATTTTCACGGCTTCCTTGTGTGCCGCTTCGTTCATGCCGGATTCTTCGATCGCTTTTTCAAAGCGCTGCACATCTGTAATATTCTCCGGGTGCATCGCATCTAGCTGCTCCTGCAGATAGCTGATCTGCTTTTTGAGTGCCTGCTCCCGGTATGCCTTCTCATGTCCTTCCTGCTGTACGCTCTGTGCTTCCTCACCGACTTTGACTGCCGCAATGAATTCATAGATCGCATCCTCGATCATCTGAGCACGCTTCCGTTCTGATCGCTCTGCCATGATCGCATACTTTTCTTCCGGGCTCAGGTTCATATAACCTGCGGAAGAACAAAGCATCTCGTTGATATTTTTCCAGCGGCGAACGGTATTCTTGACCCAGACACCCCACTGGAATCCTTCGACGAACTGAAGATAATCCTTGTGCATCCGTTCAAACTGCTCCGCACGTTCCTCCTCAGAAAGTGTTTCCTGATCTGGACACAGAGCGGCTTCTGCACTGAAATGCCCCTCATGTTCTTCGATATCGGATACCTCCACGCGTTCTTTCACATTCAGTCGGATCAGATCTTCGTCGTCACACTCCGATACCTCTGCCACAAAACCAAGCGGATAAAAGTCCGCATCTGAAATTTCATCGGAATTCTTCTGATTTCGCATCAGCAAAAAAAGCACATTTTTCTCAGGCTCCTGCCCTTCCACATGCCACTTATCATAAACTTCCTTTTTGAAGTAAAAACTGACTTCCGGGAGCAAAATCATATCATAAACCGGTACTGTAATCATATTGTCACCCTCCCTTTTATCAGCACTCATTCTTATCGAGTGCTAATTCTTATTTAAAAAGAAACAGTTCAAAACAGATCTGGATCAGTTTCAAACTGTCTCTTTTTATTTTAGTACAAATCACAGATAAGTCAATACTTTTTTAGGACTGGCTTCTGCCGATTTCTTCCAGCTGTCTGAGCATGTCCATATCATCCGCTGTCACCTTGATATTCGCGCAGAGTGTTTTGCCCTCCGGATCAGTCACGGACATCTCGATCACACTGCCTTCACGGATGCTGCCCATCGCCGCATTAAAAAATCCCGGAATCCGCGGATGATTTTTCTGAAAACGCTCTCCCATTCCTTTTAACTGCATCAATTTCATTGGATT
>CAZEPO010000243.1:0-2603 GCA_964514125.1 uncultured Lachnospiraceae bacterium
TTCTGTCTGAAAATTCTTTTTTTGAGTTTTTTTCTTCTGGAAATAGCATTTTCACAAAATCATCTGCTGATAAAATAATCCCTGCTCCATGAGCTATCAGTTCATTGCATCCTGCACTCAGGCTGTCACTGGGACGCCCAGGAACTGCAAGTACCAGCTTGCCCTGATCTGCTGCCAATTCCGCTGTAATCAGGGATCCGCTCTTTTGTCTGGCCTCCACTACCACGACCGCATCAGCAAGACCGCTGATGATCCGGTTACGCATTGGAAAATGATATCTTTGTGGTCTCGTACCAGGTGGAAATTCTGACAATATGCAGCCTGCCTGCGCCATTCGCTCCAACAGTCTTGTATGTGATGTCGGATAACAGATGTCCACGCCGCAGCCAAGTACTGCACAGCTGTAACCGCCTGCTTCCATCGCTGCCCACTGTGCAGCCCCGTCAATCCCATAGGCAGCTCCACTGATGATCTGACCGCCCGCCCTGACCACCTGCACCGCAATCTGTTCTGCCATGCTGCGTCCTTCTGGTGTACACATCCGTGCCCCAACCACTGCCACTGCTTTGCATTCCTCTTCCGGCAGTTTTCCACGAAAAAAAAGCCCAAACGGCCGACTGGTGAGCAGCGCAAGTCTAGTCGGATATTTTTCATGATCGCAGCTAATAAATTCTATTCCTTTTTTGTATCGGTCATGCCTGATTTGTTCTGGTGTATACTTTTTTTGAAACTCCCGCACACGTGTGATCCACCCAAGTCCTCTGCTTTCCAGATGATCCCATTCCGCCTCTGATGCAAGCCAGATCTGCTCCGGTGTTTCAAAACATTTCAATAAAGTTTCCTGCTGATTGTGATAAATTCCAGGTATACTGCACAGCCATTCCCAGTATTGTTCCATATCTTTTTCCACTCTTATCGTTTCCTTCTCTGCCTCTTTTACATGAGAAATTCAGACGGACGGTAAAAAACAGCCTCACTCAGATGCTGTCTCTGAATCTGCTCACTACCCTCCAAGTCTGCGATTGTTCTGGCCACCTTGATCATCCGATGGTAAGCACGTGCTGTCAGTTTTTTCTGTATGTACACCTGCCGCATCTGCTCTTCTTCCGCTGTGCCCAATGCACAATAGGTATCGAGTGCAGATGCTGTCAGCTGGGAATTAAAGCGAAAAGGACTTCCTGCATATCTCTTTTTCTGAATCTCATGTGCTCGAAGGACACGCTCCCGAATCTGCTCCGTCGTTTCTTCCTCTGTCGCTTTGTTTTTTAGATCCTCGTACTGCACTGGTCTGGCCTCTGCATGCAGATCAATGCGGTCCAGCAGCGGTCTGCTGATCCGATGCAGATAGCGGCGCACCTCTCCTTCGCTGCAGCTGCACCGGTTCCGATCTGGAAAATATCCGCATTTGCACGGATTACGCGAGGCAACCAGCATAAAATCAGCCGGAAACGTATACTGTCCGCTGCTCCTGGATATCCGCACTTCCCCTTCCTCCAACGGCTGCCGCAGAATTTCCAGCGTCTCATTGTGAAACTCCGGCAGCTCATCCAGATAAAGAACCCCGCGATGTGCCAGACTGATTTCACCCGGATGTGGAATCAGGCCGCCTCCTGTCAGTGCAATTGCTGAGATCGTATGATGCGGCATCCGAAACGGACGTTCCGCAACAATCCCACTCTCCGGCAAAACGCCGGCAACACTGTGGATCTTGGATACCTCCAATGCTTCCTCCGATGACAGCGGCGGCAGAATCCCCGGAATTCTGCTTGCGATCATCGTCTTGCCTGCACCCGGTGGACCGCTGATCAGCAGATTATGCATCCCAGCCGCCGCAATCTCTGCAGCCCGTTTGACCATATGCTGACCATGGATTTCTGAGAAGTCCGCACTATGATATCTGCTCGCCCGCGAAAGTTTTTCTTCTATATTAATAGACACTTTTTTCAGTTTTTTATTGGAGGTCAGATGTTCTGTAATCTCGCACAGCTGTGATACACCGTAAACTTCAATCCCCTGTATCATTGCGCCCTCCTCTGCATTGTCCGCCGGAATCATGCAGGCAGTAAATCCAGCCCGCTTCGCCTCCATCACCATGCCAAGTATGCCTGAGATTGGCTTTACACTGCCGTCCAGACTCAGTTCTCCTGCAAAGAATATGGATTCCAGTGCTTCCGCAGGCAGATACCCAAACGATGCCAGCACTGCCACAGCGATCGGCAGATCAAAGCCTGATCCTGACTTCCTGATTGATGCAGGCGTCAGGCTAATCGTCACGCGCTTGGGATTCAACCGATAACCGGCATTGCGGATTGCAGTCCGCACCCGATCCTGTGCCTCCCGCACTTCAGAGGTCAGATAACCGACCATCGAAAAACCTGGCAGGCCATCACTGGTATCTACCTCTACCATCACAATCTCACTTTGAATCCCGCAGATAGCTGCGGTCGCTGCTTTACTGAACAAATGCAGACCTCCTCTCTTTTTATTTTCATATCTTATGTTGCATATAATATATCATATAAAATCTTTATTGTAAAGTATATTATGTAGAAATCAGGTTATAGTATTTGTATCATCTTGAAAAGGAGAAACGTATGTCTGAT
>CAZEPO010000244.1:0-2599 GCA_964514125.1 uncultured Lachnospiraceae bacterium
TATAAATTTTGCACGAGTGGGTACCGCCGTGCATTGCTTGCCAAGTATGTTTCCTCTGAAAATAATATTCTTAATCAAAGTGAAATTGTGCTGTTATAAATGGTGTAATCTGACCTAGCAAAATTTCGCCTCCATACGCTTGTATATAACGAATTAGAATTTCATGCAAATATTTATTCTCATCACCGGACGTATACAGATTTTTTCTGATTGCTTGTTCTTCAACGAATTCATAGTGAGAATCGTTAGCAGCCTCTTTATCCAATGAGTATTTTTCAAAACTGCCGTCATCACGGACGAATACGCTCAAATACCACAGATGTTCATTATCTAACTGAATTTGTAAATGCCATTTTTTCATAGATTGGTCATGTCTGACATGACACGCACCTGGAGTTCCTTCTTCCGAGTGGCCTTCTCGTGCCATAATGTATCCCAACGTATATTGAGGTTTTTGAGCAAATGAAAGATAAGTGCTCATTAGGCGATACAGATTTCCGTTTGCTATCGCATGAGAGATGAGAGAGCCGTTACTTCCATAATCTGCACGAATCTCTAAACAAATTCCATGTATCAAATCTTCCTCTGTTCCGGTAAGCGCAGACTCCAATTGATATGCTGAGTATGGTTTCCATGACAGGACCTTCGACATAAAACCAAGCCCATAGGCTTCGTGCATAAAGCCATCATAAATGACTTTTTCTAATTCGCAATGTTCCGTGTTTCTGTTATATGCTGAATAGTTGCGGCACCACTGATTTAACTCTTTGTCCCGGTACAGAACCTCCAACAGCACAACATATTTGTTGCAAAGCTTGGTCATTGCTTCTTTTATCTCTTTTGTTATAGGAGAGGAAGAATCTATTCCTTATTGGACAGAAAGTTTTCCCCAGTCTGTCCAGTATTCTTTTATTTCGCTGCGATTCAATATTGAAGTACACCCGCCAACACGGTGATAAGTGCCAGCCCTTCTTCCACATACCTCAAGAAATTCTTCCGCAATATCTATAAATTCTTTTGGAAGATATTCCATTGTTGAAGTCTTAATCTCCTGCATGCGGACATTAAAAGCATTAGTAACCCAATTACCATATCCAGCATAATATATCCACGCAATGGATCCAGTTATTGCACCGGTAGTGTCACAATCGCCACCGATTGAAATAACATTTCGTATAGCATCTTCAAAGCTTTCGGATTCTAAAAAAGCAACAATGGCTTGAGGAACGGAGCCTTGGCAAGAACCATCAAATTTATAACTATCTCTTATGGAATCCAAAGTGAAGTCTAAATTGTAATAGTGCTCAATGATGTGCTGTCTGATTTCTTCTTTCGATTTACCACTCTTTGCCAGAAAGATTGCGGCGCTGACCGCTTCAGCTCCTTTTATGCCTTCTGGATGATTATGGGTTATGCAAGCACTCGCACGAGCTAAAGCTAATGCTTCGTCCATGGTAACCGCTACTAATCCACATGGCGAAACACGCATTGCAGAACCATTTCCGTAGCTTCCATAAGGTTTTGGGTCTTGTTGACGGAGCCATTTTGCAAAACTGCCACCATATGCACCAGTAGGGTTTGGATACCTTCTGCCGAAATCCTGCATTATCTCAACGAGATATTCTTGAAAACCCTTTCCGTTTTCGTTTTTCTCATGCTGTTCTGCACGACTTAGCATAATTGCTTTGGCAACTGCTACCGTCATAATTGTATCATCTGTATAATCACATCCCTGTGAAAACAGAGGAAACCTTTTCGTCTTAATATTGTTGAATTCGTATTTGGAGCCGACAATATCACCAATAAAAGCACCAAACATATTCACTTTACCTCCCTTCAACGTTAGCAAATACTGCACTTCATTCTTATTAGCATATCAAAGTCGCCAAGCAGTTCTTCTGGGATAGTGTGTTTGTCCATTAGAACCGCAGGCGTGTTGTTTAATGCAGTTCCACATTCATCACATATTTCAACAGCCATATTATGATAAATGCCGCAATTACTACATTTTCTGCAAGGAATTCGTTTCATTATCGTTCTCCTTTATTGAGTTTGCTTGGCTCGACTTTCGCCTTTTTCTTTTCTTCTTTGCTCGGTGATGAATTCGCTTCTATCGGGTTTCCATGCACTATCTTCGGAACTGAACCACTCTGCAGCCGAAGTAACCTCGTCTGGAGAAGCCTTCTCTTGATAATCGTACATAACAAACCAATTCTTTCTGAGGTTTTCGTGTAACTGACTCAGAAGCGAACAATGATTTGATTGTACTGCCTTCGCCGTACTGTCGTCGGCATCAGAAATAGCTTGCATTGTTACGGAACCATCATCGTGAACAATAACCTGCAAAGAACACTCCGATGTCATGGAATAGAGCTGAGTTAAATCATCCTCATTCCAGTTATAAAATGGGAGCTTGTTTTCGCCAAGCCGAGCGTGTTGCGGTTTGTGTCTTGACATTTCAGCAATGTCTTTTCGTGTATGTACAGTATACATTTTATCATATTATTGACAAAAAAGATAGGGGCTGTTCACCCCTATCCGATGTTATTCCGCCGCTTCCAGCATATTTTCTATAAAAATCCCATACCCCCGCGTCGGA
>CAZEPO010000245.1:0-2532 GCA_964514125.1 uncultured Lachnospiraceae bacterium
GCGGTGTAGGTACCGTAGGAAATGCAAAATGCGGAGATATTATGAGAATTTATCTTGATATCGATGACAACGGCATCATTCAGGACGTAAAATTCAAAACGTTCGGCTGCGGTGCTGCTGTTGCAACCAGCAGTATGGCAACTGAACTGGTCAAAGGAAAGAATATTCAGGAAGCGCTGCAGGTTACCAATAAGGCTGTTATGGAAGCACTGGACGGACTTCCGCCAGTAAAAGTACACTGTTCTCTGCTTGCAGAAGAAGCAATCCATGCAGCTCTTTGGGATTATGCAGAGAAGAACGGCATCAAGATTGAAGGTCTTGAAAAACCGAAGTCTGATATTCATGAGGGCGAGGAAGAAGAGGAAGAGGAATACTAAAAAATGGACAAGAAAAAAGTTGTCATTGGTATGTCCGGCGGCGTCGATTCATCGGTGGCTGCCTATCTGCTGAAAGAAGCAGGCTATGATGTGATCGGTGTAACGATGCAGATCTGGCAGCAGGAAGACGATGATACGGTCAGTGAAAACGGAGGCTGCTGCGGACTGAGTGCAGTAGATGATGCGGCGCGTGTGGCTCAGATGCTTGGAATCCCGCATTATGTCATGAACTTCCGGCGTGAGTTTGAAGATAAGGTTATTCAGTATTTTATGCAGGAATACCTTGCCGGCCGCACACCGAATCCGTGTATCGCCTGCAACCGTTATGTAAAATGGGAATCCTTGCTGCACAGAAGTCTTCAAATTGGAGCCGATTATATTGCGACCGGACATTATGCGCGTGTGATGCAGCTGCCGAACGGCAGATATACGATCGCTCACTCAGCGACGGCAGCTAAGGATCAGACCTATGCGCTTTATAATCTGACACAGGAGCAGCTGTCCCGTACACTGATGCCGGTCGGAGATTATGAAAAGAGTGAGATCCGCAAAATCGCAGAGGATCTGAACCTGAATGTGGCACACAAGCCGGACAGTATGGAGATTTGCTTTGTGCCGGATCAGGACTATGCCGGATTTATCAGAGAAAACAGTGGAAAAGAGATTCCGGAGGGCAATTTTGTCACTGCAGACGGTACGGTAGTAGGCCGTCACAAGGGAATCACACATTATACGATTGGTCAGCGCAAAGGACTGAATCTCTCAATGGGACATCCTGTCTTTGTGACAGAGATCCGTCCGGAGACAAATGAAGTGGTTGTCGGAGACAACAATGATGTTTTTGCAGAGCGTCTTATCTGTACTGATTTGAATTTTATGAGTATTCCGGATATCAAAGATGAAATTTCGGTCATGGCGAAGATCCGTTACAATCATCAAGGAGCGCCGGCGAAGGTGCATCGGATCGGAGAAAATATGGCAGAGGTGGTCTTTGAAGAACCGGTACGTGCCGTGACACCGGGACAGGCTGTAGTTTTTTACGATGGCGATTATGTAGCAGGCGGCGGTACGATCTTGAAGAGACTTTGATTAAAAAGAACTTCTCATAAAATGTGAGGAAAACAATGGGCAGAGAAAGAAATGGATATGAGCAATACAGAAATACCGCCGCACCGCCGCAGCGACGAAGTGCAGGACCGGCAAATGCAGGAAGAACTTCCGGACGAACAGCGGCAAACAGCGGCAGGAACAATACCGGACGAGGAACGGTAGGCAGAAGGCGCAGCAATGCGGTGATGCAGAAACGACGCAGACGAAAACGCAGAATCCGTTTTCTGGTCTGTCTGATCCTTGTTTTGATCCTGACAGCGGCCTGTGCAGCGGGAGGATGGTATCTGTACCATAATCTTGGACAGAAAACAGCAGTACCGGATATACAGGTTGATCTTCAGACACTGGACAGTCCGTATGCAGTCATGATCGACAGTGCCAGCGGCGCGGTGATCGGTTCGAAGCGTGGCGAGGAAGTGATCTATCCGGCATCGATGACGAAGGTCATGACTGTGCTGGTGGCGATTGAGCAGATTAAGGATCTGAATCAGACGATCCAGATGTCCTATGACTACTATGATGCGCTTTATGCAGCAGATGCGTCGAGAGCTGGTTTTGAACCGGGAGAAGATGCGGTGATCCGTGATCTTCTTTATGGAGCACTGCTTCCGTCAGGTGCAGAATGCTGTATGGAGCTGACTTTGCAGGCCGCAGGCTCAGAAGCAGCCTTTGTGGAGCAGATGAATCAAAAGGTACAGGAACTGGGACTGACACAGACTCATTTTACGAACAGTACCGGTCTGCATGATGAGAATCAGTATACGACACCGCATGAAATGGCACTGATCCTGAAGGCAGCATTAAAGAATAAAACTTTCCGGGAAGTCTTTACAACACCATCGTATACGGTGAAGGCGACATCGGTGCATCCGGACGGTTTCACGTTCCAGAGTACTATGTTCAAAAATATGCAGTCTCCAATCGTCATAGGAGGAGAGATCAAGGGCGGCAAGACAGGATATACACAGGCAGCAGGCCATTGTCTTGCAAGTATGGCAGAGATTGAAGGCAGAGAATATATTCAGGTCACAGCAGGCTGGGCAGA
>CAZEPO010000246.1:0-2522 GCA_964514125.1 uncultured Lachnospiraceae bacterium
CGGTTCAGTCTTCAGTATGCGATCCAGAAGATGATCACAGATATGACCTCTGTGTCAGACCGCAAGGTCTATTTCACCAGCGAGGTAGCCAATCTCAAATTCGATGAGGACGAGGAGATGGCAATCTATCGGGTGATTCAGGAGAGTATGACCAATGCGATCCGGCATGGCAAGGCGGATAAGATCTGGATCGCGATCAAGCAGGATCATTCAGATATTATTCTTCAGATCCGCGATAATGGAGTTGGCTGTACAGAGATCAAAAATGGATTTGGAACAAGACATATCAAAGAACGGATCGGTATGCTGGGCGGCAAAGTGAGCTTTGACGGAAGCAAAGGCTTTGTCGTAGAGGCCAGAATCCCGATTCGATGGGGAGAGACATATGATTAAAGTATTGATAGCAGATGATCAGGAACTGATTCGTCAGAGTCTGCAGATTGTATTGGACAGCAAGCCGGAGCTGGAAGTGACGGATATTGCAGAAAACGGACAGGAAGTGATCCGCTGCATCCGCAAAAACAAACCGGACGTGATCCTGATGGATATCCGTATGCCGAAGATGGACGGTGTACAGTGCACGAAGATCATCAAAGAAAATTATCCGGATATTAAGATCATCATTCTGACAACATTTGATGATGATGAGTATGTTTATAATGCGCTGAAATTTGGAGCCAGCGGCTATCTGCTCAAGGGTGTTTCAATGGACGATCTGGTCAATGCAATTGTGACCGTCTACAATGGCCGTGCGATGATCAATCCGGATATTGCGACCAAGGTGCTGCGTCTGTTTTCACAGATGGCAAAAGCGGATTACACAATCTCCGTCGGCAAGCAAGGTGTGGAAGAACTGACACGGACCGAGTGGAAGATCATTCGGGAAGTGGAACTCGGTGCAGCGAACAAGGAAATCGCTGAGAAGCTGAATCTGTCCGACGGTACGGTGCGCAATTATCTGAGTGCGATCCTGAACAAGCTGGATCTGCGAGACCGGACACAGCTGGCAATCTGGGCAGTGCAGACACATATGGCACACAAAGAATAAAGACTGGGATACAGGAGATGATGAAGTTGCGAGAGATGAAAAAATCAGTCTTGCTGTTCTTTGGATTATTGGGCTTAGGTCTGATTCTGGCGGCCGGATTGATTTTCCAGATAAAAAGCAGACAGAAGATTGTTCTGGAATTTGGGATGTTCACCGGAAGTAACTGGGATGTGGAGAGTGCGACCAGCTTTGTGATCATCGATAAGGCGATCGAACAGTTTGAAACAGAGCATCCGGGCGTGAAGATTCACTATTACAGCGGTGTTTTGAAGGAAGACTATTCGGAATGGCTGTCCAGAAAACTGCTGGAAGGAGAAGCACCGGACGTATTCATGGTGCTGGCAGATGATTTCAACCAGTTTTGCTCGATGGGAATGGTGCAGAATCTGGACAAACTGATTGAGGAAGAAGCATTTGATACAGAGAAATATTACTCCACTGCACTGGAAGCTGGAGAATATATGGGCAGCCAGTATGCACTGCCGTATGAGGTCGTGCCGAAGCTGATTTTTGTAAATAAGACGTTTCTTGAAAAAGAGGGGATCGAGATTCCGGATCAGGACTGGACCTGGGAAGATCTCTATGCGATCTGTGAAGCGGTCACGAAGGACACGGACGGAGATGGGATGCTCGACCAGTTCGGTACATACAATTATGACTGGCTGGATGCAGCCTATTCCAACGGTGCGACACCATTCAATGTAGACGGCAGTGCGTGCAGCCTGTCGAGCAGCGAGGTGATCGATGCGGTGCGCTTTATTGAGAAGATCAACGAACTGTACGGCGGCTACCAGGTGACGCAGAATGACTTTGACGCCGGAAATGTAGCATTTATGCCTTTAACCTTCGCGGAGTACCGCACATACAAGACATATCCGTATAAGATCAAAAAATTCCGCAATTTTCAGTGGGATTGTATTACATTTCCGGCCGGGCCGAACGGCGGCAATATTTCAGAAGTCGATTCGCTTTTGATCGGAATGAGTGAGAAGACAGAATATCCGGAACTGGCATGGGAATTTTTGAAACTGCTGACGGGCGATGAAGCGATTCAGATGGATATCTTCCGGTATTCGCAGGGTGCGTCTGTTCTGAAACAGGTGACTTCCTCAGCAGAGGCCGAAGGAATCCTGCAGGAAGCCATGGAAGACGGTGAAAAAGTAATTGATTCGATGCTGTTGAGTCGGATTATTGAGAACGGAACCGTTGTTCCGAAGTTCAAGAAATACGAACAGGCATTGAGCCTTTCTGAAAATGCAATCAATAAGATGCTGGAAGAGGACAGCAATGCTGAGAGTACAATGAAGATCCTTCAGAAGACAATCGAAACTTATCTGAAGCAGTGATTCTGCAAAAGACAGGGACGGATAGAAAGAATGGTGCCGGGACTATGACCGACACCATTTGTTGTATAAACAGAAAATTAGCAACAAAAAAGGCGGAGTAGTGAATACTCCGCCTCGACATTTCTTAA
>CAZEPO010000247.1:0-2514 GCA_964514125.1 uncultured Lachnospiraceae bacterium
TTTTTCTGGAGTCTTGCCTATGTGGATTGGTATGAAAATGATCAGCCGACAAAGGAGGCGGCCTTTGAAAAGCTGCTTGGCCGTATTCATCCAGGCGCGATCGTGCTGCTGCACAACACCTCTGCGACCAACGGCGCGATCCTCGATGAACTGCTGACCAGATGGGAAGAGATGGGGTATACCTTTGGCAGGCTCGAGGAGCTGAGTGACGGGCGAAGATGAGTATTGATTTTCATAAATACATCATCGTATAATGAATAGCAGAGCAAGAAGTAAAGGAGCGTTGGAAAAATGAAAAGAAGTACAAAAGAAATAGCCGTTCGAATGGCAATCTTGTTTGTGGGATTGTGTATCGCACATCTTGGCGTGACGTTGTTTTTGCTGGCAGATCTGGGATCCGACCCATTCAATGTATTAGTACAGGGGATTTTCCGTACACTGTCAGGTGTTACCGGGTTCAAATTCCTGACACATGGCTACACGCACATAGGGATCAATCTGCTGATCATTTTGATCCTGCTTTTTGTAGATCATAATTATATTAAACTTGGAACAGTGTTCTGCATGGCCTTTGGCGGTCCGATCATTGATTTCTTCACTGCTTTGCTTGAGAACTACATTAATTCCAGTCTGCCTTTTGGTGTACGCTTGGGGATCCTGGCACTTGGCTGTGTTATTTTGGCTTACGGTATGACAGTGGTAATAAAAAGTGATGCGGGAACAGGACCGAATGATCTGGTAGCGATTGCGGTCAGTGAAAAAGGACATTTTCCGTTCGGAATTACACGTACGATCACGGATGTGAGTTTTGTAGTGATAGGTTTTCTTCTTGGCGGAAAGTTTGGAGTGGGAACAATCGTATGTGCGGTTCTGGTCGGTATGGTAGCAGAGCGCTTTTTGCCGATCAATGAGAAGCTCATTGAACGATTGCTTAGAAAGGCAGGAATTATAATTAAGAAATAAAGGTTTGCTAGTTTGAGTTGCAATATAGATAAAATAATAATGAACGAAGAAGGAGAACTATGCTTTTTGATATTGTTCCAGAAAATTTTTTTGGCCCATTAGCAGCACCGGGGAAAATTGTGTATTGGGAATGTATATGCAGGTTATTTGCGATTACGAGTAAACAGCTTTCTTTTGGTGTGGAAAGAGATGTTCTCGTAGATGAACTGCAGTATTATTTTGAATCCACGATGGCGGCGGATCTTCCGGATGAGGAATTGACGGAAGAGAAGAATATGAGCAGTCGTGATAAGGCGAATTTTATGCTCAGGAGGCTGGAAAGCTATGGGTGGATTTATATCGATGTGGATTATAGTTACGTTCAAAGGGTGAATTTTCGTGACTATGCAGTTCAGATTATAAAGACGCTTACTGCAGTTTCAGAAGAACGGCGTGCAGAATATCAGGGCTATATTTATACAATCTATAATCTTGCGAGAGCAGGCGGTACAAATCCAGGGCTGGGGCTGCTGCAGATTGTGGAGAATATGGACGCACTGATCACTGGACTGAAAAGCCTGAATGCCAATATCAAACGATATATCGATGAATTGACAAAGCACAGTACCGTGGCGGAGATCATGGATGCGCTGTTGAATGATTATTATACGAATGTGGTGGACAAAGCGTATCATCGTCTTTTGACATCTGATAATGTTTCGAAGTTTCGTCCAGAGATTGTGGAGCGTTTGGAGGCGCATTGCAGCAGCAAACGGTTTTTGAATGCGGCAGCGAAGGAGATTGCAGAATTAAAGGAGATTTCTGAGGAAGAAGCACAGGAACTGGTATTGGAACTTTTGCATGAGGTGATCGATGCATTTCGTCGGATGGATGAGATTCTGGATGAGATAAACAAGAAAAACACCAGGTATCAACGTGCGGCAATCAATCGTGCACGATTTTTATTGTCAAGCAGCGAAGATATCCGTGGGCAGCTGAAGGATATTCTGATGTTTATGAATGAGCAGATTCAGGAGCAGAATCTGGATTATAATGCTGTGTATGAGCTGGAAGAGACGGATCGTTTGATCAAAGTGTTCGCATGGGATTATTTAGATATGGATTCTCTTTATGCACCGGTGGAGGGCAAGAAGGAATTTGTGCCGCAGGAAGCTGCAGTATTTATTCCGGATGAAGAAGCGCGCGAAGAAAAAAGAAGAATTATGCAGGCAAAGCTAGCCAAAATTCTGAGTCCTGAGAAAATTGAATCATATATAAAGGAACAGCTTGGCAATCGGACCAGTATGCTTGCATCGGAGCTTCCGTTGGAAGTGGATGATACTTTTATTAAGATTATCTATATTCGACTGTATGGACAGCGGAAGAAGATGGGATATCGGCTTGAAATCGGAGAGATGACTGAAAAAAATGGATTTCGTTTTCGTGATTTCAGGATTGTGCGAAAGAAATAGTGGGGAGGACACCAGATGGAACTGTTTGAAGGAATGCTTCAAAAGGATAAAGATGAATTTCGCAGAATATGCAATAAACTGATGAGCACATGTTTTATTT
>CAZEPO010000248.1:0-2480 GCA_964514125.1 uncultured Lachnospiraceae bacterium
TACGACCAGCTGCTTCGATTGCTGCTGCTGCACCAAGTGCCATACCATCGTTGTTGGAGAATACAACTTCGATTTCGTCACCGTACTGTGCAAGTGCGGAAGATGTGATTTCCTGACCTTTTGCTGTATCCCACATACCGATCTGCTCTACTAAGCAATTGCTTTCGATTCCAGCATCTGTAAGAGCTTTGATAGAGTACTCTGTACGGTACTGAGCATCCGGGTTCTCCGGGTCACCTACCAGCATGATGTAATTAACAACACCATCACCATTGATATCACCGTTATCATCTAAGTTTGCAATGATCTCACCCTGATATGTACCAGACTGACGAGCATCACATCCAACATAACATACATATGGATTGTCTACGATTCTGTCATAAGATTCATCCAACGGATTACCTTCTTCATCGTATGCAAGCGGCTCACGGTTAATCAGTACTAACGGAATACCTGCGTCTGTAACTTTGTCAATAATAGCATCTGCTGAAGATGTCTGAACAAGGTTCAGAATGATTGCATCCATCTTCTGTGTGATGAATGTATCGATCTGGTTGGACTGGTTGCTCATATCATTCTTACAGTCTACCATAGTTACATTGTATGTAACATCATCTGTATTGAGTGTTTCGAAATAATCCTGAATTTCGTTACGATACAGTGTCATGAAGTTGTCATCATAGCTGTAAATTGCTACACCAACGTTGAATGTTTTTGCTTCTTCTGCACCGCATACAGTAGCCATTGAACCAACCATTGCTAAAGATAAAAGTGCGCTTACAAGTTTCTTTTTCATTGTAAAATTCCTCCTTTATTTTGTGTGGGGTCTCGTCCCTTTTCTGTTAATGCTATTTTAGCAAAAATTACTCTATAAAAGAATACGAATTTCTTCTGAAAAAATATAAATTTATACACTTTGTACATTTTCAATATTCCGTACGCTATTTTTTACCGCAAAATATACTCCGGATTACTCTTGTAAATTTCTTCGATTCGTCGTAATTCCTCTTCCGTAAATGTCATATTCTGAGATGCTTTGATATTATCCAAAATCTGAGAAGGTTTTGAGGCACCGATCAGCACGCTTGTCACTACACCATCGCGAAGTACCCATGCCAAAGCCATTTCCGCCAAAGTCTGTCCTCGTTCTGCAGCAAGCTCATTTAATTTACGGATCTGTGTCAGGCGTTCTTCCGTAAACGCACTTTCTTTGATAAAACGACCATCTGTTTTCACTCTGCTGTCTTCCGGAATTCCATTTAAATATCTGTCTGTTAATAATCCCTGCGCCAGCGGACTAAATGCAATGATTCCCTTTTTCAGCTTTTCAGCCGTTGCTTTCAAACCGTTGTTTTCAATGGTTCGGTCAAAAATGGAATAACGGTTCTGATTGATCACAAACGGACATTTGAGATCATTTAAGATTGCCGTTGCTTTTTCCAAGTGTTCTCCATCATAATTTGAAAGACCTACATATAATGCTTTGCCGCTTGTGACAGCCTGTGCAAGTGCACCCATCGTTTCTTCCAGCGGAGTATCCGGATCCATACGGTGATGATAGAAGATATCCACATAATCCATTCCCATACGTTTTAAGCTCTGATCCAGACTGGCAAGAAGATATTTTCTGCTTCCCCAATTTCCATAAGGGCCATCCCACATTTCATATCCGGCTTTTGTACTTACAATAATTTCATCACGATATGCCATGAAATTTTCTTTTAAAATACGTCCCCAGTTAATTTCCGCACTGCCCGGCTCCGGTCCATAATTGTTTGCCAGATCAAAATGAGTAATTCCATGATCAAATGCGGTAAAGCACAGTGCTTTCATATTCTCATACGGTGCTGTATCACCAAAATTATGCCAAAGCCCAAGAGAAAATGCCGGTAACTTCAAACCACTGTTTCCACAAGAAAAATACTTCATCGTCTGATAACGTTCTGATGATGCCTGATACATATCAATTACCTCCTGAATTTTATTCTTTACATTAAGTTATCACTTCAAGTATACTTGAAGTCAAGAACAATTTTGGAGGTAACTATGGCACAATATAATATTAAAGAAGTTTCAGAAATGTTTCAACTGCCGGCGTCCACACTGCGATTTTATGAAGAGCAGAATATCCTTACAAATATCAAAAGGACAGATTCCGGACAGCGTATTTATGAAGACTGTCATATCAACCGTCTGAAAACAATCCGCTGTTTCAAACAAGCAGGCATGACCATCTCTCAACTGCAGGAATTTTTCGCCTACGAATCCGCCGAGGAAGAAAATATTGATTCTATTTTGCTTCTTTTGCACTCACACAAAGAGCACGTTACAACTCAGCTTGAAGAATTGCAGAAATCTTATGCACATTTACTTAGAAAATTACACTACTATGAAGATATCAAAAAAAGTCTTAGTTCCAACCAGCCTCTCCCACAGTGGAAAGACTATAAATTTAAAAATTTTTCTGATGACTTCAG
>CAZEPO010000249.1:0-2471 GCA_964514125.1 uncultured Lachnospiraceae bacterium
GCATGAAAGTCCAGCAGAGTACCGTCTACGTCCCATAAAATTACTTTTATCATTTATATTGTTCCTCCATATATTATGTAATAACTTAAAACAGGCAGAATACCGTATAGATAGCTAGCCGTGAGATTGCCTGCCAGCGGCTGAGCTTCTTTTTGAGCAATGACGGAACAGTCAGCAGAAGCATGATGATCAGTATCAGAGGAATATCCAGCACAAGAGTAGCATTTTTTCTCCTATAAAAAAATCCAGGCATGGCATAACCATACTTGGATATCAAGGCAAAAAGAAAGACCCCATGTATGCTGTACCATAGCTTACATGAGCTCCGCAAATTAAAACAAGCCTGACCTTAAAGGTTGGTATGTTGACTTGTTACATACGTGTGCGCATGCTATTCCATCACTATCAAAACTATAGCATGCTGAGGTAATTCAGTCAATGAAAAATAAGAAAACTCTCAGATATGAGGTTTAGGGGGAGGAGATGCTTTTTGAAGAATAACGGATAATATCTCCAGGAGTACAATCTAGTACAAAACAAATGCGGGCAAGTGTATTGCGAGTGATATTTTTTGCATTCATGTATTCTTTTAAATTAATTTCTATTTGTCCATATTCTTTTATTGTATAAAGTTGGCAACTATTCCTTTTTAACATGTAGCCAGTCCGTGAGTTTTGGGCTGGCTTTTTTGGTTTGACCAAACTTTTTTGATATGGTTAAAAATAGCTTTACTGGACAGAAAAACAGGAAGCATTTATAATGGAAGAACAGATTAAGGGATACAGATTCGCAGAAAAGGAGATTGCTTTATGGGAAGATTTTTAAATCCGGATAACAGTGCATTTCAGTCTGCACTGAATGCGAATATATATGTAGATAAATCAGGACTTCTTGATTATACAAATAAGGTGATCGGTTCGATCGATGCGTTTATATGCAACAGCCGACCGCGGCGTTTTGGCAAATCAATTACAGCTAATATGCTTACGGCATATTACAGCAAAGGCTGTGATTCGAAAGCGATGTTTGAAAAACTGAACATTGGAAAAAGTGAATCTTTTGAAATGCATTTGAATCGATATGATGTGATTCATATTGACCTGCAGTGGTGTATAGAGCCAGCGGGAGGAGCAGCTGGACTGGTAACTTATATTACAAAATGCGTTGTAGAAGAATTGAGAGAAAAATATGCAGATATTCTTCCGGAAACTGTTACATCACTATCGGAGGCACTTTCCTATATCAATGCAGCAAAAGGAACAAGATTTGTTGTCATTATTGATGAATGGGACGTATTGATACGAGATGAAGCACATAATAAAGTGGTTCAAGAGGAATATATTAGTTTTCTGCGAGGAATGTTTAAAGGAACAGAACCGACAAAGTACATTGCATTGGCTTATATGACTGGAATTCTTCCAATCAAAAAATATAAAACACAGTCTGCACTGAATAATTTTGAAGAATATACAATGCTTGCGCCAAAGGCATTTGCACCCTACATTGGTTTCACAAAAGAAGAAGTGGAAGTATTATGCAAAAAATATAAATGTAGTTTTGAGGAAGTAAAACGTTGGTATGATGGATATAAATTATCGGATTATCAGATATACAATCCAAGAGCGGTTGTGAATCTTATGCGTTGGGGTGAGTTCCAGAGCTATTGGTCACAGACGGGTACTTATGAGGCAGTATTGCCATTGATCAATATGGACTTTGATGGATTGAAAACTGCGGTCATAGAGATGCTTTCGGGAGTTGCGGTTGAGGTGGAAGTAGACACTTTTCAAAATGATACGGTCAGCTTTGCAGATAAAGATGATGTACTTACTTATCTGATACATTTGGGATATCTGGGATATGATCAGAAAAAAAAGAAAGCGTTTATTCCGAATGAAGAGATACGTCAGGAATTTCAAAAAGCTTTAAAACGTAAAAAATGGAATGAATTGATTGATTTGGAACAGATTTCATCAGAATTGTTAGAAGCGACTTGCAATATAGATGAAGCTTGTGTCGCAGAAAAAATAGAGCAGATTCATAGAGAATATGTTTCAACATTGCAGTATAATAATGAAAATTCACTTAGCTGCGTTTTGACGATTGCTTATTTGAGTAGTATGCAATACTATTTTAAACCGAAGCGGGAATTTCCTGCCGGAAAAGGTTTTGCAGATTTGGTCTATCTGCCAAAGAGTGAATATCGTGCAGAATATCCGGCACTGCTTCTGGAATTGAAATGGAATCAGAGCGCAGAGACTGCATTGGAGCAAATCAAAGATAAGCAATATCCGGAATCGATAAAGGAGTATACAGGATCAATTTTGCTGGTTGGTATCAGTTATGATAAAAAAACAAAGATCCATAAATGTAAAATTGAGCGATATGAAAAAAGATAAGGAATTAAGAGCAGAATATGAAGACACTTGTTTTGGCTGAAAAACCGTCTGTGGGGCGTGATATTGCGCGGG
>CAZEPO010000250.1:0-2461 GCA_964514125.1 uncultured Lachnospiraceae bacterium
AAAACGAAGGAGGATATTTATGTTAGAAGAACTGAAAAAACAGGTGTATGAAGCGAATATGGAATTGCCGAAACGTAAGCTTATCACATACACTTGGGGAAACGTCAGTGGAATAGACCGTGAGACCGGTTATTTTGTAATCAAACCGAGTGGCGTGGATTATGATATCCTTACACCGGATGATATGGTTGTCATGGATCTGGAAGGAAATCGCATCGAGGGCAAATATAAGCCGTCATCAGATACACCAACTCATATTGAGCTGTACAAAAAATATCCGGAAATTGGTGGTGTTGTTCATACACATTCACCGTGGGCAACTTCATGGGCACAGGCTGGCAGAAGCATTCCGTGCTATGGAACCACACATGCCGATTATATGTATGGACCAATTCCGTGTGCAAGAAGTCTGACAGAAGAAGAAATCAATGGTGAATACGAGAAAAATACAGGGCTCGTGATCATCGAGACATTTGAGCAGAACAAGATCAACCCGATGTATGTTCCGGCTGTTCTGTGCAGCAACCATGGTCCATTTACCTGGGGCAAGGATGCAGCAGAGGCAGTTCACAATGCGGTAGTACTTGAGGAAGTTGCGAAGATGGCGTGTCAGACTGAGATGATCAATCCAAAGGTAACTCCGGCACCGGACTGCATCAAAGAAAAGCATTTCATGAGAAAACATGGAGCAAATGCTTACTACGGTCAGTAGAACGTAAAGTATCCAAGAAAGGAAAGGTACAAACCATTATGACAATTTTGGAATTACAAAAAATGGCGAACGAAGTTCGTAAAAGTATCGTAGCAGGTGTGCACAGCGCAAAAGCCGGACATCCGGGCGGATCTCTTTCCGCAGCTGACCTGTTTACATATCTGTATTTTGAAGAAATGAATATTGATCCGAAGGATCCGAAGAATCCGGACAGAGACCGCTTCGTTCTTTCAAAAGGACATACAGCACCGGGTTACTATGCAGCTATGGCACACAGAGGATATTTTCCGGTAGAAGATATGCTGACACTGCGTCATGTGGGTTCCCATCTTCAGGGACATCCGTGTATGCAGCATATCGCTGGTGTAGATATGTCTTCCGGTTCTCTTGGACAGGGCATCTCTGCAGCAGTAGGTATGGCTATGGCAGCCAAACTTGACAACAAATCTTACCGTGTATATACACTGCTTGGTGACGGCGAGATTCAGGAAGGCCAGGTATGGGAAGCAGCTATGTTCGCTGGACACAGAAAACTGAACAATCTGACTGTGATCGTTGACAACAACGGTCTTCAGATCGATGGAAATATCGCTGACGTATGCTCACCGTATCCGATCGACAAAAAATTCGAAGCATTCAACTTCCATGTGATCAATGTGGCAGACGGTAATGATATGGAACAGCTTGCAGCTGCATTCGCAGAGGCAAAGACTGTGACAGACAAGCCAGTTGCGATCATCATGAAGACTGTAAAAGGCAAGGGTGTATCCTTCATGGAGAACCAGGCATCCTGGCATGGAACAGCTCCGAATGACGAGCAGTTTGCAATCGCTATGGCAGATTTAGAGAAAGTGGGGGAAGCATTATGTCAGAAGTAAAGAAAATCGCAACAAGAGAGAGTTATGGTAACGCACTGGCTGAGCTTGGTGCAGAAAAAGCTGATCTTGTAGTTCTCGATGCTGACCTCGCAGGTGCTACAAAAACAGGCGTATTCAAAAAAGCATTTCCGGAAAGACACATTGACTGCGGTATTGCTGAGTGCAATATGGTAGGTATCGCAGCAGGTCTTGCAACAGCAGGCAAGGTTCCGTTCGCAAGTACATTTGCAATGTTCGCAGCTGGCCGTGCATTTGAGCAGATCAGAAACTCCGTTGGATATCCGCATCTGAATGTAAAAATCGGTGCAACTCATGCAGGTATTTCTGTAGGTGAGGACGGAGCTACACACCAGTGTAACGAAGATATCGCACTGATGCGTACAATCCCGGGTATGACAATCATCAACCCGTCAGATGATGTAGAAGCAAAGGCAGCTGTTCGTGCAGCTTATGAACTGGACGGTCCGGTATACCTTCGTTTCGGTCGTCTTGCAGTTCCGGTGATCAACACAAATCCGGATTACAAATTTGAAATCGGCAAGGGCGTTGAGATGAGAGACGGTAAAGACGTAACAATCATCGCAACAGGTCTTTGCGTAAGCAGTGCACTTGATGCAGCAGAAATGCTTGCAAAAGATGGTATCTCTGCAAAAGTAATCAACATCCATACAATCAAACCGTTGGATGAGGAGCTTGTAGTAGCAGCAGCAAAAGCAACAGGCAAAGTCGTTACAGTAGAAGAGCACTCTGTAATCGGCGGTCTTGGCGGTGCAGTATGCGAAACACTTTCCGAGAAAGCTCCGGTTCCGGTACTGAGAATTGGTGTAAATGATGTCTTTGGCGAATCCGGCCCGGCAGCAGCACTGATCAA
>CAZEPO010000251.1:0-2455 GCA_964514125.1 uncultured Lachnospiraceae bacterium
ATCTTCCGCAGCTGAAAGCTCTTGGAGATTTCTCCAGGAGCTTTTTTCTGTTCTCTGGTAAATATTCCGTTCTAAGATTCCACGCTTTTATTGACATTGCGATCCAGCAACGAAAAAGGCTTTCTGATCTCTCAGAAAGCCTTTATGCGGAGAAAGGGACTTGAACCCTCACGATATTGCTACCACAGGCACCTGAAGCCTGCGCGTCTGCCAATTCCGCCATCTCCGCGTTCTTGTTCGTTGCGAACTCTGATAGGATACTACGGATTCAGGTGAATGTCAAGTCCTTTTTCTCCATTTTTATAAATTAATCCCTTGTACATCTGATAATTCTAACGTACATAATTGCTCATTCGTCGGATTTTCAATAGGAAACAGTCTGTCTGCCTGCTTCATCATTGCTTTTTCGAAATAATTTCTGACCTCTCTTGCATTTGCAAAATTCTTTCCCCGATTATTGTATTTATTTTCAAATACCTTTGTTGAATACGCAAGTGCATCTGCCGTCGGTGTATACCCCGCATTTTTGCACATAATCTTAAAGATCTCGCACAGTTCCTCTGCATTATAGTCCTCAAAGTTAATATATTTATTAAAACGCGAGCGCAGCCCAGGATTAGAGTCTATAAATCTAGCCATCAGTTCCGGATAACCGGCAACAATGACGATCATATCATCTCGATGATCTTCCATCGCTTTTAATAAAGTATCAATAACTTCTCTGCCATAATCATTTCCACTTGTAGAATAAGCCAGCGAATACGCCTCATCAATAAACAAAACACCGCCCAGCGATTTTTCAACCACTTCCTGCACTTTTAATGCAGTCTGTCCAACATATCCTGCAACCAGTCCCGAACGATCCACTTCCACAAACTGTCCTTTCGACAAGATCCCCATAACATGATAAATCCGTGCAAGCAAGCGAGCTACTGTTGTCTTGCCAGTACCCGGGTTACCGTAAAATACCAGATGATTCGAAATTGGAATTTCTTTTAGTCCTCTGCTCTTTCTGAGTTTTTTTATTTCCTGTAAATGGATCAAAGAATTCACATCGTTTTTTACAGCCTGCAGTCCTACAAGGCTGTTCAGCTCTTCCAGCAATTCTTCTAATGTTTTTTCCGGTTCTCCATTTTCATTCAATTTTGGGATTTTTTCTCCAGGATGTACCTCACTGATATCAATTGCGCTCTTTACTTGATCTGAAAAAACAGCATTTTCTTTTTTGTATGTCCGTAGCATTGTTGTATATGTCGTAAAATCATTGATTTCTTCCTGCGTTGTATCTCCGTCACATGCAAGAAATTCTTTTCCCATACACTCAAACACAAGTACATATGCTTCGCTTGCGGAAGATATTAATTCACCCTTGTTTTTATAAGCCGCATTATCCTGCTCAAGTAAGCGCACAAATGTTTCCGGCGCCTTGGATTCAAAGTCTGTCGTATATGTATGGTTCGTATCTATATAGACTCTGAGTTCCTCAGCTGACATCACTTGAGCAAAATATTCTTTTATAAACTCTGCTTCATATTTCGAGATTGTTCCATCTGATGCAGATAAATACGACAAATAATTGATACATTCTTTTTTTAACTGTTCTTGCTCTGAGCTAAGATTAAGTAAATTCTTGTTTTCACTTTCTCCATACCCACCGCTTATCAGAAACAATTGTTCAATTGCTTTTTTTAATGCTGAATTCATTTTCAACCCTTTCTAGGTGCTGCAACCCCATCTTTTTTCTCTATTGGCTTGGAATCTTCATTTTGTCCATTTTTGGTAAATCCAGTCGCTGCATTTTTCAAAGCTTCGTAATTATTCTCCCTGTATTCAATCAACATTCCCATATAAATTTGATAGTCTTTCATTTCACTCTCTGCAATTTTGCCATCTGCTTTGACCAAGTATTCCCCAATCGCTTTATAGGTTGCCAGAAAAGCTTCTGAAGCACTGAATTCATTTCCCATTTTCCACAAAAGATTATCCACATCAACAATGCTTTTATATATGTAAGGAACTTTTTTCTCAAATTCTACCGAATATACATTCTTTTCGCGTATAAAGTTTCCCAAATGAGATGGTGTAAGCTCCATTTTGCAAATTCCAGAAATCATTCTCACTTCGTCCCATGAAATTTCACCATCCGATGCCGCCAAATACATCATAAATAATCCCATTTCCGTTCTGACTGCATCGTTAATATCTGTATCTATTCCAAGCTGTACCATAATATTTCCAAATGCTCTGCACATATCATCGATCAATGTGCTTAATTTTTCTGTCAAAGCTGCATTATCCTGTAAATTCATACTCATATCCTCCCTAGAAAAGTTTTTATCAGATTTATCTTCATTATAGACCATTGCCCCTATACTAGGCAACTCTATATCGAACTATTCATATTAATATTTTTAATTTTTAGTATTGACATTTCTTTTCTCTCGTGTTAATATAA
>CAZEPO010000252.1:0-2452 GCA_964514125.1 uncultured Lachnospiraceae bacterium
ACTGGTGCCAAGGTTGCCAATGCAATGATCGCAGACGGCTGTGTCATCGAAGGTGAGGTTGAGAATTGTATCCTCTCCCGTGGTGTCAAGATTGAGAAGGGTGCGAAGGTTAAGAACTGTATCCTCATGCAGGATACCGTAGTCGAAGCTGGTGCTGATGTTGAATACCTGATCACAGATAAGAAGGTAACGATCACAGCCGGCACCAAGATGACCGGAACAGATTCCTTCCCGGTATATATCGCAAAACATCAGACTGTTTAATTGGTCTTAATTAATCAGCCCGACGGATTATCCGTCATCCATTCAAAAAGCTTCCGGTTAAATGCAGCAGCATTCGACCGGAAGCTTTTATTTTATCTTTTGGTATCAAATTCAGTCCAGATCTGTATTCATCCGATAGCCCACTCCAAGCTCATTCAGGATATACTGGTTATCCCCAGGCTTCTGACCTAATTTTTTGCGGATGTTTGCCAGATTGACCTGCAGCTTTTTCACACTGCCTGCGTCATTCCATTTCCAGATTTCACGGATGATCTCAGAATACGTCATCACCTTGCCAGCATGCATTGCAAGCAGTGCCAGGATATTATACTCCGTCTGCGTCATATGGATCTCTTCACCGGCGATGCTCACACTGCGTTTTTCATAGTTGATCTCCAATTGACCGGTACGAAAATACATGCCTTCCTCCATACTCATATTCAGCTTGATATGACGGATACGGAGCGCTACTCTCACGCGGGCGAGCAGTTCCGCCGTACTGAACGGCTTTGTCACATAATCATTGGCACCGCAGTCCAGTGCCTCAACCTTGTCCAGTTCATCGGTCCGTGCAGACAGTACAATGATCGGGACTGAGAATTCCGTCCGGACCATCTTGATATAATCCAGTCCATCTCCGTCCGGCAGACCCAGATCCAGAATGATCAGATCCGGTGAATACGAACCAAATAATGCTTTTCCCTGTGCCGCACTCTCAGCCTCCATGACATGATATCCATTCGCTGTCAATATCGTCCGCACCACATTGCGAATATTTGCCTCGTCCTCTACAATTAAAATTTTATACTTATTTCCGCCTGTCACTCTCTTCTCCGTTCCTTTCTTTTCATTCTATCCGTCTGGCATCACGCTTCCTCCGGTGTGTCCATTTTCAGCGTGAATCGAAAACAGCAACCGCCTTCTTTCAGATTTTCAGCCTGTATATCACCGCCATGTGCCTTGATCACCGACGCGCATACTGTCAGACCGATTCCCATATTATGTTTTTGATGATCTGCCGGAATGTCCTTTTTCTGATAATAGCCGGTAAAAATCTCATCAATTGCTTCCTTCGGAATGCCGCATCCGTCATCCATAATCTCAAAGACTGCCTTTGGTCCGTCCGTCGATACCCGCAGGATCAGCCGTGTCATGCCCTTGGCATGAACCACCGCATTCTCCAGCATATTTACAATGACCTGTGTGATCAGCACTGCATCCATCGGAATACTGATAAACTCATCGGGCAGCTCCAATTCTACTTTTTGTTCCGGATATCGCTTACGAAAACGCACCAGCACCGAATCAAGCAGCTCCTCCAATACTACAGAGGTCTTGTTCAGCCGTACACGTCCACCTTCCATCCTCGTCACAGACAGCAGATTTTCCACCATACCAGTCAGCCACTGCGCATCCTCCTGAATCCCCTTTACAAACGTCAGAATTTCCTGATCACTCAGGCTCTCATAATTCTCGATCAGCGCTGCACTGGAACCGGAGATTGTTGTCAGCGGTGTCCGCAGATCATGGGAGACTGCACGCAGCAGATTCGCACGCATCTTCTCCTTCTCACTTTCTACCTTCAGCCGCTCCTGTTTTTTCAGCTTTGTTGTAAGTGCACTGGTCATGACCGTGATCACCAGCATGACAAATGCAGAGATCAGATTTTCCGTAATCGTAAAATTAAATTTGGAATAAGGAAAAGTAAAGGTATGATTGACCACCAGCATGCTGACCACTGACGCTGCAATTCCATATACAAATCCTTCCGTAAAAAAAGCTACCAAAAAGACACCGAGCGAAAAGACTGCCGGGATCAGCGCATCAGCCGCAACCAATCGTTCCAACCAAAGACTGATCAGAAAGAATGTGACCATAATCCCGATCGTAAGCGCTGTATCTTTTATCTTTGTATGTTTGATCACTATCGATTCCTCCGCACATTTTATTCTTCTCTTATTCTACCAGATTTCAGTTCTATTTTATAGAGCACTGCGCTGCCGGAACAGTTAAGTCTTGGCTAAGATTTTCCACAAAAAAATACAGCTGCCAAAGCAATCTCTTGCTCTGACAGCTGTATCATATTCATTCGCTTACAGCTGTTTTGTATAAATTCCATTCTCAGAAACAAATCCCATCTTCTCCAGATAACTGATATGATCCTGTGTCTTTCCGGTATAAACCAGTT
>CAZEPO010000253.1:0-2431 GCA_964514125.1 uncultured Lachnospiraceae bacterium
CATCCTCGTAGTTGTAACCTTCCCAGGTCATGAAACCGATCAGCGGGTTCTTACCAAGTGCGATCTCACCTTTGGAAGTAGACGGGCCATCTGCGATAACCTGTCCTGCCTCTACGCGCTCGCCCTTGAAGACGATCGGACGCTGGTTGTAGGAGTTGCTCTGGTTGCTTCGCTTGAATTTCATCAGATGATATTCATCTCTTGTGCCGTCATCATTTTTGATCACGATACAGTTGGAAACAGAACGTTCTACCACGCCGCTGTTCTTGGCAACTACACAAACGCCGGAGTCTACTGCTGCTTTGGTCTCCATACCTGTGCCGACTACCGGTGCTTCTGTCGTCAGAAGCGGAACTGCCTGACGCTGCATGTTGGATCCCATGAGCGCACGGTTCGCATCGTCGTTCTCCAGGAACGGGATCAGCGCTGTAGCAACGGAGAATACCATCTTCGGAGATACGTCCATGAAGTCGAACATACCGCGTTCGTACTCCTGAGTCTCCTCACGGTAACGACCGGATACGTTTTTGTGAATGAAATGTCCTTCTGCATCCAGCGGTTCGTTCGCCTGTGCTACATGATAATTATCTTCTTCATCAGCTGTCATATAAACAACTTCTTCTGTAACGCGCGGATTCTTCGGATCAGACTTATCGATACGGCGATATGGCGCCTCAACAAATCCGTATTCGTTGATTCTCGCATAGGAAGCCAGTGAGTTGATCAGACCGATGTTCGGACCTTCAGGGGTCTCGATCGGGCACATTCTTCCGTAGTGGGAGTAGTGTACGTCTCGAACCTCGAATCCGGCTCTTTCTCTGGAAAGACCACCAGGTCCAAGTGCAGAAAGACGTCTCTTATGTGTCAGCTCACCGAGCGGGTTGTTCTGATCCATGAACTGTGACAGCTGGGAAGATCCGAAGAACTCCTTCACTGCTGCAGTCACCGGTTTGATATTGATCAGTGACTGCGGGGAGATACCTTCAATCTCCTGTGTGGTCATACGCTCACGAACCACTCTCTCCAGTCTGGAAAGACCGATACGGTACTGGTTCTGCAGAAGCTCACCAACCGCACGGATACGACGGTTGCCCAGATGGTCGATATCATCGTCTGTACCAATGCCGTATTCCAGATGGATATTATAGTTAATAGAAGCCATAATGTCTTCTTTTGTAATATGCTTCGGAATCAGTTCGTGTACGGAACGTTTGATCGCATCCTTGATATCCTCAGCATTCTCATTTTCTTCCAGTATTTTCGCAAGAGCCGGGTAGTATACTAACTCTGTGATGCCCAGTTCCTTCGGATCGCAGTCCACATAAGCCTTGAGGTCTACCATCATAGAAGAAAGAACCTTTGTATCACGCTCTTCTGTACGGATCATTACGAACGGAACTGCAGCATTCTGAATCTGATCTGCCAGTTCACGTGTCACTTCTGTACCAGCCTCTGCCAGGATCTCACCTGTATTCACATCGATCACGTCCTCTGCCAGCACATGACCTGTGATACGGTTGCGGAGCATCAGCTTCTTGTTGAATTTGTATCTGCCGACTTTGGCCAGATCGTAACGACGAGCATCAAAGAACATGCTCATGATCAGGCTCTCAGCGCTCTCCACTGCAAGCGGCTCACCCGGACGGATCTTCTTGTAAAGTTCGAGAAGACCTTCCTGATAACTCTCAGATGTATCCTTTGCAAGTGTAGCCAAAATCTTCGGTTCTTCACCGAACATATCTATAATCTCTGCATTGGAACCGAGTCCCAGTGCACGGATCAGAACAGTTACCGGAACCTTTCTTGTTCTGTCAACACGCACGTAGAAAACATCATTGGAGTCTGTTTCATATTCCAGCCAAGCACCACGGTTCGGGATAACGGTACTGGAATACAGTTTTTTACCCAGTTTGTCATGGGCAATTCCGTAGTAAATACCCGGAGAACGAACAAGCTGGCTGACGATAACACGCTCTGCACCATTGATCACAAATGTACCTGTGGCGGTCATAAGCGGGAGATCACCCATAAAAATATCATGTTCGCTAATTTCATCATTTTCTTTATTATGAAGACGCACTCTGACTTTCAGCGGTGCTGCGAATGTAGCATCACGCTCTGTACACTCTTCAATCGAGTATTTTACATCGTCTTCACACAGTTTGAAATCCACAAATTCAAGACTCAGCTTGCCGCTGTAATCTTCAATCGGTGAGATATCATCAAAGACTTCTTTGAGTCCCACATCAAGAAACCACTGATAGGAATCTTTCTGAACCTCAATAAGATTCGGCATCTCAAGGACTTCCTTCTGCCGTGAGTAACTCATACGAAATCCTTTACCATTCGTAATAGGACGTATCCTGTTTTTCTCCATTGATGTTTCACCTCTGTTCTTTCTGCAGTCTAATCAACTTTTGGGCATAGTTAT
>CAZEPO010000254.1:0-2420 GCA_964514125.1 uncultured Lachnospiraceae bacterium
TGCCGGGTCTGCCGAAGGTTCCGGCTGCTGAGAGAATCGACGTAGACGAGACAGGTAAGATTTCTGGTCTGTTCTAATCGAGCACGATTCAATACCAATCAAGAGATGCACAAGCACATCTCAATCATATGATGCAAAACAAAAGTCTCTGCAGCTTTGTCTGCAGAGACTTTTTTGGCTCTTTGTCAAGCGCTGATACAAAGGTTTTTGTTGGCAGGAGGAATAGTAGTGATTCAGTTTTGCGGAAGAGCGGCATGAGAGAGGGCATTGGAGATTGCAGAAAGCAGTATCTGAGCAGTATATCGGTTTTCGTTTGGAGACGTAATCTCATTTATCGCCTGCTTTTCCAGAATCTGAGAAGCAATATGTTCCAGAGAAGGAGAGAGCAAAGGGTAGGATGCAGCAGCAGTCTCGCTTAGATTGACCAGACGGATTCCGTTGATATGATCGCTGTCGACCGTTACTTCTACGTCAATTGTGGAATCTCCGAGTGTGATCGGTTCTGTGTAAATGCCTGGTGAATAGGCTGCTTCAGAAGTTGTTTCTGATAAATTACTTTCGGCCTGCTTTGGTGAAAACATCAGGATCATACATAGGATCAGAAGGATGATCAGAAAGAGCAGGACAACTGTGTAAATGATTTCGCGCATTTTCAGCACGATGATCTTGGGGCTGGAACTCATGGCGTTTACTCCGGATATGAATGATTTCTTTTATTATAATGTATGGATGAGGGTCAGGCTTTATGCTTAATTTTGTATTTGTAAAAAACAGGAAATATGCTATGATTGAACCAATAAAACCGCAGGACAGAGAAGAAACAGAATCTGGAACGATTTCGTTACAGTATAGAGTGAGGAAAAGAATGAAAAAAAGAATAGCAGCAATAGGTTTAGGTATATTTCTTTTAGCACTGCCAATTCTTCAGCCGCTGGCAGCAGAGGTAGTACTGGATTTCGATACAGCAGAGACGGGTTTTTGGACAGAATATGAGAGCGAGATAGAAACTGAGGCACTTACAGATGTTTTTGAGACACAAAATACAGAAACGGTGGAAAGTGAGTGGACAGAGATGATTTTGTCCATTGAGGAAGTGGATAACTTTGAAGCGGAGACAGAAGTTTTTACGGATACGGCAGAAGGTATCGTTTCAGAGAGCGGACAGAGTATAGATGCAAGAGATTCGATGCTTCGGATGTATGCGGCAGCTTCCTTTGATGACTGTTATGGAAATCAGCTGGATTCAACCGCCAGGGAGGTCTACAATGCGATGGTCAAATGGTACGTTCAGGATCAAAAGACCGGTGAATTGGAGATTGCATTGAGTCCTAAAGTCACCTTTCAGACGGAAGGAACCTTGAATGGGTCAGGCGGGCTGAACTGGAATCGTGCGGACAATGAGGAATATCAGCAGAAAATCACGTATTCGATGCAGGCAGCGTATGATGCTTTTGTATATGATCATCCGGAAATTTTCTGGATGGATAAGTTCAGTTATCGGACGTCGATCACATTCAAAGGAGGTGCCGGAATTTATACAGGTACCGTGAATACGATTACACTGATTCCAAGTGAACTTTACGATGGTGCAGCAGCTGAGGTCTCTCAGTTTGAGCAGGCAGTGAGCAATGTTTGCGTACAGCTTGGATTGGGAAACAATCACTCTAAGTATGAAATTGTGCAGACGATCCATGATTACTTGTGTCAGACGCTTACGTATGGCGAGAGGGATGAGTGTGCACATTCAGCGGCAGGCGTTTTTTTGAGAGAGGGAATTGTTGTCTGCGAAGGCTATGCAAAGGCATTCAAAGTACTCTGCAATCGTTTTAATGTTGCATCGATTCTGATTGTCGGCAATGCGAACGAACCGCATATGTGGAATTATGTCCAGATGGAAGATGGCAACTGGTATCTGGTCGATGTCACCTGGGATGACAGCGGCAGTGACATTGATACAACGTATCTGCTGGTGGGCAGCGGTACACTCGGCTACAAAAATCTGCCGATCGCGCAGGAACGATATGTGTATACGAATTTTTCCAGTGCAGCCTATACAATGCACTTTAATGTACCTGTTTTGAGCGAAACGGCATATCAGCCGGGGGCGATCCATACGCATATTTGGCAGATTGAAGAACAAAAAGAAGCCACCTGCCAGTCTGAAGGATATCAGATTTATAGGTGTGACATCTGTTCCGCAGTAAGCAAAGTGCGGACGGATGGTGTAGTTGGCCATTCTTTTGTAAACTATCAGTCGAATCGGGATGCGCGTTTCAGCGCAGACGGTACAAAGACTGCCTGGTGTGAATATGGCTGCGGTACATCCAAAACAGTTACGGACAGCAATACGAGGGTGCGTACACAAGTGACTTCACTGACACTTCAAAAAGGACAGAAGCTTGCGGCAATCCAGGTGATCG
>CAZEPO010000255.1:0-2398 GCA_964514125.1 uncultured Lachnospiraceae bacterium
AAAACTGGCGTTATCTGGACGATCTGCTCTCCTATGTAGCGATCGGTGCGCGCTCCGTCGAAGATCAGCACCACCGCATGACTGTCAGCGGCATGGATGTACCTGCCGGTATGAAGAATCCGACCAGCGGTGATTTTTCCGTTATGCTCAACTCCGTTGTAGCAGCTCAGACGCAGCATACCTTCATCTACCGCGGCTGGGAAGTCAATACAGACGGCAATGATCTGGCGCATGTGGTACTCCGCGGTGCGACCAACAAGCACGGCAATAACATCCCGAACTACCACTATGAGGATCTGACTCTTCTGCTTGAGATGTACGAAAAACGAAACCTGAAGAATCCGGCTGTGATCATCGATACGAATCACGCCAACTCCGGCAAAAAATATCTGGAACAGATCCGTATCGCACAGGAAGTCATGAACAGCAGACGCCACAATCCGGATCTTGCAAAGCTGGTCAAAGGCTTCATGATCGAAAGCTACATCGAAGACGGTGCACAGAAGATCGGCGGTGATCATGTCTACGGCAAGTCTATCACTGACCCATGCCTTGGCTGGGAAAAATCCGAAAAACTGATCTACGACATTTACGATCAGCTCGGATCATAAAATCGCTCACAAAAAGCCCATGACAGAACTAGGTGCCACAGGCACTTTAGCTTCTGTCATGGGCCTTTTTTTACAGAGGATCGCTCTATCGTCTCGGATGTGCTTCCCGATAGACTCTGCGGATATGCTCATTGCTCATATTCAAATACATCTGTGTTGTGGAAATGTCTGAATGTCCCAGCATCTCCTGCACTGCCTTCAGATCTGCTCCGTTCTGCACCAGATGAACCGCAAAAGAATGGCGCAGGGTATGCGGTGTAATGTCTGATTCAATCCCGGCTCTGGCCGCATACTGCTTGATCAGCTTCCAAAAGCCCTGACGGCTCATTGGTTTTCCGGAACAGTTTACAAAAAGGCTGGTGCTCTCCTGCTCCTTCAAAAGCTGCGTACGTCCATTTTTCAGATAATGTTCCAGTGCATATTTGGCATTCTCTCCATACGGAATCACACGCTCCTTGCCTGCATCTTTGCAGATCACATAGCTCAGGTTCCGATTCAGATCTGTCATCTGAAGGGAGATCAGCTCGGATACACGCATTCCGGTCGCATACAAAAGTTCCAGCATCGCACGATCCCGAAGCTCCTTCGGTGTCGTACCGGATGGCTGTTCCAGCAGGCGAACAGTCTCTTCCATACTAAGGATCCCCGGCATCTTCTTCTCGATATGCGGCGCCTTGATCAGCTCGGTCGGGTCTGTATCGATTCGCTTTTTGTAATAAACATAATGAAAAAACGCCTTCATAGAGGCGACATTGCGTGACACAGTCGCCGTCGACAAGCCCTGTTTTTCCAGATAAAGCACGTAGGAATTGAGATTTGTCGCTGTCACAGCCTCCACGTCACAGATTCCATGCTCGTTCAAATATCCCTCCAGCTTTTTCAGATCCCGCTGATAAGAACTCACGGTACTCGCTGAAGCATTTTTCGTTTCTTTTAAATAGTCAATAAACAGCGGCAGCTCCAACCCCATCTTCGTACTCCCCATTTCCATTTTTCTTATGTAAAACTGCTGATTCACGCTCACTCAAGTACCTGTATTATACGCAATTACTTTTTCAAAATCAACGTGTTTTTCACAATCTTTTCCAATTCACCCAATCTATTTATTGGAAGCAGTGATCTTACACAATTCGGTTAAAACTTAAGAAAAATTTTCATGGTCCAGTTTCCCAAAAAAGTCTCCGTCAGTGCTCCCATCAAACAGTATCCTGCCAGCCTTGCCAGCATCCACAAATCTGTGCGCCAAAGGTGGCCTGCAGGCACAGCACAGATCTGCATCTGCGGGGAATTTTTTTGCTTCCGGATCAAAAACTCAGCTTCCTCTCGCCACATCGCAGCATACAAGATCCACTGCGGGAACAGGCAGCATCCAAACAGCAGCATACCGTTCATCCCACTGCGCAGTACAAACAGAGCAAGCAGCATACCGGAAGCGGCAGCCAGCCACCAGAAATAAAACGCATGAAAAAGCAAGCCAGCCGTTGTAAAGCTGCTCATCCACAGAAACAGAAGCGGACGCAGCCGAGCCGTCAGAACATATGAGAAAACACGGCCAATATCAGCTTGTGCCGCCTGATATTTCTGCAATCCATAGAGACTGAAAAAACCGGCATAGGTACCCGTTCCCATATGCAGAAGCTCCGGCAGTGCACTTCCTGCCAAAAATCCGCTCAAAAGAAGCAGCCATAGAAAAATCTGACGATGATATTCTGTGTGCATACCCGACACTCCTACCGGACTTGTCACATTTTATTCAGATAATCCCGTAAAAATTCATAAATCTGATT
>CAZEPO010000256.1:0-2394 GCA_964514125.1 uncultured Lachnospiraceae bacterium
ATTCATTCTATGCCGGAAAGCTGACGGTGTGCAGCCCTTGATCCTACGAAAAACCTTGGAATAATAGTTGGAATCACTGAAACCGGCTTTTTCAGCGACTTCCAGGATGGAGCAGTCGGTGTGAAGCAGCACTTCAAGACTCTGCTCGATCCGGTATGCCTGCAGGAATTCGAACAGTGATACCTTCATGTAGCGCTTGAACAGGCGGCAGCACTCGCTTTTGCACAGACCGATATGCGTAGCGATATCTTCCAGATAAAGCTTGGAAGCGTAGTGGACAGAAATATAATCCAGAATCCGACGGATCCGTTCGTGGTTCTGCAGATCGGCGGCAGACACAGCGGCGGAAGTGCGGCAGTTCTGATAAAGCAGCATCCAGAACCGCTGCAGTTTGACGAGAATCTCCATTTCATACAGCTCCGGCTGGTTTTCATACAACAGGATCATCTCGCTGATCAGGCAGATGACTTCCGTATGCCATGGACTGGAACCATCGAATACGATACCTGGCAGGGCGAGGTTTTGGGTAATCGGCAGGACGTATTTTCGATGGATCAGACTGTTGTCGGAACCGTAGATCAGACGGGGATCAAAGGTGATCGGTGTGTAGATACAGTCTTTGTCCGGAGTAATCTTTTCACCCATATGCAGTGCATTGGCATTGGTCAAGATTGCCTGTCCCTGTCTGAGGTGAAAGGTCTGGTTGTTTGTGTGATAGAGCATTTCTCCCTGCTCGACGATGGTCAGTTCAATCTCGGGGTGCCAGTGCCAGAGAAAAGCTCCGCTTTCATAGCCGGAGAGCTTTTCATAGGAGACCAGCAGCGGAAAACTGTAATCGCCGTGTGTCTTGAGTTCTTTTTGGAATTGATTTGTGATGATCTGCATGGAGTCTCCTTTCGCCATATGAGCTGCTGGCGGACTGTGAATCGCCGAAAACGCAATATAGTTTCTATATTATAAGGCTTCATTCCTAAAAAACGCAATATATTCCTTTTTTTTCGCATAATCTTTATGGAAAATAACTGCAGTATGATTATAATAGAAGATAAAAGAAAGATACAGGAAGGAACCTGTTTGACAGATTCGTGACGGACAGAACAAAAAAGTATCAGTATCAGAAAAACATCAGTATAAAAAAGGAGAGAAGATCATGAAATTACCATCAAATGAAACCTTAGTGAAGATCTATGGAGAGAGTGAGATCAGCGGCAGACGCTATGCATCTCTGGCTGAGAATTTTAAAAAGAATTTCGGCACAGACGAAATGGAATTCTTTACCTCTCCGGGAAGAACAGAGATCGTCGGCAATCATACTGACCACAACGGCGGCAAAATCCTGGCGGGCAGCATCAGCATGGATACGATCAGTGCAGCTTATCCGAACGGCACAAGCAAGATCTGCATTGTCAGTGAGGGCTACAAAAAGCAGATCGTAGTGGATCTGGAGCATCTTGAAGCGATACCGACCTGCAATGGTTCTGTTTCACTGGTGGCAGGTATGATGGTGGCAGCCAAAGCAGCAGGCTTTCAGGTAGGCGGATTCAATGCTTACGTATCGACGCAGGTGATCAGTGCAGCAGGTGTCAGCTCATCCGCATCCTTTGAAATGCTGGTGGCATCGATCATGAATCACTTCTTCAATGAAGATAAGATGCGCTATATCGATTATGCGCGGATCGGTCAGTTCGCAGAGAACAAATACTGGGAGAAAGGATCTGGTCTGATGGATCAGATGGCATGTGCAGTCGGTGGTGTGATCATGCTGGATTTCTCCAAAGATGACGATCATCTGTATGAGCAGGTAGACTTCTCCTTCTCACAGATTGGCTATGATCTGGTCATCGTCAATACCGGAAAAGGCCATGCAGACCTGAGTGAAGAATACTCCAGCATTCCGAACGAGATGCGAGAGGCAGCAGCTGTGGCAGGTGCTGATATCCTCTGCAACACCGATGAGGAAACCATTCTGAAGAATCTGTCCAAGCTTGACAATGACCGTGCGATCCTGCGTGCACTGCACTTCTTCGAGGAAAACAAACGCGTGGATGCAGCATACGAGGCAGCTGTCAAGAAAGAAGCAGAAGGACTGCTCAAAGCAATCGAAGAATCCGGTCATTCATCCTGGGAATGGCTGCAGAACTGCTATTGCGTACAGGACTGCAAGGATCAGAAGATCACACTTGCACTTGCACTGACCAGACTGTTCCTGAATAAGATCGGTCAGGGTGTCTGCCGTGTTCACGGCGGCGGCTTCGCAGGTGTTATCATGTGTGTAGTGCCAAAGGCTGAGACAGAGCACTATGTGCAGTATATGAGCGAATACATGGGAAGAGAAAATGTCTATCCGATGAATGTCAGAACCTTCGGAGCAGGACATGTAGCATAAGAGAAAAA
>CAZEPO010000257.1:0-2379 GCA_964514125.1 uncultured Lachnospiraceae bacterium
GATACTGCACTGGTGCTCCCAAAAATACACCCAAAGACTGACTGAGCAAGCCTGCGGCTCCTGAAAGCAGTCCATAGGACATCACGGCAGACATCAGGGGAATCACCAGCAGATTGACTGCTGTGCTCCAAGGAATTGCCTGATAAAAAAAGTATAAGGTCAGCGGCAGCATACCAATCCAGATCCCAACACTGCTGCAGATGGAACTGCCGACGCCGGTCTGTATGCGACAGCTCTCTTTGATGCATGGAACAAGCACCGCCAGAGTCACCACTGCCCCAAATGACAGCCAGAATGAGGATTCCTGTACTACCCTCACATCGGGCAATACCAAGACTGCCGCCGCGATCGCAAGCCCTGTGATCTGGTCATACTTTCTGCCTGTGATCTGTGCCCCCAGCCAGACGAGAAACATAACGACTGCACGCACCGCAGAAATTCCGGATCCGGTCAGAATCCCATACAGGATCGTCATCACTGCTGAGAGAAGTGCAGAAGGCGTAATTGGAAGATAAATCCACCGCAGGAAACGATAAACACTCATACCGATCAGTGTAATATGAAGCCCGGAAACCGCAATGATATGCGCAATTCCGCCCTCCTGATACTGTTCTTTCCACTCGGACTCCATCATACCTTTCTCGCCCAGCGTGATCGCTGTGATTGTTGCTGCCGTTTTCTCAGGCAGACAGCGCTGATAGGACTCCTGAAATGCACTTCTGATCCGATACAGATATGCCTGCACTCCGCCCTTTCCGATGCTGTGCTGCAAAATCCGCGCTTTTTTCAGTGCACAGATCGTATCCTGTCGAAAATACCAGCTTCTCATATCGAATTGTCCCGGATTGCCTGCCGCCTCAAAGGGTGCAAACATTCCACGAACGATCAGCTGATCCCCCGGTTCTATATCATTTTCCTCGATTGTAATTATAATTTTTTGTTCTGGTAAAAAAGAAATATGTGAATTGTTTTCTGATAAAATTGAAATATGATCAATGAACAGGCGTATGCCTGAAGATACGATACTGCATTTGGCCACGGTTCCGGAAATGGTCGTTTCCTGTCCTTCGCCCACTTCCTGATAGAGAAGCGTTTCCAGATCAGACGGCGGAGAATCTGCCTTATTCCCCGCCATCTCAAAGAGCGTCCAGACTGTGATCACCAAGAGCAGCACAACTGCTAATGGCCGTTTCATAGTATCACCCTTCTGTCCGTGCAGCCTTGATTCGATTCTGATCCATGGTAAATACCTGATTCAGATCCACCTGATCGCGGAACATCACGTCACGCTCTCCATCAATTGCAAACTGAACCCCTGTAATATTGTCACAGGTACCGCAGATGGAATTGACGATCGCATAAAGTGCCGCCTCCGGCTGCACAATGCTTTCTGAAGATTTGTTGAAATCTGCATTAAAGTTGATATTGCAGATGCCATTCTGCACATAGATATTCTGAATCTGTGCCGTACTAAGTGCGATCGGCTTCAGGCCAGAGGTCTCAGGTCCCTGCAAAAGCTGCTCTGCTACGACTCGTTCCAGTGCCATATTACTGGAATAATGCACCTCTCTCGTCTCCTGTACAAGACTGCTGCCATCACCATCGACAAAGTACAGTTCCATTGTTGTATACAGATAGGAATTGATTCCGCCTTCCCGCGTATTGATAAAAGTATCTGCATCCATGGCAGGTACATCGTCCCCTGTTTGATTCTTGAGTGCCTCCTTCTCAATCGTAAACATGATCTTGGCAACACCCGGAATTTGTGAGACCGTCTTCACCACAGCAGCCCGCAGCAGAACTTCTTCCGTGTTGGTCAGCTGATAATAATCCTGTGAAAAATCAATACGCAGTGCATCAATGCCTCTTTCATAGCCATTGTATTTAACTGCTGACGGAAGTGCACTGACACAGCCGCTCGGCGCAGCTGCCAGCTGTCCCATCAGTTCCTGCATCATTTCATCAAAGTTCTGCGCTTCCGGATGATAACTGACCTCCGTCAGCCTTGTCCCTGATGAATCAATATAATAAATCGTATAACCCTGTTCTTTTTCCTGCCTGCCGCAGCCCATGAGCAAGATCAGCAGCACCATAAGCAGCCGGCAGAAATTCTTTGTCTTTTTCATAAAGTTCCTCCTGACTACGGCACTATTTATGGTACATATTTCAGCGGGATACGCACCGTAAATGTCGTTCCTTCTCCCTCTTTACTGTAAACCTTGATCGCGCCATGGTGCATCAGCACCGCACTTCTCGTAATCGCAAGTCCCAGTCCGGTACCTCCGATCTCACGGGAATGTGATTTATCCACACGATAAAAACGTTCAAAAATATGTTCCTGTGCTTCCTCCGGAATACCCATACCGGAATCTTCTACCT
>CAZEPO010000258.1:0-2377 GCA_964514125.1 uncultured Lachnospiraceae bacterium
CCAGCGGACAGCCCGGTGTACAGTCGAGGGAATCTTTGCCGAATACACCTGTGACCGCGATCGCGACTCCATTTTTCTCAGTCACGATATAGTCTTCCACTCCATAGTCAGAAAATGCTGCCTGCAAAAGTTTCTGGTCTTCAGTCAGCCCTGCTGCTTCCATCTTATCCCAGTCTACATTGCAGACTGCCATCGCCGGAACCAGATCCCCACTGGCCGCTGCACTGTGCAGCATATTTGCAAGCCCCTTTGCTTTGTAATCAAACTCATGGTTGCCCAGCGTCGTCACATCAAACCCAAGTGCTCCCAGCATACGCAGCTCTGCCGCTTCTTCCTCAAAGACTACCTGGATCAGCGTTCCCATAGAAAAATCTCCTGCGTCCAGCAGCAGCGTATCCGGATTGACTGCTTTTTGTTCATCGATCAGCGTTTTCAGCTTCGCGAAACCGCCGAGCAGCTGTGACTCACCATCCTCCACTGTTGCAAACTCATTCAGATGCGAATGGGTATCATGAACAAACATCACATCCACCTGCTTCGCTTCCTCTGCTCCTGCACTCAGCGGACAGAGCAGCAGACAAAGTGCTGCACTGATCGGAACTATTTTTTTGCTCCTGGATTTTCTTCTGTCTATCTGATTCCATGACTCGGATTGTTGGTTTGTTTTCTTGGTATTTCCTGCCATACTACACTCTCTTTCTTATGATCTGTTTTATTTCCACTGTATCGTAGCAAACATAATCTCTACCGCTCCATCCGCTTCAGCTCCGGCAATACGGTCAGCAGCATTGTACCGAAGCAAAGGCTTCCGCCGATCACATTGGACACCGGCTCTGCCAGAAAGACGCCGTGGGTTCCCATATGAAATGCATACGGAAGCAGATAGGTCAGCGGAACAACGATAAATACCTTCCGAAGCAGCGAGAAAAAGATCGCCTGATTCTTCTTATTCAACGCTTTAAACACGGTCTGCCCGATGTACTGCAGATCCATAAAAATAAATGCCGCAAAATAAGTTTTCAATGCAGGGATCGCATCCTTGAGCAAAAGCTGATCGGTACTGAACACAGCAATCAGGTACTCCGGTGCAAACACGATGACACTCCAGGTGATCCCGGTATAGACCAGCACCATGCCGGCCATCGTTACGATCGCCTTGCGCACCATGGCCGGTCGGTGTGCACCATAATTGTAGCTGATCACCGGCGCACTGCCTTCATTGAATGCATAGATCGGTGTCTCAACCATCTGACGGACACTCGATACGATCGTCATCACAGACAGATAGACATCTCCGCCTGTCACAGACAGTACACTATTGCAGCAGATCGATACGAGACTGTTTGTCAGCTGCATGATAAATCCTGCCGTTCCGAGGCTAATGATCGCTCCGGCACATTTTCTGCACGCGCGGAGTTCTTTTTTCTGCAGCAGCCGTACCCGCATCTCTGCTCTGCGTTTCAGAAAATACAGCACATAGCCTGCTGACAGAAACTGTGAAAGCACGGTTGCGATCGCAGCCCCTTCCACGCCGAAACCAAATACGAAGATGAAGATCGGATCCAGGATCAGATTCGCCACTGCACCAATCGTCACCGACAGCATTCCGATCACTGCATAGCCCTGCGCGTTGATAAACGGATTCATTCCGGTGGCGATCATCGATGGGATCGTTCCGATCAGATAGACCATCATATATGGATACGCATAGGTTATCGCCTCCTGTGACGCACCAAATAGAGTAAGCAGTGGTCTCGCTGCCACAAGACCGACTGCCATCAGGATCACTCCGCTGCCGCACAGCATCGTGAATGATGTGTTCATGACCGTCTGCGCCTGCTGCTGATCTCCTTCCCCGCGGTTGATCGCAAACAGCGGTGCACCTCCGCTTCCAAACAGATTTGCAAATGCAGTGATGATCACGACCAGCGGAAAACACAGTCCGACTGCCCCGAGGGCTGTTGTGCCGATCTCAGGAATCCTGGCAATATAGATACGGTCCACAATATTGTACAGAAGACTCAGAATCTGAGCCACCAGCATTGGAAGTGCCGCACTGAAAATATTCCTGGTTACGGATCCGTTTTCAAAGTCAATTCGTTTCATTTTTATTCACAGCTTTCTTTTCATATGTTTTCTTAAAGCTTACCATATGCCCCACTGCCCTTCAAGAGGAAAATGTCCGACAAATGCCTATATCAAATTCTCGATAAAAGCTTGCAAAAAGTTGTCTGATATTGTAATATTTTTTATAGAATAAAAAAGAAAAGGAGAATACCAATGAAAAAATTAACAGTAAAAAAAGGCAGCGAATGTATGGCTTGTCTGGCTTGTGTACAGGCTTGTTCTGAAGCATTCTACAAAACATTTGATCCGG
>CAZEPO010000259.1:0-2361 GCA_964514125.1 uncultured Lachnospiraceae bacterium
CGCAAGGTTAGGGTTAAGAATCGGATGAAGATATAAACTGTATGTGGTTTTGAAGGTATATAAATAAGGAAACACAGGATTTATCCTGTGTTTTTTGCTATATAAAAGTATTAGATTTGCAATTGTGGATAAGATAATATAAACGAAACGGATTTGAAAGAAAGTGGGAATTGTATCATGCAGAAACGAAATGATTTACTTTTAGTGATTGACATGCAGAACGTGTATTTGCCGGAGGAGGAATGGGCTTGTCCAAATGTGCGTGAGGCGATGAAAAATATCAAAAATCTGTTGGATCGTGAAGCAGTGGAACAGGTAATCTTTACGAAATTTGTCAAACCGGAATCTCCAAGCGGAACCTGGAATGATTATAATAAAGAGTATGAATCAATTAACAATAATCCATATTTGAATGATATGATGAAAGAAATGCAGCCATATCTGGAACAGTGGCCGGTATACGAGAAATCAATTTATTCGTCCATGCGGATACCGGAAGTACTGGAAGCAGCACGGAAAGCAGACCATGTGCTGATTGCTGGTGTGGTTGCTGAATGTTGTGTGATGGCTACGATGATCGATGCGATTGACGAAGGTCATAAGGTAATCTATCTGACGGATTGTGCAGCCGGTATGTCAGAAGAAAATGAGGCTGCAGTAAAGCATCTGGCAGAATGTTTTTCTCCGATGCATACGATGGTGATGGACAGCCATACTTATCTCGGAAATTAATTTATAGTAAGATGTAGATATAATGAATAAAAGACAAAGGATCTGAGCAACAGGTGCTTTGTCTTTTCTGTATATACAGTAGAGCGAGAAACAATTTGAAATACATAAAATAGAGGAGGTATTATGCAGGCAGATTTAAAGTGGTTGGAGAATCCGGAAATCTTTCGGGTAAATCGTCTGGATGCACATTCTGATCATCATTTTTATACAAGTGATGAAACGATGCAAATGGGAAGCGAAACATTACGACAGTCCTTAAATGGTGAATGGAAATTCCAATGGAGCAAAAATCCTTCTGAACGTCCAGCAGATTTTTATAAAATGGATGCGGATCTGAGTGAATTTGGTACAATTCAGGTTCCGGGGCATATGGAGCTGCAGGGATATGATCGCATTCAGTATATTAATACAATGTATCCGTGGGAAGGCCATACTTATTTACGGCCGCCGCATATAGATTGGGAATACAATCCGGTCGGCAGTTATGTAAAAGAATTTGATCTTGCACAAGATTGGGATGGAATGCGGGTATGCATTTCGTTTCAGGGTGTTGAAGAGGCTTTTTTTGTTTGGCTGAATGGAGTTTTTATCGGGTATGCAGAGGATTCGTTTACTCCATCTGAGTTTGATCTGACGAGCTATGTCAAGGAAAAAGAAAATCGTCTTTGTGTGGAGGTTTACAAAAGAAGCAGTGCAGCTTGGGTGGAGGATCAGGATTTCTTCCGTTTCTCAGGTATTTTTCGGGACGTTTACCTTTATGCGAAGCCGGAAGTTCATATAGAGGATCTGTGGGTGAAAACAGGTCTTTTGGATGATTATCAAACAGGATGGATGCAGATAGAAGGAACACTTTCTGCTCTGCAGTCAGTGGAAAAAGTGGAGGTGTTTTGGGAACTTCGTGATGCAGAAGACCAAATTGTCAGGGATGGAAAACTGATGCTGTCCGAAAAGGAAGTTTCTGGAAAACGCCTTTTTGCAATGTCTTCTTTGCAGATCGAATTGCCAAATGTACATAAGTGGGATGTAAATGCTGCATATTTGTATCAAGTGGTATTGCATGTATATAAAAAAGAAAAATTAAGTTCCAATCAGTCTCAGGAGAGCGAACTGACCGAGGTGATTCCGCAGAAAATAGGGTTCCGCCGATTTGAGCGGAAGGATAACATCATGCAGCTGAACGGGAAACGCCTCTGTATTTATGGTGTCAATCGTCATGAATGGAATCCGCATAGAGGGCGGGCGATTCAGGAAGAAGATATGCGCAAAGATATTGCGATATTGAAAAAGAATCATATTAATGCAGTTCGTACCTGTCACTATCCGAATCAGAGTTTGTGGTATCAGCTGTGTGATGAGGCTGGTATTTGTGTGATGGATGAAACGAATCTGGAATCGCACGGTTCCTGGCAGAAAATGGGAATGGTTGATCCGTCCTGGAATGTGCCGGGATCACAGCTGGAATGGCAGGCATGTGTGCTGGACCGTGCTGTGTCAATGCTTGAGAGAGACAAAAATCATCCGTCAGTTTTGTGGTGGTCCTGTGGAAATGAATCTTATGCAGGAACCTGTATTCAGGCAATGAGCGATTATTTTCATGAAAAAGATCCTTCGCGCTTGGTTCATTATGAA
>CAZEPO010000260.1:0-2317 GCA_964514125.1 uncultured Lachnospiraceae bacterium
CATGGAGGACAGATGAAAAGTATAGCAGAGATCAAAAAAGAGTTTGCGGCAGCAGACTATGAGGAATTGTCAGCACTGTTTCAGATGTATGAAACAGACGGACGTTCTGGTGTGGCTGCACTGGTTGCGCAGTATCAGAAAAAAATAGATAAATTAGAAAAAGAAAGAGCAAGGCTGCACGAAATGCGCTCCTATGAGCGGGAATATGCACATATGGGACTGGTCTGCGGCGTGGATGAGGCTGGGCGAGGTCCGCTTGCGGGACCTGTCGTGGCGGGAGCGGTGATCCTTCCGCAGGATTGTGAGATTCTGTATCTGAATGATTCGAAGCAGCTTTCAGAAAAGCGCAGAGAAGCATTGTTTGACGAGATCAAAGAAAAGGCAGTGGCATGGGGGATTGGTATGGCATCACCGGCGCGGATTGATGAGATCAATATCCTTCAGGCAACTTATGAGGCAATGCGGGATGCGATCGCAGCACTTGATCCGGCTCCGCAGGTGCTTCTGAATGATGCAGTGACGATTCCGGGACTGACGATTCCACAGGTGCCGATCATCAAAGGCGATGCCAAGAGTCTGTCGATCGCGGCGGCCAGCGTACTTGCGAAGGTGACGAGGGATCGCCTGATGAAGGAATATGACAAGGTTATGCCGGAGTATGGATTTGCGGCGCACAAAGGCTATGGTTCAGCTGCACATATGGAGGCAATCCGTACATATGGACCGTCCCCGATCCATCGGGCATCCTTTATCAAGAATATCATTGGCAACTGAAATCTGTCGGAACAATACTCAGTTTGAACAGGTGAGTATGCTGGGGAGACAGGGCAGATGGATGAATAAACGAACAATAGGTACGCTATATGAAACAAAAGCTGCGGAGTATCTGGAGCGTGCAGGGTATCATATCCTGGAGCGAAATTATCGCTGCCGCATGGGCGAAATTGATCTGATCGCACTGCATCAGGGGTATCTGGTTTTTGTGGAGGTCAAATTCCGAAAGGATGCACATACCGGTTATGGGGCAGAAGCGGTTGATTGGCGAAAACAGAAACGGATTATAGCGGCAGCAAGATGGTATCTGATGGAGAAACACAGAGGAGAGATACCTTGCAGATTTGATGTGCTGTCTTTTCTTGGTGAGGAGATTCAGCTGATACAGGATGCATTCTGGTGCTGACTAATAGCGTTTCTGCAGAAAGAAGAATAAAGGGGCAGATCTGAAAAGATGAAACGAAAAGGAGCGACTCCGGTATTGAAGGAAAACTGGAAAGATGGTGTGCTTTATTTCACATTTCCATCACTTGAAGCACAATCGGATATGATCCATGGCTTCAGCAGCCGGATTGGCGGCGTGAGTGAACGGGAATTTGCACAGATGAATCTGAGCTTTTCCAGAGGAGATGAAGAAGCACATGTGCAGGAAAATTACAGCAGGATTGCCGCAGCGATCGGCTTTGCAAAAGAGAAGATCGTCTGTTCAGTACAGACGCATACGACAAATGTGCGGGAGGTTACGGACGCAGACTGTGGCAAAGGCGTGCTGACAAAGCAGGATTATACTGATGTAGATGGTCTGATGACGGATGTGCCGGGCGTTGTTCTGGCGACGTTTTACGCAGACTGTGTGCCGCTTTATTTTGTAGACCCGGTGCATCGGGCGGTCGGATTGGCACATTCCGGCTGGAGGGGCACGGTCAACGATATCGCAGGCGAGATGGTTCGAAAGATGCATGCGCGATATGGAACTGATCCGGCAGAGCTTTATACCGCGATCGGTCCGTCCATCTGTCAGGACTGCTACGAAGTGAGCGAAGATGTGATTGAACAGTTTCGGACAGCATACCCGCAGGAATTATGGCCGGAGATTTTCTGTGAGCAGACTGTTTACAGGAGTGTAGAAGAGCGGAGAAAACGATCGGATGTACAAAACGCAGAAGCTAAGATACAGGCTGCAGCAGCAGGCAGTGATCTTAAGTTTCAGCTGAATCTCTGGGAGGCGTGTAGGCAGAATCTGCTGCGTGCCGGAGTTCGGCCAGAGCGGATCGAGATAACGGATCTCTGCACCTGCTGCAATCCAGATATTCTGTTCTCACACCGTGCATCGCATGGAAAGAGAGGCAATCTGGCGGCGTTTCTTGGCATAAGAGAGAAGTAAAAGAAAAGTATATGATTTTCTGATAAAAACACCCTTGGCGGAAAGCTGAAAACAGCAATCTGTCAAGGGTGTTTGTTTAATTCTTTTTGGTGCTGCGGATATCAGTGAGCAGGCTGTTGATCTTGTTGGTCGGAGATTCCATCTTGCTCAGTGTATTGT
>CAZEPO010000261.1:0-2307 GCA_964514125.1 uncultured Lachnospiraceae bacterium
TGAAGGACAAGCTTGGCAAACTGGAACGATATTTTACTCCGGATACAGAGATTATTGTTACACTGAGTGTGGAGAAGGAGCGTCAGAAGATTGAAGTCACGATTCCGGTGCGAGGCAACATCATCCGTTCAGAACAGGTGAGCAACGATATGTATGTTTCCATCGATCTCGTAGAAGAAGTGATCGAGCGTCAGCTTCGCAAATACAAAGAGAAGATTGTAGACAAGCATCAGGAAGGCGGCAACTTCAAGAAAGAATTTATCGAAAAGGAATCGGATCCGTTGGATGAAATGAAGATTGTAAGAACCAAACACTTCGATATGAAGCCAATGTATCCGGAAGATGCCTGTGTACAGATGGAATTATTAGGACATAATTTCTTCGTATTTTTCAATGCAGAATCCGAAGAAGTCAATGTTGTATATAAAAGAAAAGGTGGCACATACGGTCTGATCGAACCGGAATTATAGGCAGATAGAACGGCAAAAGTATAGAACGGGGGCGGAATTTTCCGCCCTTTCTTTTTGGTCACAAACCGTTCATAAAAAATTTAATTGTATTGCAGAGACTAAAGTGATACAATAGGTTGGAAATTATCTTGAAATGGAGAAATATGATGAACATTATAGAGAAACTTTTTGGAACGCACAGCCAGCGAGAACTGAAGGTGATCATGCCGATCGTTGACAAAATAGAAAGTCTTCGCCCGCAGATGCAGGCACTGACCGATGAGGAGCTGAAGGCAAAGACGAAGGAGTACAAAGAACGTTATGCCAACGGCGAGACATTGGATGATCTTCTTCCGGAAGCATATGCGACCGTCCGCGAGGCTGCGAAGCGTGTTATGAATATGGAGCATTACCGGGTACAGCTGATCGGTGGTATTATCCTGCATCAGGGACGTATTGCCGAGATGAGAACAGGTGAAGGTAAGACACTTGTATCGACACTTCCAGCGTATCTGAATGCATTGACAGGAGAAGGTGTTCATATTGTCACAGTCAACGACTATCTGGCACATCGAGATGCCGAGTGGATGGGCAAGGTGCATGAGTTCCTTGGCCTGAAGGTTGGTTGTGTACTCAACTCCATGAACAATGACGAACGAAGAGAGCAGTACAATTGTGACATCACATATATTACGAACAACGAGTTGGGCTTTGACTACCTGCGTGACAACATGGTTATTTACAAAGAGCAGCTGGTACAGAGAGGCCTGAACTATGCGATCATCGATGAGATCGACTCAATCCTGATCGATGAGGCTCGTACACCGCTGATCATTTCTGGTCAGTCCGGCAAATCAACAAAGCTTTATGAAGTATGTGATATTCTGGCACGTCAGCTTCAGAGAGGTGAAGCGAGCGGTGAAGTGACCAAGATGACAGCGATCATGGGTGAGGAGATCACAGAGACAGGTGACTTTATTGTAAATGAGAAGGACAAGCTGGTTACTCTGACTGCACAGGGTATCGAGAAGGTTGAGAAATTCTTCCAGATCGACAACTTCTCTGATGCAGAGAACCTTGAAATCCAGCACAATGTAGACTTGGCACTGCGTGCACACAATCTGATGTTCCGTGATCAGGACTATGTAGTGAAAGACGATGAGGTTATGATCGTTGATGAATTTACCGGACGTATCATGCCGGGACGTCGTTATTCAGACGGTCTGCATCAGGCGATTGAGGCAAAGGAGCATGTGAAGGTAAAACGTGAGAGCAAAACACTTGCGACAATCACATTCCAGAACTTCTTCAATAAATATAAGAAAAAATCCGGTATGACCGGTACCGCACTGACCGAAGAAAACGAGTTCCGTGATATTTACGGAATGGACGTTGTCGAGATTCCGACAAACCGTCCGGTACAGCGTGTGGACCGCAACGATGCGGTATATATGACCAAAAAAGAAAAATATCAGGCAGTTGTCGAGGCAGTCAAGGAAGCACATGCCAAAGGACAGCCGGTCTTGGTTGGTACGATTACGATCGAGGTATCTGAGCTGCTCAGCAACATGCTGAAGCGTGAGGGTATTCAGCATAAAGTCCTCAATGCCAAATTCCATGAGCTTGAGGCTGAGATCGTAGCAGATGCTGGTGTACATGGTGCAGTTACGATCGCGACAAACATGGCTGGTCGTGGTACCGATATCAAACTTGACGAGGAAGCACTGGCAGCAGGCGGTCTGAAGATCATTGGTACAGAGCGTCATGAGTCCAGACGTATCGACAATCAGCTCCGCGGGCGTTCCGGTCGTCAGGGTGACCCGGGTGAATCCAGATTCTATATTTCTCTGGAAGATGA
>CAZEPO010000262.1:0-2297 GCA_964514125.1 uncultured Lachnospiraceae bacterium
GTCTCTGCCTGTACCTGAACATTCTCCTCTGTAGTCTGTTCCGCTGCCTGTACACGTTGTATCAGCCCTGTGTCGGTAATACCGATCCCACTCTGAAACACCAGCATCGCACTCAGCAGTGCTGCTGCTATTTTGGTCGATCTTCTATGCATAGGATCCTCCTGTCTTTTCTTGTTTACCAATAGTTTCTCATATTCGAACCAACGTACAAGAAACCAGCAAAAGCCGCCCAAGCGGCGGCTTCCTGTTTTATTCTTCCTCGTCGATCATGCGGACTCTTCTCGCATGTCTCTCTGCACCGGAAAATGGTGTGTTCAGGAATGTATCAACGATCTTCAGTGCAAGACCCGGTGCAACTACACGTGCACCCAGTGCAAGGATATTGGCATCATTGTGCTGACGTGTCGCTTCTGCACTGAAACAGTCGCCGCAAAGCGCTGCACGGATTCCTTTGTAACGGTTGGCAACCATGGAAATTCCAATGCCAGTTCCACAGATCAAAATTCCCTTGTCACAATTTCCGGAAAGGATTTCCTTGACTACCTTTCTTGCATAAACCGGATAATCTACCGAATCCTCTGAATAAGTACCGCAGTCTTTGTATTCAATCCCATTCTCTTCCAGATATTTGATCACTTCAAGTTTGAGTGTATATCCACCCTGGTCACATCCTAATGCTAACATAATAATTCCTCCTCATTCAATTGTACTACAAGCCTTGTGATCAAGGCATCCAATTCTTCATAACACATTCCATAATCCGCCAGCGAACCGCCATACGGATTGATGATCGCGCCTTCCACACCAATATAATCTGTCAGGACACGAACAAGTTCTTCGTGCTCCGGCTTAAATTCCGCCAGCACCTTTTCCTTGAGCGCTTCATCCAATGTCAGGATCAGCGTTCTGTCATCCAGATCTTCTGCCTCCAAAGGATCGCTCATGTGATCTTTCATAGAAAGCCCTTTGCTCACCAACACCGCTTCTGCCTTGGGATTGATCGGTTCTGGAAACAGCACCACCAGCCCCTTGGACGTGATCGCAAGCTCTTCAAGCAAAAATTTGCTCTGAAGAATCGCTTCTGCCATCGGTCCTACCGCAGTATCACTGTTGCTTACAAATATAAGCCTGTCATATCGTTTCACACTACTTACTCCTTATTATACCGTTACAATCTGATGTCCTGCTGCTTTGATCAGTCGATTCATGATCGCCTGCCCCATCTGAGGCGTCTCAAAAGACTCTGAATAGATCACATCCACATCCATCTGATCAAACTCCCTCAGGATTCCATACAGATGCTGCGCAATCGTCCGCTCATCTGCACGGGAGCCAATCGATTTGACAACACTTCCCTGATAACATGCCTGCGATTCATCTGTTGCAATGATGCCGCAGTGCCTGCCTTCGTTCTGATGCTGTTCCACCAGCTCATTGATCTTCCGACGCACCTGCTCCGGATCCCCTTCAACAATGATCAGCGGGGCCTTCGGTGCATAATGACGATACTTCATCCCCGGCGCCTTCGGCTTCACAGAAGAATCCTCAGAAATAAGACCCTTATCCAGTTCCACCTGTCCCAGCACCTGCTCCAGCATCTCCTGATTGATATAGCCCGGCCGCAGGATCGTCGGAACACCATCCGTCAGATCCACGATCGTCGATTCCAATCCGATTGAAACCTCACCGCCATCAATGATCATATCAATCACACCGTCCATATCCTCTGCCACATGCTCTGCCGCAGTCGGACTTGGCCGTCCGGAAGTATTGGCACTCGGTGCCGCAATATATCCGCCGCCTGCTTCGATCAAAGCTCTGGCGATTGCATGATCCGGCATTCGGATCGCCACCGTAGGAAGGCCTCCAGTCGTACCATCCGGTACCTGCTCAGACTTCTTCAGTATCATGGTCAGCGGTCCCGGCCAGAATGCATCCGCCAAAGCCTTGGCCTCTGCCGGTATATCCACCGCAATCCGTTCAATATCTTCCCATTTCGAAATATGTATGATCAGCGGATTATCAGAAGGTCTTCCCTTCGCCTGATAAATCTTCGCAGACGCTTCTTCATCCAGCGCATCTGCACCCAGACCATATACTGTCTCCGTCGGAAAAGCTACCAGACCGCCTTGTTTCAAAATATCTCCTGCGCGTCTGATTCCTTCTTCGTCAATTCCATCGCGCATGGACCAAATTACCGTTTTCATCTTAATTCCTGCCTTTCCTGTACAGTATAACACTTAATCCATGCTTTTGAAACCATTTTCTCTCTTTATTTCAGTTTAAAAGCGCACCAG
>CAZEPO010000263.1:0-2290 GCA_964514125.1 uncultured Lachnospiraceae bacterium
CCTCATCATAAGCCTGTTCATACATTTTGGAATTCTTGACTGCCATGGAGCAGACGGAATTCACAGATAAAAGGATACTAAGATCATCATAGGTAAAGTTCTTCCGCTTTTCCTTGCCGGAAAGCATAACGATTCCGACCATCTCATTGCTGTCCTTCATCGGAGCAATACACTCCACGCCCCAATCTTCCAGCTGCTTTTTCTCTGCCTCCCACATAGAAAGGTAACTGCTCGTCCGCTTGTAATCTTCCATCAGGATACATCCCTCATGTGAAGTCAAATACTGTACAAGCGGATGGTCCTGTTTCATAACAAAGCCTTTCTGTACAAGCGGACTGGAAGTCTGCTCCATCACATAACAGCCTGCACCATTATTGATACTCACATATACGCGCTCTACCGCCAGCATTTTTTGAATAACTTCCGTCAGATCAGCCAAAATCTGTTCTTTTTTCAATGTACGCGAAACCGCATAACTAAATTCTTTGATTGTCGCTGCCTGTATCTGTTCTTCCTTGACAAACAAATTATCCAGAAACTGTTTCATCAGCAGATACAGCAGATAAATCGTTGCAACCATCAGTAGCACGACCAAAAGGATTGATACCTTCTCATCCATCTGAAACTTCTGCTGCAGCCATTCCTTCAGCGGGATCATCGTACTGTAAAACAGAAGAATGCTGATCAGAACAGCCACTGCATAACAATTGCTCGGCGCTACCAGCATCGTCAGCTTAAACATTCTTTTTTTATTCAATGCATATACAAGACAGCCAGCAAAAACAAGTCCAGAAATAATATCCACCGGAATACCAGCAAATAATCTTACTGTTGAAAGCACGTTACCTGCCGCAACCACTACAATTCCGATCATTACAGGACAGAGCTGCCGAAATACAAGTGCATCTCCTTTACTGAAACGCCAAAACAGACGAATGATCTGGAGAAGAATCACAACCGTTGCTGCAATCATGATCCAAACCGGCCAGCTATACGTATACAAAAACTGTACACGACCTGCGGCTGTTTCAATCACCTGCGGAGTTGGGATGATGGTTTCTGTAAATAAATTAAACAGATACATACCGCCAAATATGAACAGCCAGATGACAGTTCCCTTACTTCTCACTTCCAGAAAATCCAGAAAAAACCGGTAAAAACTATATGGCAAAAGCATAAGTCCTGCAATCGATACATAATGCCAGAAGTTCACAGACGGCCACATCCGAATACGCATCATAAAAGAACCTCCGGTCCAGAAGATCAGGATCAGCTGCAGAAGCATAAAGGAATAGATTACCCGTGTCTTTTGTGCGGATGCAAATGCAAGAAATAAAAACAAAAAGCCAAACAGCGCACACACTGAGACCCAGCTATAACTTACCACTGTAACTGCCTCCTTTCCGGATGATATTTTTTCCATTGTGTATCGCCAAAAAATCTGCAATCTCATGCGGCGACGGATTCATCTTCCGAATCCTCTTCCCGTACTCATTTTCGTACTGTTCGAAAGTTCCACATTTCACGATCGATATATTCAATGGATCTATTCCCAAAATTTTCTGCAGATCCTTATAATCATGATCCAGATATTTAAAGTAAACGCTTAACTGCTCTCGCAATATCTCACGGCTCATAGCCGTGCTGAGCAGAGATTTACGCTCCAGCTCGATATATAGATGAAGCTGTGGTCTTTTTTGATCGGTATACTCCTTCACAGCAAACCAGTTCACTGCCTGCAGACCAGACAATTCCAGAGAGTGCTGGATTGAATTTTCCGTAATTCGTGTAAAGCCGGCAATATCAATCACGGAAGGAACGCGATCCACATATGCAAACCGTGGAATATTCGTCTGATCCTCTCTGCTTCCGATGTCAATGCAGCGATACATATCACCAACCCGGTATCGCACAAAAGCACCGCCCTTCAATACCGTGACCACAATCTCATACTTTTCTCCCGGAACCACCTCATCCATCAAAAAAGTACGCGGTACATAGGTCGGGTCATCCATATTCTTCAGCATCTCTGCTTCCGGAATAAACTCATAAAAGCATGAATCCGGGAAAAAGTACATTCCATTTCGCGACCACGTCTCCGTACCCACACAAGTCGGCTCTGTACCTGCAAAAATTTCCATCGGACGGATGCCCCACATATGCTCCAGATCATCCTTGTAGCACCAGTTGTCTGTGCCTGCACACATAAATCCCTTCAGATCAAACAAATCCTTCGGAAGCAGTTCTCGATTTTCCTGCCGACACTTACGTTTTGCTGCCATAAACTTCA
>CAZEPO010000264.1:0-2278 GCA_964514125.1 uncultured Lachnospiraceae bacterium
ACCATTGAACTACACCCGCATATCAATCGGGGTGACAGGATTCGAACCTGCGACCTCCTGGTCCCAAACCAGGCGCTCTAGCCAAACTGAGCCACACCCCGTTTCAGGCTTTTAACGCCCTTCGCTTGACGCAAGATAGATTATATTACATATTCATCTAAATGTCAACAACTTTTTTAACTTTTTTTAAGTTTGTTATTAACACCACGCTGCTGCTTTGTCTTGCTCAGCAGCAACGTTGATGATAATACCATGACTGCATTCATTTGTCAACTGCTTTTTTTAATTTTTTAAATTTTCAGCAGTAAACTGCACGCTTTCCGCTTTAGCGGCAGAATACCATATCTCTTGTTATGTCTGCAATCGTTTTCGCTCCGCACATTGCCATAGTATCAGAAAGCTCTGCCCCTATTTTTTCGATATAAAGTTTCACACCTTCCTCGGCACCGCCAAATACAGCCGGTACAAACGGACGACAGATCAAGACACCGTCTGCACCAAGTGCCAATGCTTTGAATACATCTACGCCGCTTCGGATTCCGCCATCAACCAGCACCTTCATTCCGCTGCCTTTCAGTGCAGTGGTGATTTCTTCCAATACTTCTGCCGTTGCCGGACACTGATCCAGCACGCGACCGCCGTGATTGCTGACTACGATACCTGCTGCACCTGCTTCTTTTGCTTTCTGTGCGCCCTTTACTGTCATGACTCCTTTTACGATAAACGGAACCTGTGCCAGTTCTGCAATCTCACGCAGTTCTTCTATTGTCTTGCTGCCAGCCGGCGGTGTCATATTTTTCAGAAACGGCAGGCCCGCAGCATCAATATCCATCGCGATGGCAAAGCAGCCTGCTTCTCTGCAAAGTGACATTTTTTCTTTGATCGTTTCCATATTCCACGGTTTTACAGTCGGAACTCCGCTTCCGCCGACAGCTGCAATCGCTTTGGTGGCACCTTCCATGACAGCTGGATTGACACCATCTCCTGTAAAAGCGGCAATACCATTTTCGCTGCAGCTTTTTACCAGAACATCATTGTACGTCTGATCATTATACTTTTCTCCGTAATGAAGGTTCACAGCACCTACCGGTCCCGCAAAAAACGGATATTTGAAGGCCCGTCCAAACATCTCTATTGATGTATCCGGTGTACCCTGTTCACAGATTGTATCCATATTTACACGGATTTCCTGCCATTTTTCATAATTACGAACTGCATTATCGCCCGTTCCTTTCGCTCCTGGTCCCGGCATCTGATTTCTGCATGCCTTGCCATTACAGACATTACATGCTTTGCAGTATGATCCAATGCAGCCTCTTGCCTGCTCCAATACTTCCTGATAGTTCATTTTCTGTCTCTCCTTTTTCCGTCTGATTTCTTCAGTACTCATTCTTTTATGATAACAGCCAAAATAAACATATACAAGATTTTTTTGTCCGAACTAGGCTCAATTTCTGTCATACACTGCAAGCGCAGCTTTGACGAGCTTGGCATCTTTTGGATATGCACAGATTTGTTTTCCAAGTTCAATCGCTTTAGCTACCGCATTTTTTCGCTCAGGAATACAGCAGCTTCTGCAAACACGTCTGCTCTACTGTCCCAAATATTCTTCCAGCGTAATTCCTCGCGCTGCGATCTCCTGTGCTGCTGCCATTCCTACATACCGGAAATGCCAGGATTCATAATCGATCTCCGTGATATCTTCTTTCCCTCTTGGATAACGCAGAATAAAGCCATATTCACTGCAGTGCTCACGCAGCCACTGATTTTCCTCTGTGAGTTCCTGTTTTTCGTCCAGAATCTGATAATCCAATGCCACAATATCCACTGCCAGGCCTGTTTCGTGCTCACTGTATCCCGGCGGCATCGTCTCTCTTGTCTCCTTTTCGTATGCCTCCTGATAGGAAAGTCCAAGCTTCAAAATATCATCTGCAATATCTTCCTCCAAAAGCTGCTTCTGTGTTTCCTGACTGCGATAACCGGAAGCAACCACGAACTGTCTGCCCTCCTCCGAACCATCAGACAGCATTTTCGAAAGCGACTCATACATCTCCTCTGCCACTGCACAACTGCCGTTATTCAGCCAATGCAGCACCGGTTCATAATCGTCCGGCATCTTATGCTTTTTGTTGACCAGAACCAGCAGACGTTCTTCCTGCTCCCCGCTGATTCCCTGTATCATCTGCCTCACATAGGTATGCAGACCGACTTCACTGCTCTTACTTCTTTCGATTTCCTGTTTCAAAAAAATGGCTGTCAGAAAAATGCCTGCCACTCC
>CAZEPO010000265.1:0-2276 GCA_964514125.1 uncultured Lachnospiraceae bacterium
TGCCTTTTTCTACCATATAACCACCGCACTGCGGGCATTTCTGACTGACTGGCTTCTGCCATGACATAAACTCGCAGTCATCCGGATTGCCTTCACAGCCATAATACTTACGGCCCTTCTTCGTCTTGCGGATCACAAGGTCCTTACCGCAGCTCGGACATGGCACACCGATCTTTTCCAGATATGGCTTCGTGTTGCGGCATTCCGGAAATCCCGGACATGCCAGGAACTTGCCGAATGGTCCGTATTTGATTACCATATTGCGGCCGCAGACATCACAGATTTCGTCGGAAACCTCGTCCTCGATCGTAACCTTTTCCAGATTCTTTTCTGCTTCCTTGACCGCAGCATCCAGATCCGGATAAAAATTCTCTACCACTGTCTTCCAGGAGATTGTCCCCTCCCCAACAGAGTCCAGAAGAGTTTCCAGATTTGCGGTAAAGCTTACATCCACAATACTCGGAAATGCATCCTTCATGATATTATTAACTACTTCGCCAAGCTCTGTCATGTAGAGATTTTTGTTTTCCTTGGCAACATAGCGTCTGGCAATGATCGTTGTGATCGTCGGTGCATAGGTACTTGGACGTCCGATTCCCTGCTCTTCCATCGCACGTACTAGCGATGCCTCCGTATAATGTGCCGGCGGCTGTGTAAAATGCTGCTTGGTATCAAACTCTTTGAATGCAAGCTTCATACCCGGCTCCAGATTGCCGCGCAGTACATTGCTCTCTTCTTTGGCCTCGCCGCTCTCGGTATAGACGCTGCGGAAGCCCTCAAACAGCAGACGGGAAGCGGATACAGTAAAGCGATAGCCGCCTGCTCCGATCTTGACTGCTGTAGTCTCATAGCGTGCCGGTGTCATACGGCTGGCTGCAAAGCGTTTCCAGATCAGCTGATACAAACGGTACTGATCTCTGCTCAGAGAATCCTTCAACTCAATCGGTGTACGTGAAATATCAGTCGGTCGGATTGCCTCATGTGCATCCTGAATCTTTTTGCCTTCCTTGGCTGTCTCTGCTTTTTCTGCAGCAAATTCTGCACCATAGGTCTGTACAATATACTGACGTGCTGCCAGATCTGCTTCATCAGAAATACGCGTAGAGTCGGTACGCAGATAAGTGATCAGACCGACGGTACCGCTTCCTTTCAGCTCGACACCTTCGTATAACTGCTGTGCAAGGCGCATCGTCTTCTGTGTTGAAAAATTCAGCGCATTGGCAGCTTCCTGCTGCAGTGTACTGGTCGTAAACGGCAGCGGTGCCTTTTTGGTACGCTCACTCTTGCGCACTTCTTCTACGACAAATTCTTCATTCTGAATCTTTGCAAGGATCGCATCGAGTTCTTCTTTGGAAGCAATCGTCATTTTTTTGTCCTGACCATAGAATTTCGCAGTCAGCGGCTTCTTCTCACCCTCCGGAAGGAGCTGCACATCGAGCGTCCAGTATTCTTCCGGAATAAATGCATTGATCTCATCCTCGCGGTCTCCGATAATACGCAGTGCTACTGACTGAACACGTCCGGCACTCAGTCCTCTCTTGACCTTCTGCCAGAGCAGCGGACTGATCCGGTAACCCACCATACGGTCCAGCATACGTCTCGTCTGCTGTGCATCCACCAGATCCATATCGATCGCACGTGCATGCTTCAATGATTCCTTGACCGCAGTCTTCGTGATCTCATTAAATGTGATACGCTTCTGCTTCTTCGGATCCAGCTTCAGCGCTTCCGCCAGATGCCAGGAAATCGCTTCTCCTTCGCGGTCAGGGTCAGTCGCGAGGTACACCTTGTCCGCTTTTTTTTCTGCTTTGCGCAGTGCGGCAAGTATTTCCCCTTTTCCTCGGATTGTAATATATTTCGGTTCGTAATCGTGCTCAAAATCGATTCCCATCTGACTCTTCGGGAAATCCCGGACATGACCGTTCGAAGCAAGCACCTCATAGTTCGAACCCAGAAATTTTTTGATTGTTTTTACTTTTGCAGGTGACTCCACAATCACCAAATACTTCGGCATAGTTACTACCTCCCATGAAATATCACTATTTCATTCTCAAATAACGGTATTGTCCGATCTCCTTCACCAAACCTTTGAGTTCAAGTGAAAGAAGACTTGTGCTCAAATCCTGCCAGGACAAGGCCGTTTCTTCTCCTAGTTCCCACAGCGTTTTTGCGTGCAAACCGAGACTACTATACACTAAATTTTCAGCAGGTGCAAGTGTAATTCTGTCTGAAAATTCTTTTTTTGAGTTTTTTTCTTCTGGAAATAGCATTTTCAC
>CAZEPO010000266.1:0-2242 GCA_964514125.1 uncultured Lachnospiraceae bacterium
AGACTTTTCACTTATGTGTTGCAGCTTCTGCGGTCAAGTATAGCACAAAACCGATTTTCCGCATACACTTTTCACCCAAAACCAGTTATTCCCCATTGCCCTTCAGCTCCAGAAACGAAAGTACTCGGTCTTTTTTGCCGAAGATATCGTTGTATTCCAAAATATGATATTCGTTGATCTTTTCCGCATAAGGGGAAGCCTGATCTTTCAGCTCATAAAAACTGCCGTCCGCGCTCCAGTAACCCAGTGTATTGATCACCGGAATCTCCTCGGAGAGTGCCAGCAGATATTTCTGATAGCCGGTCATTGGAAGCCCCAGACGATCTGCCACAATGCTGGAAAGATAATTCAGACTGGTACGCTCGATCGTCTCCTCCTCAATGTCATAATTGGTCCAGAGCACAAAAGGAACCTTATATTTTTCCATCAGTTCTTCCTGCGTACAATCGGTTCCGAGCAGATATTCATAAGTATTATCACCGAGATTTGCCTGATGATCGCCAAACATAAGAATCGCTGTCGGTTCTGTCTGGGTGGAAAAATATTCCACCAGCTTCTGGAAAGCTGCGTCTGACTCGCGGATCAGATTGATATAAATCTCCGTTTTGGTCCGATCAACTGCTTCATCTAGTACCGAAATCTGAAAATCTATATTTGCGGCATTGCTCATCATGTAACCGCCATGATTCTGCATCGTCACATTGTAGCAGAAAAACGGGGTTCCGTCCTGTGTATTCTTTTCGTACTCCTCAATGATCCGATCCGCCAGACAGTCATCTGATATGTATTTGCGGATATACTCCGGATTTTCAAAATCATCTCTCGTATAATAGGTATCAAATCCAATCTGCGGATATACGATGTTGCGCCGGTAGTTGGTGCCTCGATACGGGTGAATCGCCATCGTATTATAGCCCAGCGTTTTCAGCTGCGATGCAAGGGACGGCATCTGACCGCGCACAAACAGATGAAACCCGACCGACGATGCCGGAAGAAACGCCATCGTATTGCCTGTCAGAAACTCATATTCGGAATTCGGCGTGTTGCCTCCAAAGATAGAAGCATAAGCAGTGCCTTTGATCGTATTGTCGGTAAGACTGTGAATAAACGGCATCGCATCTTCTGAGAGCGTAAGCCCGCGTCCGACCGACTCATAGTCTGCAAAAGATTCGTTCATCAGCACGATCAGATTCGGTACGTCCGCTGTTTGTGCCGCATCACTCTCATATGTCTGCGCAATGCGCTCTGCTTCCTGTACGGAGTAGCCCTCCGGCTGATCTGCCGCCAGATAAAAGCAGGTACACAGAGTTGTAAAGAGCATATCATATTCCTTGTAGCGCAGCTGATGCGTAAATCCCTGCGAACGAATGTCATGCTGTTCCAGAAAGTCCGTCCGGCAGCAGACATAATAATAGTGATACGAAATCAGCAGACACAGCAGAAGCATTGCCACTCTGCCAACCGGGTGAATCAGCCTTCCGCCGCGCAGCTTCAGACTGATGGTACAGATTGCAAATGTAAACAGGATTTCCATAAACATATACCAGGTCAGCTGATAGGTATATTCCGATGCTACCGTCACAGCTGTTCCGATTGAAAACAGATCCGCTGCCGAAAGCGCCATTGTGCGAAATGAGATTACAAAGCAGTTGACAATCCCAAGAACTGCCACCAGCACCGCATAGATCACGACTGCCCACCGGATACTGCCTGTCAGACAGAAGAGAATCCCCTGCACCAGAAAAAGAAACACGAAGGTAAGTGCCAGTGCGATCTTATTCAATGCCCAGAAATCAATATTAAATTTTTCCGCATTCAGATAATAAAGGGAAAAGTAAATGGCAAACGGTGCTAACGCAAACCAGAGCCATGAAAGCCGGCGGTTCACCCGTTCACTGAGCTGATTCGGCAGCATACAAAATGCGATCAGAAGCATACTGATGCCTGTGACCGCATACGTCCTTGCACTCTGAAACAGCCCCAGACTGCCATCTGCAGAATACAGTCTTGGCTGAAGACAATAATACACAAGTAATAGAGCAGTAAAAAATACTGCTCCATACCTGCCAATCCTTTTTCTTTCTTCTTGATCTGCCGCCCAACAGCAGATCTTTGTTATTTTATCCTTCACAATACAATTCCTGTCTTTCCTGTGTTGTCTGTTATTTTTACATTATTTTGACTTTAACACCATTTTCATCAAATGGCAACCAGTGAGCACTGGAATTCACACATTTATAAC
>CAZEPO010000267.1:0-2234 GCA_964514125.1 uncultured Lachnospiraceae bacterium
TAGATATGTCCTTTCCCTTCGAGCTTCTGGAGCATCGCCTTCGTATGTCCGCCATAGCCCAGTGTCGCATCCAGCCCGATCTGTCCCGGCTGAATCTGCAAGAAATCCAGAATCTCCTGTACACAGATTGAAATATGCATACCAGCCGGTGTGCTTCCCTTGCTGATGACCTTTGCAATCGTATCGGCATATTTTTCCGGATCATGTTCTTTATATTTTTCTTTAAAGCTGCGTGGGTGCGTGCCTGAATACCGTACACGTCTCTTGTGCTGTTTTTCCTGATTTTCCATATCGACTCCTTCTATATATAATACGGACGTTTGCCCGCTGTTCTTCTTTTTCCTATCTACTATACCCGATTTTCGCTTATACGGCAAGAAGAAGGCGGCTGATTTTCACCTCAGGATTTTGATTTTGCCTATTGAATTTTTCGGAAGCTGCGTTATACTGAAATAAACTTTTTCAAATGGAGGTGAGATCATGGACGACGGCGGCAGTCGAGACAGGAACAAGTTTTTGCATACTGATATATTGATAAGAACAGCTGACAGCTGCTGCGTACTCCTAATCCCACTTTATTGATAGCGGGGACTTAGTCGCTGAGGCATCTTTTCTATGTCTTTCTGCAAATCCATTGTTTGTCTCTGAACCACCTGAAATTGTAGATTTTAAACAAATACGCAGGGTTTCTGAACGGCAATGGTATTTTTTTGCCCTTTTTGCGGTCTGATTCATTGCACCTCAGAAGCAAGCTCTGTAAAAAGGAGGAATTTAGAGATGGAAAGAAACACTTTGATCCAGACAGAAATGATGCAGTATCCTGACTACAAAACACAAATTGCTGAACTGCTCCGCAGCAATCTGACGCCCAAACTCAAGCAGGAACGTATGCTTGATTACCACGAAAGAGATCTTGCGGCCGCGCTTGAGCTGCTGCAGCCCGAAGAACGCAAACGTCTGTACCGTATGCTGAGCACGCAGACGCTTGCCGATATATTGGAATATTCTGAAAGCAAAAAACAATATCTGAGTGAACTGAGTGTGTCACAAAAAATCGCTGTGCTCTCTCAGTTTGAAATTTCCGAAATGGCGGATTTTATCCGTGAAATGGAGAAAGATGACCGCACAACAATCCTCGAACTGCTCGACCCGGAGCTGCGGTCTCAGATTCTGCTGCTCCATTCGTTCGACGAGGACGAGATCGGCAGCAAAATGACAACCAACTATATCTCGATCTGCTCCGGCATCGGTGTACGGCAGGCGATGCGTGAGCTGGTCGAACAGGCTGCCGACAACGACAACATTTCCACCATTTATGTGCGTGACGAGCATAATGTGTTCCTCGGTGCGATCGATCTGAAGGATCTGATCATCGCCCGCGACGGTACAAGTCTTGACTCGATCATCATGACTTCTTATCCTTATGTCTATGCCAATGAAACGATTGACGACTGTCTCACACGCATCAAGGATTATTCCGAGGATTCCATTCCAGTCCTCGATACAGACAATAAACTGATCGGTGTACTGACCTTCCAGAATATCATGGAACTGGCCGATGACGAAATGGGCGAAGACTATGCACGGCTTGCCGGTCTCTCCGCTGAGGAAGATCTGAACGAACCACTGCGAAAAAGCATCTACAAACGTCTCCCCTGGCTGCTCGTTCTGCTGGGTCTCGGCCTTGTCGTATCCAGCGTTGTGGGAGTGTTTGAATCTGTTGTCACACAGCTTCCGCTCATCATCGCATTCCAGTCACTGATTCTTGATATGGCTGGAAATGTCGGCACACAATCTCTTGCTGTCACGATCCGTGTTCTGATGGACGAACAGGTCAGCAAAAAAGAACGGTTCTTCCTGATCACAAAGGAAGCAAGGGTCGGATTTGTAAACGGTCTTGTCCTTGGCGGACTGTCATTTGTCCTGATCGGCCTGTATCTGTTTTTGCTGAAATCACAGACACTGCTCATGGCATTTTCAATCTCCGCCTGCACCGGCATTGCGCTGCTGCTTGCGATGACACTCTCAAGCCTCTCTGGAACACTGATCCCCATGATGTTCCAGAAACTCAAGGTCGATCCGGCGGTTGCCTCCGGCCCGCTGATCACAACGATCAATGACCTCGTAGCTGTGGTCACATACTATGGGCTGGCGTGGGTGCTGATCCTGAATATACTACTTTGACAGCATACGCTTCTATACCGAGGCGATCTGTCTCTATTTCAAGCAAAAAA
>CAZEPO010000268.1:0-2208 GCA_964514125.1 uncultured Lachnospiraceae bacterium
GGATCAATAGTGCTATATCTTTCCATCCTTGCTCGATTCTATCCTTTGTGATATTCTATAACCATGTTTAAGAATGGCTGTTCAGCGCCAAACAGAGATTGTACCTTTGCAGAATAAGCGCTGAATTATTTATAGACAGAGGAGGAAAAGAGGATGGCATGTACAGTTAGCGCAGAAGAAATCAAGCGGGTGAAGGGGCTCGGTTTTTTGAACAACAAAGGAACCAATCTGTTTAATGCCCGCGTCATAACAAGAAATGGAAAAATTACAGCTCAGCAGACAAGAGTGCTTGCAGATGCCGCAGAGAAATTCGGCAATGGAGAAGTAGAGTTTACGACGCGTCTTTCCGTTGAACTTCGCGGAATTCACTACGATAAGATTGAAGAATTTTGTGCATATATTGCAGAGGCAGGACTTGAGACCGGCGGAACCGGTCCGAAGGTTCGTCCGGTTGTTTCCTGCAAAGGCACAACCTGTCAGTATGGGCTTTATGATACATTTGCACTTTCGGAAAAAATTCACGAGCGCTTCTATGTAGGCTATCATGATGTGAAGCTTCCGCACAAATTCAAGATCGCTACAGGCGGTTGTCCGAACAATTGTGTGAAGCCGAATCTGAACGATTTGGGTGTGATCGGTCAGAAACTGCCAAATTTTGATCCGGAAGTATGCAGAGGCTGCAAAAAATGTAAGATCGAGAGCATCTGTCCGATGGGAGCAGCCAAAGTAAACGACGGCAAAATGGCAATCGATCCGAATGTCTGTATTCATTGCGGCCGTTGTGACGGCAAATGTCCGTTCGGTGCGATCAAGAACAGCACACAGGGCTATCAGATTTACATCGGCGGAAGATGGGGCAAGAAAGTGGCACATGGCAAGCCGCTCACGAGAATCTTTACATCGGAAGAAGAAGTGTTGAATGTGATTGAAAAAGCAATTCTGCTGTTCCGAGAGCAGGGAACTGCAGGCGAACGTTTTGCAGATACGGTAGAGCGGATTGGATTCGAGCAGGTGCAGGAGCAGCTGTTTGCGGATGATCTGCTGAATAGAAAAGCAGAAATCTTGGCTGAAATCTAGAGAACAGAATTATAATAGAAAAACAGGGCAGTGTTCCAGGAATGAAGGATGGCTTCATCCGGGAGCATTGCCCTGTTTTGTTATAAAAATTTGTGATTATTCATCGTATCCATCGGACATTCGCATGGTCACGCAGATATTGCGGATAAATTCGCCTTCTTCCAGATGAAGATCTTCCTCATCGCTGACCGGAGGAAGATAGCACTCAGATTCCAGCTCCACTTCGATCCAGCTCAGTACAGCAGCGTTGGCATTGTCCAGCACTTCGTCGAGGGAATCACCCTGTGCAGAGCAGTCCTCGAGATCCGGCATGACTGCCTGATAGCCGGAGTCCGTTTTTTTGATGATAGCCGGGTAAATAAATTTCATAAGAAAACTCCTTTTTAGTTCGTTTCGCGATCCAGAAGCAGCCGGATCTTGGATTGTACGATATCGAATGCTACGTCATTCATACCACTGTTGATGACGATATCGGCAGTCGCTCTGGTCGGATCGACATACAGATAATGCATCGGTTTCACCGTTGTCAGATACTGTTCAACGATGTTGTCGAGGTCACGGCCGCGCTCCTTGACGTCGCGGATGATACGGCGGAGAATACGCTCGTCTGCGTCAGCCTCCACATAAATCTTGATATCGAGCAGATCGCGGACACGCGGGTCTGCGAGAAGCAGGATACCTTCGGCTACAATGATCTTTTTGGGTTCAATGTGAACAAACTGATCAGAGCGGTTATGCTGGCTGTAGTCATAGACCGGACAATCTACTGCCTGGCCATTCTTGAGCATCTCCAGGTGTTCCACCATCAGATCAGTTTCCAGTGAATCTGGATGGTCATAGTTTACCTTCTGGCGTTCTTCAAACGGCAGTTCATCCTGACGCTTGTAATAGTTGTCATGGTAAATAACGGCAATATCATCGCCGAATTGAGCCTTGAGACGGTTCGTAAATGTGGATTTTCCGGAGCCGGAGCCGCCGGCAATTCCAATAATGATACAGTTCATACGTTTCTCCCTTTGTCTATGAAAATCGGATGGTCCGTTTTCGTATAGTTTTTTGATATTCAGAATAACCTGAACAGTTACATTTTATCAACTTTTATAAATAATGCAAGTCTGGAACAGAAGATTT
>CAZEPO010000269.1:0-2201 GCA_964514125.1 uncultured Lachnospiraceae bacterium
TCAAAAGCGTACGCATGATATCTCCGAATGTCACTCTTCTTTTCTTTCTTCGTCCTGCCATATTCAACCTCCATAAGTCTATTTAAACACATTCTATCACATTTGAAAACTTATCTAGTTACTTAATGTTCTCTCCTTTGCAGGATCGTCTTTCCTATCCCTGCTGCTGTTGTCATAAATGACCGATTTCTGTTTTTGTGCTAAGATACCGTCTTTTGCTGCAAACTGGTTGGTAGTGTCACGATAAACCGCGTATTGCTCCGGTCACTGGCCGCCGATATCGTGCCTCCATGCAGCTCTACGATCTGTTTGGCGATCGCAAGTCCGAGACCGGCACCGCCTGTCTGACTCGACCGCGATGCGTCCGCCCGGTAAAATTTTTCAAAAATAAGCTCCAGCTTTTTCTGCGGGATCTGAGGACCCTGATTCGTAAAAATGATCGTAATCTTTTCCGTATCGCCTCTCGCCTGAATCAAAATATTGCTTTTTTCATATCCGTATGCCGCCGCATTGCGCAACAGATTGTCAAACACACGGGCCAACTTGTCCGGATCTGCCAGCAGTTTCAGATCATCTGCCACATCAACAGAACAGCTCATCTGTTTTTCCTGAAGCATACCGTAACTTTCATCTGCCAGCTGTTCCAGCAGGATTGAAAGATTGAGCCTCTGCTTTTCCAAGGTGATATCCTGAATGTTGAATTTCGTAATATCAAAAAATTCATGGAGCAGTTCGTCAAGGCGGATCGCTTTCTCTAAAGTGATATGCGTATATTTTGCCCGTTCCTCCGGCGGCATATCCGGGTGTTCGTCCAGAAGCGTCAGATAGGCAAGCACCGAGGTCAGAGGCGTCTTCAGATCGTGTGCAAGATAAACCAGCAGTTCTTTTTTCTTCTGTTCGTTTTCTGCCGCCTGCTTTTCTCTCTGTCCCAGTTCTCTGCGAAGTGCCGTCATCTTTTCTGCAATGGGAAAAAGCTCCGGACACAGCACAATATCATCCGGTGAATCTGCAAATACCTGGTCCAGCCCCTCGCTGATCTGCTCCAGATAAGCGGTCTGCCTGCGGATCTCCAGATAATAAAACACCATATACAATAATCCGAAGCCGGCTGCTGCAAACAGCAGACGGTTGGTTTTGACAAAAAAGCTCAGGATACCATATCCGACGGTCAGAAGCAGAAGCACCAGCAGAAAGGTCCTGAGAAACAGCCTCCCTTTTGTATTTTTACAGTTATTTTTCAACTTTGTACCCAACTCCCCAAACGGTCTTGATCAGTTCACTCTTGCGTCTTCCGTCCCCCATCTTCTCACGCAGGTGGCGGATATGCACCATCACTGTATTGTTGCTGTTTTTAAAGTATTTTTCTTTCCAGATTTCTTCAAATAAACGTTCTGAGCTGACTACCTTACCACGATTTTCGCACAAAAACCACAGAATATCAAACTCTATCGGCGTCAGTGCCAGTTCTTTTTCATTGTAGATACACTCGTGCGTGTCCCGATTCATCAAAAGCCCTGCGAAATCAATCACATTCTCCTGTGTTTTGCTGTTCTCGTTGTATTTGGTGTATCTGCGCAGCTGTGCCTTGACTCTGGCAACCAGTTCCAGTGGATTGAACGGCTTGGCAATGTAGTCATCTGCACCGAGTGTCAGTCCGTTGATCTTGTCCGTGTCCTCATGCTTGGCCGTCAGCATAATGACTGGAAAACGATAGGTTTCACGGATCTTCCGAAGCACCCGGAATCCGTCCACATCTGGCAGCATCACGTCCAAAAGCGCGAGATCCGGCTGTTCCTTTTCGATCTGTGCCAATGCTTCTCTACCGGTGTAGGCAAGCATGATCTCATAGCCTTCGTTCTTCAGATAGCAGCCGATAATATCAGCAATCTCCTTTTCATCATCAAGGATCAGTATCTTACTCATGTATTTCTTTCCTCAATTCACAAAAAAGCCATGTTGCCATGACTTTTTTGTATCGTTCTATTGATTTGTCTGTTATTCACAGTTGCCCACTGTTCTCGGATATGGAAGTACGTCACGGATATTGGAAATACCGGTCAGGTACATTACGCAGCGTTCAAATCCAAGACCAAAACCTGCATGTTTGGTAGAACCGAACTTACGCAGATCCATATAGTGTGCATAATCTTCTGTCTTCATGCCAAGCTCTGCGATACGTGCTGCCAGCTTGTCATAATCAT
>CAZEPO010000270.1:0-2183 GCA_964514125.1 uncultured Lachnospiraceae bacterium
TCTTCTGATTCATCTGCGTTTGTGGCATCGGATTTCTCCGGCAGATGCAGATGAACGGATTCAATTCTATTTTTTTTCATTTTGCGTACCGTCAGCACGATACCGTCATCGGTTGTGACGCTTTCCTGTTCGGTAGGCAGATGATCGAGCATTTCGATGATCAGGCCTCCGATGGAATCGTATTCTTCGGAAGCAAGCGAAAGCTGCAGTGCATCGTTGACATCATCCAGTTTGACGGAACCTTCGATCAGATATTCATAGTCTGAAACTTTCTGGATCAGATCTTTTTCATCTTCATCGTATTCGTCACGAATCTCTCCTACGATTTCCTCAAGCAGATCTTCCAGTGAGATCATACCGACGGAAGCACCATATTCGTCCAGCACGATCGAGATGCTGACCGAATTTCGCTGCATTTCCATAAGCAGCTCAGAGGTCTTCTTATATTCGTAGGTGAAATGCGGTTTGTACATAATATCGGTAACTTTGAAATCCTCCGTATCGTCACAGAAAAAGAAATCTTTGATATTCAAAATACCTGTGATATTGGCACGGTCATCCTGATAAACAGGAAGACGCGTATATTTTTCAGCCTGAAATACTTCCCGGATCTCGGCATAAGTGGCTGTCTCGCTGATCACGACCATGTCAGCTCTTGGGACCATGACATCCTTGGCCTGTGAGTCTCCAAAATCTACTACGTTATAAATCATTTGGCGTTCTTCTTTTTCGATTACACCGTCTTTGTGACTGACATCTACGATCGTGCGAAGCTCCATTTCTGTCATGGTATTCAAAGAACCGTCCGCATCGACATGCAGCAGCTTCAGCAGGAAGCGGCAGATAGCATTGATGACGATAATGACAGGTGTGAGCAGTTTCATCAGAAACCGAATGACAGAAGCGTAGGCGAGTGCCAACTTTTCGGCATTAGCAGCTGCGAGCGTCTTCGGCGTAATTTCACCGAAAACAAGAATTGCGACTGTGATAATACCGGTAGCGAGGCCGACCGCTCCATTTCCCATGAGTTTGATCGCAAGGGCAGTTGACAGTGCGGAAGCAAAGTTATTGACCAGATTGTTGCCAATCAGGATTGTGCTCAGCAGCTTGGAAGAATTGTCGATTGTTTTCAGTGCATTTTCCGCTTTTTTGTTGCCTTCTTCGGCAAGTGCCTGAAGCCGGATACGGTTCACCGTTGTAAGAGAAGTCTCTGCCGATGAAAAAAACGCGGAAAGCAGAACTAAAATCACGAGTATCAATAGCTGTAGGGCATCTTCAGAAGCCAAAAAATCATCTCCTTTTATGTATGTGTTATGTAAATATAGTTAATCAAGATGATACAATAAAAGATACTAAATTGCAATGAATTTTTTGAGATTTCTGTATGCATCTATGGATTCCAGACACGCACTTCGGACGTCCGTGCTAAGATAATATACCAATGCAAACACGCTTTCGCTCCGTTCAGACTCGCAGCGGATACGAAGCGTATTGGAATAATCACAAAAAAAATACATATTATGATAAGAGAAAAGTGTTCTGTATATCAGAAGGGAGAAAACGTGGCTATGAATATAGAAAAAGGAAGAGGGATAAAAAGCATTGCGGTCGGGACGGTGATCGCGTACCTGACTTCTGTTGTTTTGATCTTGATCTTTGCATTTGTTTTGCTGAAAATGCAGCTTGGCACCGGGGTGACGGAGGTTTTGATCTTGATTACATACGGCTTGTCTGCATTGACCGGAGGCTGGTATGCAGGAAGGAAAAATGAAAAGAGAAAGTTTTTGTTTGGAATGATGGTCGGTATCGTATATTTTATTCTTCTTTTTCTGATTACGGAAATGGCAGAAGGGCAGGTACAGCCAGAAATCAGCAGCAGTCTGGCTGCACTTGGGCTTTGCCTGGCAGGAGGTATGCTGGGCGGAATGATTTCGTGAAACAACGTGACGAAGAAAAGTAAGGCGGAATTCGGACTTTGCAAGCTGAAAAATCTGTGTTATAGTACAGAGTAATTACAGTCCAGTCAATTCAGACAATCTTTCCATATGATGATCACAATAGAAAAATGAGGTGTATATGAGAGAAAAATATGAGTCTTTGTCTCTTTCTGTACTGAAAGAGCTGGCAAAGGCTAGAAAGATAAAGGGAATTTCTATGATGAAAAAGAGTGCACTGGTAGATGC
>CAZEPO010000271.1:0-2157 GCA_964514125.1 uncultured Lachnospiraceae bacterium
CGACTGCATGGCCGAAGGTGACAGGCAGACCGGAGGACGATGGACTTGGATTTACCATGAAATGGAACATGGGCTGGATGCACGATTTTCTGGAATATATGAAGCTGGATCCATATTTCCGCCAGTTCAATCACAACAAGATGACGTTTTCCATGACGTATGCGTATTCCGAAAAATATGTACTGGTATTGTCGCATGATGAGGTGGTTCATCTGAAGTGTTCCATGATCAATAAGATGCCGGGGCTCTACGATGACAAATTTTCCAATCTGAAAGCAGCATATTCCTTTATGTTTGGCCATCCGGGCAAAAAGCTGCTGTTTATGGGACAGGAGTTTGCACAGCTTCAGGAGTGGAGCGAGGCGCGCGAGCTTGACTGGTATCTGCTCGGAGAAGCAAAGCATCAGCAGATGCAGAATTATATGCGTGCATTGCTGAATCTGTATAAGAAAAACAAGGCGATGTATGAGGCAGACTGTACACCGGATGGATTTGAGTGGATCAATGCCGATGACAATTCGCGCAGCATCTTCAGCTTTGTACGAAAATCAGAGGACGGCAAACAGAATATGCTGTTTGTGATCAACTTCACACCGGTAGCAAGACCGGATTACCGTGTAGGCGTGCCGAAGAAAAAGCAGTATAAGCTGGTGCTCAACAGCGATGCAGCGGAATTTGGCGGAAGCGGCAAACAGCAGCCGGAGGTTTATAAAGCTGTGAAGCAGGAGTGCGACGGCAGAGCGTATTCCTTTGCATATGACCTGCCGGCGTATGGCGTAGCAGTATTCAAGTTTTAATTATTATAAAGATCAGGTTCGTATGGCTGTTTTGGACGGCTGTACGAGCCTGTTTTGCAGTTGGTTTCCGGAAAGTTTTTGATTGCGCATTTTGGGGAAATGGGTTATAGTGATACATATTTGATGAGAAAAGGATGTGAAGATATGATTTCCAGCCAGATTTTACAGACAACAATAGACGAACTTCATACGATTACGAGGGTAGATTTTTCCATTATGGATATAGAAGGAAATGAAGTAGCCTCCACGATACCGACGGATTATCTGAATCCGCAGTCAATCCTGCAGTTTGCAGAATCACCTGCAGACAGTCAGGTTGTGCAGGAAGCTCATTTTTTTAAGGTATATGATGACAAAAAGCTGGAATTTATTCTTGTTTCCAAAGGTCCATCAGATACAGCCTATATGCTGGGCAGAGTGGCAGTCAGTCAGGTACAGAATCTGATCATTGCCTATCGGGAGCGTCTGGACAAAAACAATTTTATCCAGAATCTGCTGTTGGACAATCTGCTGATGATCGATGTTTACAACCGCGCCCGTAAACTTCATATTGAGACAGAAGTCAATCGGATCGTTTATATCATAGAGACCAAATATGAAAAAGACAGCACCTCAATGGAGATCGTGAAGAGCCTGTTTGCCAACCACACCAGAGATTTTATCACAGCGGTAGATGAGAAAAGCATCATTCTGGTACAGGAACTGCGGGAAAAAGACGGTTATGAAGAGGTAGAGCAGACGGCCCGTATGCTGCGGGATATGCTCAATACAGAAGCGATGTCTTCCGTTAGGATTGCGTACGGTACGATCGTCAAAGAGATCCGGCAGGTTTCCCGTTCTTACAAAGAAGCGCAGATGGCGATGGATGTCGGAAAGATCTTCTATTCAGAGAAGTCGATCATTGCATACAATACACTTGGAATCGGCCGTATGATCTACCAGCTTCCGATCCCGCTGTGTCAGATGTTTATGAAAGAGGTCTTTACAGAGACCACTCCGGATTCTTTCGATGAAGAAACCCTGACGACGATCAATAAATTCTTTGAGAACAATCTGAATGTCTCTGAGACAGCAAGACAGCTTTATATCCACCGAAACACACTTGTGTACCGTCTGGACAAGCTGCAGAAGAGCACCGGACTGGATATCCGCGTGTTTGAAGATGCGCTGACGTTTAAGATTGCGATGATGGTAGTCAATTATATGAAATATATGGAACAGCAAGGTCTGTAAGGACGAACCAGATTATCAGTCAAATGATAGTCTGGTTCTTTTTTATCCCAGATAATCACAAAAAATATATAAAATAATACAAAAACTACTTTACAAATCACAAAACAGTGATATAATACATAACATA
>CAZEPO010000272.1:0-2138 GCA_964514125.1 uncultured Lachnospiraceae bacterium
AACACCTCATGCAGTTAATATAATACCAGACCTCATTTTTGTCAATAGCTTTTTCTTTTTTTCTGATTTTTTCCTGTCGAATCCTGCGTCGGATACTTTTTGACATCCGAATGATCTGTGGTATACTGTAAAAAATGCAGCTCGACAATATTATTATTTACAATATACTTATAAATATAGAAAGGAACTGCTTATGAAAAAAAGAACCTATCTTTGGATTTCGCTTGCAGTGTGTGCGCTTCTCGCACTATTTGGACTTACACTCTATCTGACGTTTTCCAATCTCGACACACTGTTTGCCGATGGTCCGACTGCTGCACAAAGCAATGCAGACGCCGCAATCGCTGCGCTGTATGAAACAGAAGCTCCTGTCAGTGCCCGTATCTCTGAGCCTGCAGCTGACAGCCTGCCTTTCATCTGGGTCGGCGATTCACGAACGATCGGTATGCAAAATGCCATGAACAACGAAGACTGTTACATCGGAGCCGCCGGTGAAGGCTATCATTGGTTCAAAGAAACCGGACTTTCTCTTCTGAAAGAAGCCATGAAAGATCATCCGCAGTCTCCTGTCATATTCAACTTCGGTGTGAATGATTATGATAATCTGGAGCTTTATCTTTCCTTATATAAAGAGATTGTCTCCGAATATCCGGACACTCACTTCTATTTTTTGTCCGTGAACCCGATTGAACCGACCATCTGCCAAAATATTACAAATGAGGAAATCTGTGATTTCAACGCACATCTCAAAGCCGTCTATCCAGACACTTATCTGGACAGCTATACGTATCTCATGGTCAATGAGGTGGCAACGATCGACGGCATTCATTACTCCGAGGAGGGTTATCGGCAGATTTATGAATATGCCACAGAACAGATTAACAAGAAAGAACTGTGAGTATCGACATGCTTCTGACTAGATCATATTCTTCTTTCCTGCAATTTCCCTCAGCTGTTTTGCATCTTCAATGTGATAGCCCCGCGGCGTTTTTTGAACAATTCCTTTTTTGACAAAATCCGCCAGTACATACAGCAGATGGCGATAGGTGACGCCTAGATACTCCGCCGCTTCCGTATGGCGTTCACGGTAGTAGCCGTCCCCAGCCGTCTGCAAAATAAAGTTTGCCAGCCGCACATCGAGTGAATATGCCATGTTACTCATATAGTTATCGGTGTTCTGGCTGGTTTTTTTGCCAAGATAAACGGCAATCTTTCGCAGAAACCGCGTATCCTGCAGCATCTGTTCTTTGCAGAGCTGCTTCTGAATTGCAAAGCAGATACATACCGTCAGTGCACGGACTCCGCTTGCAAACTGCTGCGCATCTAGGAGCTCCAGTTCCCCGATAAAAGCCGGTGCTGTCAGAAAATTGGCGATTGACACGCGTCCGTTTTCCTGGGTCAGAAACGCCTTGGCTCTGCCCTCGATCAGATAGTAGAGGTATTCTGGCTCATCTCCCTCTCTCAGGATCAGTTCATCTGCCTCAAACCGTACAATTCTCGTATATGGGCGAATATCAAAGCTGAAATAATCCTCCAACGGAAACTGCCGATAATAGTTCTCGATCTGTTTTTGCTCTTTGATCCACTGCATTTTGCCCCTCCTTTTTCCTGTCAGATTTTCCGGCTTCTCAGCCTATACTTTTCACCTGACCCTTCTGCTTTCTCATTCCGAAATCAGTCCAGCAAAAATTCTGCCATCACAGCATTGCTCAGATCTATTCCACGTTTACTCAGGAAAATCTGTCCCTGTTCCCGCTGCAAAAGTCCAATCTCACACTGTCGTTTCAGAACGGCTCCATAAATCTCGTCTATTTTTCTTCCAAATCGGTGTTCAAACTCTGCTTCTGACACGCCGTGAATCATGCGCAGCCCTAGAAACATAAATTCTGCCATCTGATCTTCTATAGACAGCACTTCTGTCTCTCGATCCGAAAAATCAGAAGCGATATATTTCTGCATATCCTGCGGATTCTGTATGCGGATCTTTCTGCCTGCATAGCAACTGTCACTTCTCTCTTTTTCCTGATCCGGCTCTATTGTCTTTTCAGCCAAAGTGCTGACTGTATCAAAAGCAGATATATCATTCAGATAAGAAGATGCTCCCAGCCCAAATCCGACATACTCTACGCCGGTCCAAT
>CAZEPO010000273.1:0-2123 GCA_964514125.1 uncultured Lachnospiraceae bacterium
CTCCCCAGTGTCTCCTTCGTCAGCCACTTCGCTGCCTCATGCTCCTTCAGCACCAGATCTCCCGACTTGATTTTGCAAATAAAACAATCCATCGACAGATGGAAGTTCGGATAGTCATATTCCACTGTATCCAGCAGTTCTATCACTTCTACTTCTGTATCTAATTCTTCTTTTATCTCTCTTACAATTGCTTCCTCCGGCGTCTCGTCTGGTTCGATCTTTCCTCCTGGGAACTCCCAGCCATCTTTAAAATCACCATATCCACGCTGTGTTGCAAACACGCTGCCATTTTCAATAATGATGGCGGCAACTACTCTTATTGTCTTCATATATATGTATTCCTTTCTTCCCATCATCAAAAAACTACTAACCATTGACAATATACTCATAAATGTCTTCTCGTACCGGGGTATCCAGTGCCCATTCGATTTCGACCGCTGTCTTGTCTGTATTCGGCATCACAAACTCTTTGGCTGCTCCGGTTGCATATATACGACCCAAATAATAAAATTCTTTTGATATTTTATCGTCTTTATTTTTTCGCACGAAAAGCTGCACATCGATTCCTCGTTCTTTTGCATGTAAGAAATTCTGTACGTCTTCTGATTCCATGCTTCGTCCGCTTTTTGAAATCGCGATCAATCGATTGTGACTCGTAAAATGGTCCTCGTATTTTGTGGTATCACTGATATCGTCTTGTTTGTCATAGTTGATAAATACCGGGAAGGTCTTTGTTTTCTTATCGTATTTGTAACCGCCGATATTGAGCGGAACTTCATTTCTCTCCCAGTTCAGCAAACGACACACATCTTCATAGGTATATTTTTGATACAAAACCAAATCGGTATCTTGATAACACATACTGAAATTTTCTTTGTAACGAGAAATGCCAAAGTCAACAAGTTCTTCTAAAATCTGATAGAAGTCTTCATTCCGCAGCATTTCTGAAAACGGTTTTGACACACAGTAATCAGAGTCTTCTTTTTCCAGAAATACACACTGTGCATAGGTTTTCTTTGCGGCACTTGTAGGGAATTCATTGGTCATCATATTTACAACATTTTCCTCACAATTTTCATCCATCGAACGATTATATTTTTCATACAGTGCGTTCTTTAACCGAGCCATAATACCATGCTGATAGTTAAGTGTACGCTTCAGCAGCTCCAGCTCATGAATTCGCTTTCCGCTTGCCAGTTTTTTGGAAACAAATTCGATTACTTTTTCTTCGGGCTCTGATAATCGGATTGTATATTCTTTTTCATATTTCACAAGAAACTTGTAGTAAGAACCCAAGCTGTTATTATCAAAAATGCGCAGTACGTCCATCTCGCCGTATTTATCAAAATCAGCCAGCGCTGGAATATGTCCCAACTTATTTTTCAGATTCGTATAATTCTCACGGATCAATTTAATATCGCTGAAATTCGCATTATCAATTGCCTGGAAAATACGCTTTCTGGAAACCTCGTCAAAATGAATGGTACTCGCACCTGGAATCACTCGTCCGCCTTCTGTCACATAGCGGCGAATGTTGTCCTTGTTGTAGCTTCTGTCTCCTGACAGTGCAATCGGAATCATAAAGTTATTGCGATAGTTTCCAATAAAATCAATGACAACTACATATTCCTTGTCCTCTGCTTTTCGCAGGCCACGGCCCAACTGCTGAATAAATATGATCGGCGATTCCGTCGGGCGAAGCATGATAACCTGATTGATCTCTGGAACATCCACACCCTCTGAGAATATATCTACAGAAATGATATAATCCAGCGCGTCCTCGGATTCCTCACCAGCCAGTCGTTCGATTGCTGCTGCCCTGGCACTTTCAGAGTCACTTCCGCTCAAAACCAGCGTTCTCCATCCCTTTTCATTAAACTTAGCTGACAACTCCTTTGCCTCATCGATTCGGCTGCAGAAAATCAGACCTTTTACACGGTCTCCGCTGTATCCAAAGAACTCTGCCTGTTTCATAATATTATGTACACGCTCATCAGAGGTTAAATATCGGAAATTCTCCACCTTTTCTTCCGATGATTTTCCTGCATCAGCAATCACTTCCAAATCTGTAATGCCAAAATAATGGAACGGACACAGCAAATCCTCTTCCATAGCATTTTGCA
>CAZEPO010000274.1:0-2104 GCA_964514125.1 uncultured Lachnospiraceae bacterium
AGGTGCTTTTTCGTTTGGGAAAAATATATTCCGGCAGTCAACTTCTGCAAAACAGCTTCTGCAAAACAGTTAGCAGGGATTTTTATATCCCACCTGTTTATGTACACTGTAACTATCAAAGGGCTGAAGAAGAAAAAGGAAAAGATATCTTCGGGGAAATGGAGGAACTGGCAATGAAAAAAGGATTTCTGACAGATGATGGTTACATGGGATTTGTAGAGGGCAGATATATCTTGTTTGCCAGCGAATCCGATTACTATGAGTACATGAATGACTGACGGAGGGAAGAAAAATGAAAGGGATATTTGGTAATCTGTTTGATCTTAACCGCGATGGAAAAATGAGTCCAATGGAACATGCGATGGAGTTTGCTTTTTTAGATGGAGTAATGAATGCTTCTTCCGAGGCAAAGACAGAGCTGGAATTATCCGGATTAGATCCAGATGAACTTGAGTTTATGGATTCGGATGAACGCAGGGAAGCGTTAGAGGATGCCGGGTTAGATCCGGATGAGTATGATTTCTAAAGAAGGGGAAGGGAAAGCGCGATGGCAAAAGTATTTATTACACTAACAGGCACAAAATATTATTATGGAAATGATTTTTTGGAAAAAGGTATGAAGCTTCGACTGGAGAAAGAGCCGGATAATGATTATGACAAGGAAGCGATTAAAGTGACTTGCGCTGGACTGGGGAAAATCGGTTATGTGGCGAACAGTTCTTATACTGTGATCGGAGAATCGATAAGTGCCGGAAGATTATACGATAAGATTGGAGATATTGCTTGGGCAAAAGTTGTATTAGTGACACCGGCAGGAACAATATGTAAGGTTTGTAAAAAGAGCTTCAAAAATGAAAAGAAGGAGATGGGTGCAGATGAAAAATAAAGAGATGCTAAGAAAAATCTATTATGAAAATAAAGCAATAAATAGAAATATACAGAGACTGACGAATATAGGATTGCTTGGAATACTTGGTAGAACTGCAAAAGAAGCGAAAGAGTCAGATGATGAAAAAAGGAAAAATTTGGTAAAGGCCGGACTGGTTCTTGCCGCAATTACACAAGGATTACTTATGATCGGTGCCATTCTGGATTATCGAAAAAACAGACTTGAAGAACAATTAGAGGATGTGGATTAAATTCGGAATCCAGTGCCTTGTTTGGTAAAACGGTTATAACAAAAAGTAAAAGAATTTTGATAGGAGAAAATATGTTTTATCTGGTAATTGACCTGGAAATGTGTAAAGTTCCGAGAGACTATCGGAGTAAATTCTATAAATATGCGAATGAAACAATACAAATAGGTGCTGTTCTTCTCGATGAAACATTTAAAAGGATAGGAACCCTCTGCCAATATGTTCATCCAGAGCACGGCGTAATTGATTATTTTATTGAGAATTTGACGGGTATCAAGAACAGTCAGGTGAAAAATGCTCCGAAGCTGGAGGAAGCACTGAACCATATGATTGACTGGATCGGTGAACGTGACTATGAAATTTTTGCCTGGAGTGAATCGGACAGAGATCAGCTGTTACATGAAATCAAAGCTAAAAAGATAACAGATGAAAGAATCCATGCATTTGTAAAAGCTGAGAAATGGATTGATTATCAGGCTGTATTTAAAAAGCGCTTTGAATTATGCAGACAGTTAAGCCTGGAAGAAGCACTGAGACGAGCTGAGATAGAACCGGAAGGAAGATTTCATGATGGACTTGGTGATGCTGTAAATACAGCATATCTGATTGAAAAATTAGAAATGAATCCAGAGTATCAACTGGTAAGTTATGAAATGCCTGACAAACCGTCAGAACATCTTTGCAGCACGCTTGGAGAATTATTTGTCGGATTGGATCTCAAATTGGCATAGTATATTGTGTAGAAACGATGCAAATGCAATGAATGCTGCTTGGGGCGGCAGTGTAGGCAATCTGGAGCATTTAAAAAGCTTGCGATTATGTTGGTCTGGTATCTGCGAAGAAAAAATCGGACAAAATTAAAAAAAATTAAAAAAGCTATTGACATTTCCTGATTTCCGTCATATAATAACGAAGCATGGTTCGTTGGTCAAGCGGTTAAGACGCCGCCCTCTCACGGCGGAAACAGG
>CAZEPO010000275.1:0-2086 GCA_964514125.1 uncultured Lachnospiraceae bacterium
GGTGAGTGTCCGCTGGTTACACCGTCATCCCAGATCGTTGGTACACAGGCTGTTATGAACGTAATCCAGGGTGAGCGTTACAAGATGGTTCCGCAGCAGACAAAAGATGTACTTTCTGGAAAATACGGCGCAACTGTTAAACCGTTCGACAAAGAAGTACAGAAGAAATGTATCGGTGATGCAGAAGTAATCACATGCCGTCCGGCAGACCTGATCCCGGATGAACTGGATACACTGCGCGGCGAGATGGCTCAGTGGTCACAGCAGGAAGAGGACGTACTTTCCTACGCACTGTTCCCGCAGGTAGCTGTAGACTTCTTCAAATACAGAGAAGCACAGCAGACAAAGGTAGATGCAACTGTAGCTGATACAGAAAATAAGGCATATCCGGTCTAAATCAAATATTCTTTGACAAATAGGACGCCAAGCGTAAAAAGAAAAATCCTTACAGGTTGACAGATTCAGAATTTCTTGCACTTCTTCATAGGTCAGTCTGTAAGGATTTCTTTTTTACACTTGGCTGTTTTTGTATATCGATAAATAGAATAAAAGAGCAGTTTCTGAGTATTGGATGCACTTAAATGTAGGACGAGGAGTTGTTATATTAGAATTTTGACTTGAAATGAAGGGTAGGAAAGCATATACTGGTTTGAGTATAGCAAGGATTTGAAGAAAGTGGAGTAATCAGTATCGATATGGAAATGGATAGAAAGCAAAAGACCTGCGTGATCGTTGGCGCAGGCAGTTTTGACGGTATGAGTATCTTGCCGGAGCAGGAGGATCTGATCATTGCGGCGGACGGCGGATATGCACATCTTAAGCAAATGGAGATAGAACCGGACGTATTGCTGGGAGATTTTGACTCTTTGGAGATAGTGCCGGAACACCGCCATCTGATCCGTCATTCGCCAATCAAAGATGATACAGATATGGCATTGGCGGCTGCATACGCGAGAGAGCAGGGCTGCAGCAGATTTCTTATTTATGGAGGACTTGGCGGAAGGCTGGATCATACAATCGCAAATCTGCAGCTGCTGACAGGGTTATCACGAAATGGAGCAGAAGTTTATCTGATTGGGGAAGATGTGATCATCACAGCAATCTCAGGAACGAAAGAACAGGGCAGTGAGGAAATATGTTTTGGCGCAGATGCACAGGGCATGATCTCTGTGTTCTGCCAGGGCGGATCGGCATCAGGTGTATGGGAAAAGGGACTGAAATATACGCTGTCTGATGCGGTACTGACTGATGATCGGGCACTCGGAGTCAGCAATGAATTTCTGGGAACTGAATGCAGTATCTCTGTGGAGTGCGGCACTCTGCTGATCATGTGGGATATCAAAAACGGACTTCCGCTGAAAAGAGGTAAATTTTAAGCTGCAGGCAGACTAAGAACAGTGTATCTGTTAAGCATGACGTGCGCTTTGCATCAGGAAAAAGGGAGAGACGATGGAGAAAAAGATTGAGTATAAGCAGGAAAATAGTTCGGATCCTATCGAAAAAGTGATCCGATTTTGGGAGCTTGCTGCAGCACTGCTGCTTGCTGTGTGCGCATGGTGTCCAATCAGGCGATTCGGATTTGATACGGCACAGTGTTTTTGCCTGCTGGCAATGCTTGTAGCTGTGGTGCAGTATCTTCTTATTATAATAGGGTCTGTATGTCAGAGCAGGAACAGGCAGGCCGCGGCAGAATCCTGCAGAAACATAGCAGAGTTCAGAATGCAGACTGTGATAAAAGTGATTGTTTATACATTTGCATGTATATTTTATCTTATTTATTGCATCTGTGAAAAACAGGCGATTGTTCAGAATTCAATCTATCATGCGCTGGCAGGAGCATTGATCTTTGCAGGAGCAGCCATATCTTCTGAGTATATACTTGCTAAATTCAGTCTGTGTTGAACGGAATTCAACAAGTAAGGAACTTGAATGCAGTTCGAATATACAGAGAAGCAGATAATTGGTTACGAGTAAGCTGCAGAAAATGCAGAAAAGTGATTGACACACTCTTTAAATGGTGGTATGGTATGGTTTATAAAAATTCATCAAAATTTATGAATATGAGGAGGATGACAGTTATGAAAAA
>CAZEPO010000276.1:0-2071 GCA_964514125.1 uncultured Lachnospiraceae bacterium
GCACGTATTTTGTACAAGTTCACAGAGGATGAACTGCAGTTTCTCTGCGATTTTGCGAAGGACAAGGCAGAGTCCCTCAAAAAAGAAGGAATCAGTATTCAGGAGATGCACAACATCGTAGAAGGTGCACTGGAAGCGGTGAATCCGGCTGTAGCCAAGAGCTACCGTGATTACCGCAACTACAAGCTGGACTTTATCCATATGATGGATGACGTATATACCAAGAGTCAGTCGATCCGCTACATCGGTGACAAGAGCAATGCCAATACGGACAGTGCACTGGTTGCGACCAAGCGAAGCCTGATCTTCAATGAGCTGAACAAAGAGCTGTACCGTAAGTTTTTTATGACCAGAGATGAGCTGCAGGCATGCAAGGACGGCTACATCTATATCCATGACCAGTCTGCACGTCTGGACACGATGAACTGCTGTCTGTTCAATGTAGGCGAGGTACTGCGCGGCGGTTTTGAGATGGGCAATGTCTGGTACAATGAACCGAAGACGCTCGATACCGCATTTGACGTTATGGGAGATATTATCCTCAGTACGGCGGCACAGCAGTACGGCGGATTCACGGTTCCGGAGGTGGACAAGATCCTGGCACCGTACGCAGAAAAGAGCTATCACAGATATATCGAAGAATTCAAACAGTATGCAGATCCAAGCTGGCCGAACGTAGAAGAACGTGCACTGGAATATGCATCTGCCAAGGTACGCCGTGACTGTGACCAGGGCTGGCAGGGCATCGAGTACAAGCTCAACACCGTCGGTTCTTCCCGCGGTGACTATCCGTTTGTGACCGTGACACTTGGACTTGGCACAGGACGTTTCGAGAAGATGCTCACGATCTCACTGCTGCAGGTACACCGTGAGGGTCAGGGCAGACCGGGCAATAAGAAGCCGGTATTGTTCCCGAAGATCGTATTCCTCTATGATGAGAATCTTCATGGACCGGGCAAAAGCTGCGAGGATCTGTTTGAGGCAGGTGTTCAGTGTTCGGCGAAGACAATGTATCCGGACTGGCTGTCTATGACAGGTGAGGGCTATATTTCAAGCATGTACAAAAAATACGGCAAGGTGATCAGTCCGATGGGCTGCCGTGCGTTCCTGAGTCCGTGGTATGAGCGAGGCGGTATGGAGCCGGCAGATGAGCACGATGCACCGGTCTTTGTAGGACGCTTCAATATCGGTGCAGTCAGCCTGCATCTTCCGATGATCCTGGCCAAGTCCAGAGCGGAGAGCAGAGATTTTTATGAAGTGCTGGACTACTATCTGGAAATGATCCGCAACCTGCACAAACGTACCTACGACTATCTCGGAGAGATGCGTGCATCCACGAACCCGTTGGGATACTGCGAAGGCGGCTTCTACGGCGGCCATCTGCAGCCGAATGAGAAGATCAAAAAGATCCTGAAGCCGATGACGGCATCGTTCGGCATCACTGCTTTGAATGAGCTGCAGGAGCTCTACAACGGCAAGTCGATCGCAGAGGACGGACAGTTTGCGCTGGAGGTTCTGAAGCATATCAATGACAAAGTGGCAGAATACAAGGCACAGGACGGCTGGCTTTATGCAATCTACGGCACACCGGCAGAGAGTCTCTGTGGTCTGCAGGTGGAGCAGTTCCGCAAGAAATTCGGCATTGTCGAGAATGTATCGGATCGTCCGTATGTGAGCAACAGTTTCCACTGCCATGTCACAGAGGATCTTACTCCGATCGAGAAACAGGATCTGGAAGGAAGATTCTGGGAGCTCTGCAACGGCGGCAAGATTCAGTATGTCCGCTATCCGATCGATTACAATGTAGACGCGATCAAGAGTCTGATCCGCCGTGCGATGGCACTGGGCTATTATGAAGGGGTCAACCTTTCACTGGCTTACTGCGATGACTGTGGTCATCAGGAGCTGGAGATGGATGTCTGCCCGAAATGTGGGTCTAAGAACCTGACTAAGATCGATCGAATGAATGGCTATCTTTCCTACAGCCGTGTACATGGAGACACGAGACTGAATGCAGCGAAGATGGCTGAGATCGCAGAACGAAAATCGATGTAAAAAGATAATATGTAAA
>CAZEPO010000277.1:0-2062 GCA_964514125.1 uncultured Lachnospiraceae bacterium
AGATTGGTATATGCGTTCTGAATGATACTGGTCTTACTCTTCTCGGACATTGTCACAACACCCTTGGATGCATATTTGACCGCTACCTCCGAAGTCGATTTCTTCAGCTGCCCGTATTCGTCTGTCTCACCGACGTAATAGGTCCGGCCTTTTTCCAGATTTTTAAATTCAGTCGTGCCTCCAAGTCCGGTCACTGTAATCTTCTGCACATCACTGACCTTCTGTGTTCTCGCCGAATCTGCAAACAGTGCCGCATAGAAGGTATACGCTCCCTTGGGTGCAAATTCATTCTTGGGATCATATGCATAAAGCGGATATTTACCCTGATAAACCTGCTTGCTCAGCGTCAGCTTATAACCCGTTTCATTGGTTGGGCTGTACTGCAGTGAAACAATCGTCTCTCCGCTTCTGCCAACCGTAAACGCAACGTCCGGTGCGGCTGCATAGCCGCTCGGTGCCTGCAAGGCGGACAGATAATAAGTTTCTCCGATCGTCAGTACATTTTTCAGTTCGATCGGCTCTGCCGCAGAGGTCATCACCTTTTTGTCATTGATCAGTACGACCTTGCCTGCTTTGTTCTTTACAACAAGTGAGATGCCCGGCAACAGCTTGCCCGTCTTTTTGTCTTCTGCCTGAAGCTTAACTACGGAATCTGTCCTGCGATTCTCGATCGTCAGTTTCACCGGCTTTGTCACACCGGTAAACTGTCCTTTGTCATCAACTGCCGAATCACAAAATACAGTGAAGGTACCGTCCGGATTCTCCGGATAAGAGATCGTATAAACAAATCCTACGCTGTCTGTTGTGAGGATCTTACCGTTCTGATCGACCTCACGGATCGCAAAGCTGCCGCTTGCCGCATTCATCTTGAGCGACACGGTCGCAGATGCCTCGGCAGACTGTTTCATAACGATCGCCTGCGGTTTTTCAAAGACTGCCTTACCCAGTTCTGTTTTGCCTGCCTCAATTGAATAAACATTAAAGTAAAACGTTTCATCAGCCGGAAGTGCTGCTCCAGCCGCATCAAAAATCTTCTTGGTCACAGTCAGCTCTGCCGGATAGCTGTAGCCTGAATCTGCGGTATAGCCGCTCTGATCAAGATAAAAGTCGATGCGCGCCTGTTTCGGCTCGGTATCGGTGCTTTCCGTCGTCTGCTGTGCAAATTCAATTTTGCTGCCAGCTTTCTCGCCTACCCAAACCTGATAGTCCAGTGTGCTTGCCGCAGCTTTTTCTCCCTCTGCCTGAACGACTGCGGCTTCTTCCTCTGCCGGAATCACCGTACCAAATTCATCCGTCTGTGCCAGATAATAGCTTCGTGCCTCTTCCTGCGATGCCAGTTCAGCAAATTCTGCTGTGCCAGTCTCCGTTTTGCCCGCTTCGTATTCCAGTGGAAGAACCGCGCTGACCCTCTCTGTCAGTGCTTCATCTGCAAAAAGCGCCACATAACGTGTATTAGGCTGTTCACCTGTCAGCAGTACATTCTTATAGTAGGTTTTACCTGTGATCTTCAGTGTGCCTGCCTGTGCTGTCTGCTGAATCTTCTTATTTTTGATTTTAAGTTCACGGACATATGTGAAACTTATTTCGTCTTGGTTTTCTGTATTCTCTGTTTTTTCAAAAAATACAGTTCCGTTTTCAATCGTAAAGGAATGATCCGCTGCATCGATCTGATAGCCTGCTGCCGTCCGCAGCTGAGACAGATAATAGGTATGACTCTCTGTATCTTTGATCTGCTCCACCAGCTTTTTCAGATCCAAGCTCATTTTGAGGTTGGTCTCGGTACCGGCATAGCTGATGTAATACAGCGGCCGACCCTGTTCATCGGTCAGAACCTTCTTATCCTGATCCTTGACAACAAATACTGCCGAAGGAACGACTTTGCCATCTTCGTCTATAACAGAAAGTGTCAATGTGGTTTCCTGTGCTGTTTCGCCTTCCCCCTGCGGAGTCAGCGCAACCGGCTCAATAGGCTCAATCTCCTGCTCGACCAGAAGATCCACAAGTTCCTCATCCTGTACCGTTTCCGATTCCGTTTCTGAGATTGCCTCTGTCTCGATCACGA
>CAZEPO010000278.1:0-2053 GCA_964514125.1 uncultured Lachnospiraceae bacterium
CTGCTGCAGCGACCAAGGGTGATGTTATGGTCAAAAATGTAATACCAAAGCATCTGGAAGCGACCACGGCGAAGCTTCTGGAGATTGGCTGTGAGGTAGAAGAATTTGACAATGCAGTGCGGGTGGTAGCATCTAAGCGTTTGACCAGCACAAATGTCAAGACACTGCCGTATCCGGGTTATCCGACCGATATGCAGCCGCAGATCGGTGTCACACTGGCACTGGCACGCGGTACAAGCATCGTGACAGAAAGTATCTTTGAGAACCGTTTCAAATATATGGACGAGCTGGCGCGCATGGGTGCAGATGTCCGGGTGGAAGGCAATACGGCGATCATTACCGGTGTAGAGAAGTTCTCGGGCGCACGGGTCTGTGCACCGGATCTTCGTGCAGGAGCAGCACTTGTCATTGCGGGACTTGCAGCGGACGGTATTACGACAGTAGATGATATTGTATATATTCAGCGCGGCTATGAAGACTTTGAAGAAAAACTTCGCAGTCTCGGCGCAGAGATTGAACGGATCAGCAGTGAAAAAGAAGCAAAGAAATTTCGTTTGCGGATCAGTTAGTCATTTATGAAAAAGAAGGTTGCAGCTTCAGAGCCGCAGCCTTTTTTGCAAACTATGTTTTGCGGGATTGCGGAAGGGCACAGCACGAAGCAATCTGTTTGCCGGAGACTTTCTATTGGTTTTCACCGGCGAAGCTGAAAGGAGGAGACTTATGATTAAATTGTATCAAAATGGTGTGTATCTGCTGAACAACACGGAGATTGTCGAAGCAGATCAGGAAGCGTCAGCCAGACTTCAGGCAAAGCTTGGCACAGTGCCTTCTAAGGAAGAAGCAGCGAAGCAGACAATTGCGTGGTCGATTCTCAAAGATCACAATACGTCCGGCAGCATGGAGAAACTGCGGATCAAATTTGACAAGCTGACTTCCCATGATATTACCTTTGTTGGAATCATTCAGACTGCCCGCGCGTCAGGACTGGAGAAGTTTCCGGTGCCGTATGTACTGACAAATTGTCACAATTCTCTTTGTGCTGTGGGCGGCACGATCAATGAAGATGATCATATGTTTGGACTGACCTGTGCCAAAAAATATGGCGGTGTCTATGTTCCGCCGCATCAGGCAGTCATTCATCAGTTTGCTCGTGAAATGCTCGCTGGCGGCGGCAAGATGATCCTTGGCTCTGACTCGCATACCCGTTATGGTGCGCTTGGTACAATGGCGATGGGAGAAGGCGGTCCGGAGCTTGTGAAACAGCTGCTGGGTCAGACCTATGACATCAATATGCCTGGCGTGATTGGTATTTATCTGACTGGCAAACCGGTTCCGGGTGTAGGCCCGCAGGACGTCGCGCTGGCGATCATCGGTGCAGTGTTCGGCAATGGTTATGTCAATAACAAAGTCATGGAGTTTGTTGGTCCTGGTGTTGCGAATCTGAGTGCCGATTTCCGTATTGGTGTAGATGTTATGACGACGGAAACCACTTGTCTGTCTTCGATTTGGAAAACAGATGATCAGATCAAAGAATTTTATGAGATTCACGGCAGAAGTGAAGATTACAAAGAATTGAATCCGGGTGCGGTGACTTATTATGACGGCATGGTTTATGTTGATCTGAGTGAAATCCGGCCAATGATCGCGATGCCGTTCCATCCGAGCAATACATATACGATCGAAGAACTCAATGCGAATCTGATGGATATTCTTGATGACGTAGAAAAGCGTGCAGCAGTCAGTCTGGACGGCGCAGTAGATTTTACTCTGAAGAACAAAGTACGCAACGGCAGACTGTATGTAGATCAGGGAATCATTGCAGGCTGTGCAGGCGGAGGATTTGAAAATATCTGTGATGCAGCAGATATCCTGAAAGACAAATACATCGGTTCAGATGAATTTACTTTAAGTGTATATCCGGCAAGTACACCAATCTATATGGAGATCGCGAAAAACGGCAGACTGGCAGAGCTGATCAAGAGCGGTGCCGTTGTGAAGACAGCGTTCTGTGGTCCGTGCTTCGGTGCGGGTGATACACCGGCAAACAATGCAT
>CAZEPO010000279.1:0-2046 GCA_964514125.1 uncultured Lachnospiraceae bacterium
GTCTGGTCTACTGCCTCAGAGATAAACTGTGCCGGGAACTGGCTCTCGAATTTTTCTTTATTTTCAAACGGATAATGATGCTGTGCAAACGGCATTGCTCCTGAGTCAAACCAGCAGTCAATTACCTCTGGTACACGGTGCATCGGCTTGCCGCAGTGCGGACAAGTGATCGTGATCTCGTCAATGTACGGACGGTGCAGCTCAACTGTCTTGGCAGCCTCATTGCCGCTCATCTCAAAGAGTTCCTGACGGCTTCCGATGGAATGCATATGACCGCATTCAGAACACTCCCAGATGTTCAGCGGTGTTCCCCAATAACGGTTTCTGGAAATACCCCAGTCCTGAACATTCTCCAGCCAGTCACCGAAACGTCCCTTACCGATATTTTCCGGAATCCAGTTGATCGTATTGTTATTTGCGATCAGGTCATCCTTTACAGCTGTCATCTTGATGAACCAAGACTCACGTGCATAGTAGATCAGCGGAGTATCACATCTCCAGCAGTGCGGATATTCATGCTCAAAATTCGGTGCTTCAAACAGCTTACCGTCTTTTTCAAGGTCGATCAGAATCGGCTTGTCTGCATCTTTTACAAAAAGTCCGGCATACGGTGTTTCTTCTGTCATCTCACCCTTGCCGTTTACAAACTGTACAAACGGGAATCCATAGTTACGGCCTACACGACCATCATCCTCACCGAATGCCGGTGCAATATGAACGATACCAGTACCGTCACCCATCGTTACATAAGTGTCGCAGACAACATAATGTGCTTTTTTACGCTGCTTTGCAGCTGCCTCTCCCGCACATGCGAAAAGCGGCTCATACTCTCTGTATTCCAGATCCTTACCAACATATCGCTCAAGGATCTCATAAGCCGGTGTATCGTTCTCTTTGTCAGCAAGCTTGCCGAGAACAGTATCCAGCAATGCCTCTGCCATATAATAGGTATATCCGTCTGCAGCCTTTACCTTGCAGTAAGACTCTTCCGGATGTACACAAAGACCGAGGTTGGACGGAAGTGTCCACGGTGTTGTTGTCCATGCCAGGAAATATGCGTCCTCGTCCTTACATTTGAAACGAACGATCGCAGAACGCTCTTTTACAGTCTTGTAGCCCTGAGCAACTTCCTGTGCGGAAAGCGGGGTACCGCAACGTGGGCAGTACGGAACAACCTTAAAGCCTTTGTATAAAAGACCTTTATCCCAAATCTGCTTCAATGCCCACCATTCAGACTCAATGTAGTCATCATGGTAAGTTACATACGGATCATCCATATCAGCCCAGAAACCAACTGTACCGGAAAAATCTTCCCACATACCTTTGTATTTCCAAACGCTTTCCTTACACTTATCAATAAACGGAATCAATCCATATTCTTCAATCTGCTCTTTTCCATCGAGACCAAGCAGCTTCTCAACCTCCAACTCAACCGGAAGTCCGTGTGTATCCCATCCTGCTTTTCTCGGAACCATCTTTCCTTTCATTGTCTGATAACGCGGAATCATATCTTTGATTACACGTGTCAGAACATGACCGATATGCGGTTTGCCGTTTGCTGTCGGCGGACCATCATAGAACGTATAGGTTTCACCTTCTTTACGGTTCTCCATACTTTTCTCAAAAATACGGTTTTCTTTCCAGAACTTTTCCGTTTGTTTTTCGCGGTCTACGAAATTCAAACTGGTAGGTACTTTATCGTACAACATGGTCTGCTCCTCCTTCTATTCTATGTCCCTTCTTTGAAAGAACCCTGTTTACATTTTTCAACTATATGAAAGAATGCATTTCACATTCTAAACAGTATACCCTAAAAAAATATACACATTTTAGTATTATAGCCCACACACTCTTTCATTGTCAATTTCTCTTTCGTTGAAAATATACCTTGTCAGCTCTTTTTTTTGTCTAAACTGGCTCAAACCAGTATTGCTGCATTTTGCAAATAATTATAAAGAAAAAGGAGTGTTGAAATTCAACACTCCTTCTCACATGAGACATCGGGGATTCGAACCCCGGACAACTTGATTAAAAGTCAAGTGCTCT
>CAZEPO010000280.1:0-2041 GCA_964514125.1 uncultured Lachnospiraceae bacterium
CACCTCCACAACTGCAGATACTACCGGAACTGACCTTGTGAAAAATGCTTTAACTTAGGCCAATTATTTTGAAGGATACGCAGAAGAAGCATTAAACACAAAAAGACAGATCTAGACACACTAAAAATATCAGTGTATCTGAATCTGTCTTTTCTGTGATTTTTCACTTCTTTTTATTGACTTTCCCCTACATTCAAGGTGCAATCCGAATGAATAAACATCTGCCGGAATCATTTACAGAGCATAAAATCCCCGATTGAAGGATGCATTAATTTCCGAGATTTCTCTTTTTCCATCGATATAATCTCGGTACATCTCCCACAGATCAATATCGCAGCCATCCATCACCTCATCCTCCGGCACCCAGCTGCGAATCAATTCAATACGTTCCTGTTTTGTTGTATCTTTAATCAAATAGCTCTTCATTTCTTAGCTCTCCTGTCTTCTTAATTATAATTCCATCATTTCCCTGATTGCCTGATATACGCTGTGAGAAACACCGGATTTGTTTGCCGTACGCTTCATAGAATCCAGCAGCTGCCAAAATAATCCTGCCTTTCTAACCAATCGTTCAATGAGCTTCTACACATTCCTGCTCAATTTTTACCCCAAACTCCAGCATCCTGCAAAACAGCCCCTTCTGTTCCTCAAAAAAGCTGTCCTCAGCCATTGTCTTAAGCATTTTGAGATCTGTCTCCGTAAGCGGCCGTCCCCATTGCCGATATGTTTCATAGGTTTTCTCATCCATGTAAAGTGGCCGGAATGGAATACCAGTCTTTGCACATAAATCTTTCCAGATACGGAAACCGCCGCAGTCAATATCTCCAAAATGATAATACGCTGTGTCTGGATACGCAGCATACAATCTTTTCAAAAACTCCCTCTTCACATAATTATGATATCCGCCAAGATACATACAAAGAATACTTTTCCCCGTCGGCTGCGAACACGTAAACTGATGAAACGAAGTCAGATTCTCAATGGTCACCACCTGATCAATTCGGATATTTGGATTCCAGGAAATCTGGGTGATATCCTGATTGGAAATTCCGATTCCACCGCAAAATGCAGAAAGATCTATTTCACTCATTCTTTCTCTATCCTGCTTGAAAAATTTTACATTTCCTTTCAGCATCAGCCAGGATGGATTTCGATATATGTTGTATTCTTCCAGAACTTCCTCTGTCTGCAAACCATTCAGATTGCAGAATTCCGCAATGATATGTGCCGCTTTTCCGATTTCTTTCTCTGCAAATTTTGAATCATGAAAATAACGGATTGAAAACTGGCGCAGGAAACATTCTTCCTCGTTGGTCAAGATTCGAAAGATCAGTTCACACAACCGCTGAAACTCTTGCGGTGCATCCGTATCTACATATTTGCGAACCGTCTCCCCCGATGAGATCCTGCCTTTCACCCAATCCAGGAATAGGTCCAGACCTTGCGTCTTTCCATGATACTGCCCGCAGATTTCCAAAATCTCATTTTCTTTTCTGGCTTTCGGCTTTCTCTGAAGCAGCAGATATACTGTGTCTGCTGCTTCCACCACAAGCTCGCACTTTTCCAAAATATGGCCTCTTTTTTTATGTTTCCAGATCAGGCGAATATAACCCTTCTCTTCCAGTGCTTCCAGCTGCTGATGTATCACATCAAACTGCAGCGCAGACTCATCAAAGTATTCCGGAAGGAGCTTCTTTTGAATCGGAACAGAGATTGTCTGATTGACCTGATTCTTCCCCACATACAAAAGACTTCTTTCATATTTATCCAAAAGTGCTCCCAATACCTTTTCATCGTAGCGCTTCATGCGTAAAATCCTCCACATAGCTGAGCTTATCATCCTGAAGAACCAGAAGTACCTTTTTCATAGATGGACCGATGTACTGAATCTTATCCGGCGGTGCAGCGATTACAAGCTGCAGGTTTGAATGTTTCATAAACGAGAGAACTCCCGCAATACGCTCATCATCCATATTGTTAAACGCTTCATCCATCATAACAAGACCGATGGAATCTCCGCCGATGCTGTTCCGATAAAGCT
>CAZEPO010000281.1:0-2038 GCA_964514125.1 uncultured Lachnospiraceae bacterium
TTGAGACAACCTTCCGTACAGAGACAGAGACAGACCTCTTCGGTGAGCAGGCAGTTCTTTGCGGCGGTGTATGTGCACTGATGCAGGCTGGATATGAGACTCTGGTAGAAGCTGGATATGATCCGAGAAATGCATACTTCGAGTGTATCCATGAGATGAAGCTGATCGTAGATCTGATCTACCAGTCAGGATTCGCAGGTATGAGATACTCTATTTCCAATACAGCAGAGTATGGTGACTATATCACAGGACCGAAGATCATTACTGAAGAAACCAAGAAATCTATGAAGAAGATCCTTTCCGATATTCAGGATGGTACATTTGCAAAAGACTTCCTTCTGGATATGTCTGATGCGGGCAGCCAGGTACATTTCAAAGCAATGCGCAAGCTGGCAGCAGAGCATCCGTCAGAAATCGTTGGTGAGGAGATCCGTAAGCTGTACAGCTGGAACGGTGAAGGCAAACTGATCGACAATTAACAATATTTACAAAAGAGCCAAAAATTCCCATGAATTTTTGGCTCTTTTTTTGAAAAAAGATTGGAATTTTAAAATAGATATGTTATTATGGAGAAGTAATTAAGTAGTTGTACTTAAAACAGAGTAACATTTCAGAACAAGCCTAAAAATACATAGGATTCTTCTGAACAGTTACAAAACAAGAACGAATGTGAGAGGAGACACAGACATGAAAAAGGCGACAATGTTTGCAACAGCTGCATTAATGACAGCATCCATGCTTGCTGGTACATGCGTAGCAGGAGCAGAGGAACTCAATGTACCGGAATCCACAGACTACAAAGTAGCACTGGTTATTGCAGGTACACTTGGTGACAAATCCTTCTATGATTCAGCAAACGAAGGTCTGGCCAGACTGTCCGAGGCAATCGATGGATTCGAATTCAAAGTAGAGCAGATGGGCGGCGGTGCAGCAGACCAGGTCAACTGGGAGCCGACACTCCTTGACTACTGTGAATCAGGTGAATATGATATGATCGTTACTGGTTCCTGGCAGATGGCAGATGCGCTCAGCAGTGCAGCAGATATGTATCCGGATCAGAAGTTCATCTACTTCGATGAGACTTATGATTTTGAAGGCAATGGCGATAATGGCAATATTTACAACGTACTGTTCAAACAGAACGAAGTTTCCTACCTTGCAGGTGCAATCGCAGGTCTCATGACTAAGACAGAAGGCATTGAGGGTATCGACCCGTCCAACAACATCATCAGTCTTCTTGGCGGACAGGACAGTATTGTTATCAATGACTTTGTAGTTGGTTATATCCAGGGTGCTGTTGATGTGAACCCGGATGTCAAAGTAGCAGTAAGCTATGTTGGTAACTATGATGACTCTGCAAAGGGCAAAGACCTCTCACTGGCTATGTACAACTCAGGTGCAGACGTTGGATTTAACGTTGCAGGTAATGCAGGCAACGGTCTGATCGAAGCAGCTGGCGAAACTGGCAAATATGTAATCGGTGTAGACTCTGATCAGGCTCAGACAATGCCGAACTATGCTGCAAATATTCCTACATCTGCAATTAAGAACGTAGGTAATGCAATCTACAGAGCAATCGTTCTGGATATGAATGGTGAACTTACATACGGAACAACAGAGACTCTTGGTTTTGCAGAAGGCGGCGTAGAGCTTGTAAAAGATGCACATTATGAAGAGCTCGTTCCGGAAGAGATCAGAACAGTTGTTGAAGATCTGGAAGCAAAAGTTATCAGTGGTGAGATCGAAGTGAAATCAGCTCTGACGATGACCGCAGATGAAGTTACTGAATTGAAAGCATCTGTATCTGTTGAGTAACAAAAGCAGTTTTAGCAGACGACTGAAGTGTTGAAAGTAGGGCTGCTGCATATGTAGAGGACTGCATATGCAGCAGCCTTTTTAATCAGCACAGTGACAATCAAACGAACCTGACAACAGCGGAATGCTGTTTGAGGAATAAAAATAAGGAGGGCGAGCAAAAGGGTTATGGCAAAACAAACAATCGTACAGATGCAGCACATCATGAAGATTTACGGCAATG
>CAZEPO010000282.1:0-2024 GCA_964514125.1 uncultured Lachnospiraceae bacterium
TTTTTGCATTACCAAGGAATAAAACAAAGAAGCCCATGATATGATCAAAGTTCCTACACTAAGATCTATCATGAGCTTCTTTATTTTTTGCGTATCTATTCTTTAATCTTCAAATGCATCTTTCAGCTTATCCATAAAGCCTTTCTTTTTCGGCTTATCCTGTGCCTTCTCCGGACTTTCTGTCTGATTCAGGCTGTTGCCGCTTTCCTTGTCAAACTCGCGCAGTGCCTGTTTTGCCTCTTCGCTGAGCTTGGTCGGTACTTCGATCACGAGTGTTACATAGTGGTCACCGCGCACGTTCTTGTTGCGCAGAGACGGAACACCCTTGCCTTTGAAACGTACCTTGGTGTCGGTCTGTGTACCCGGTTTTACCGTGTAGATAATGTCACCGTCTACCGTGCTGATCCGAATATCTCCGCCAAGAGCTGCCTGAGCAAAGCTCATCGGAACAGTTGAATAGATATTCATATCCTGACGCTGGAAGATTGGATGTCTGCCAACGATTACTTCTACCAGCAGATCGCCTCTCGGGCCGCCGTTCGTACCCGGCTCACCTTTTTCACGGATACGGATACTCTGTCCGTTGTCGATACCTGCCGGAATCGTGACTTTGATCTTCTTCTTGCTGGAAATGTAGCCGGTTCCATAGCAGTCCGGACATTTCTCCTTGACAACCTTACCTGTACCGTGGCATTCCGGACAGGTCTGTACATTCTGAACCGTTCCAAACAGGGACTGCTGTGTAAATACAACCTGACCGCGGCCGCCGCATTTCGGACAGGTCTCCGGTGATGTACCAGGTTTTGCACCGGTACCGTGACACTTGGAGCACTCATCCTTCAGATTCAGCTCAAGTTCTTTTTCACAGCCGGAAATCGATTCTTCAAATGTAATGCGTACACTTGCACGCACATTTGCACCCTGCATCGGTCCGTTATTGGCACTGCGGCGTCTGCCGCCTCCAAAAAGATCACCGAAGATATCACCGAAAATATCGCCCATATCTCCGCCATTGAAATCAAAGCCGCCAAAACCGCCGGCTCCGCCGCCGCCCTGTTCAAACGCAGCATGACCAAACTGATCGTACTGTCTTCTCTTATCCGGATCACTCAGAATTGCATATGCTTCCGAAGCCTCTTTGAATTTCTGTTCTGCTTCTGCATTACCCGGATTGGTATCCGGATGGTATTTTTTTGCAAGCACTCGGTATGCTTTTTTCAGTGCAGCATCATCTGCATTTCGGTCAACTCCGAGAACCTCGTAATAATCTCGTTTATTCTCTGCCATACTCTACCACCTTCACTAACACAACATTGCCCCTGAAGGTGCGCCCTCAGGGGTAATGTTCATTCTAAGCAATCATTCATCCTTTGTCTTAGTCAAACACGCTGATTGATGAACGGCTGCATTTCTCTTTCCAGTCAGTCTTAGACTTCTCTGTAGTCTCCGTCAACCACATCGTCGTCCTGCGGTGCGCTGCCTGCTGCACCTGCTGCTCCGCTCATATCCGGACCTGCTGCTCCTGCTGCACCCTGTGCCTGCTCATAAACCTTTGCAAAGAGTTTCTGAGCACTTTCCATCAGTTTTTCTTTGCCAGCCTTCAGATCAGCGATCTGTGCATCTGTCATGTCATCCGGGTTGGTAGCTGCTACCAGTTCCTTCAGTGCATTGAGATCAGCTTCTACTGCTGCTTTGTCTGCTGCATCGATCTTGTCGCCAACTTCTTCCATTGCTTTCTCTGTCTGGAATACCATAGCGTCTGCATCGTTTCTTGTATCAATTGCTTCTTTTTTCTTCTTATCCTGAGCTTCGTACTCAGCTGCTTCTTTTACAGCCTTATCGATTTCATCATCGGACATGTTGGAACCGGATGTGATTGTGATATGCTGCTCTTTGCCTGTTCCAAGATCCTTAGCGGATACGTTTACGATACCGTTTGCATCGATATCAAATGTAACCTCAATCTGCGGAACACCACGACGTGCTGGCGGGATACCGTCCAGACGGAACTGTCCAAGGGACTT
>CAZEPO010000283.1:0-2010 GCA_964514125.1 uncultured Lachnospiraceae bacterium
TCCTGTGCTTTTTTTATTGTAGGCCATGACTTCTTCATTGACACAGATTCTGTCTATAAGCTATACTAAAGTGTTACATTAAGTAATTACTAATAGGAGGATTTTGGGAATGCTTTTTAATTCTCTGGAATTTATGTTATTTTTTCCGGCTGTATGCCTGTGTTATTATGTGATTCCCCATCGATTGAGGTATATTTTCCTGCTGTTCTGCAGCTACTTCTTCTATATGTGCTGGAATCCGGAATATGCACTGCTGATGCTGACATCGACTGCAATCACCTATGTATCAGGATTGCTGCTGGATTCAGCTGAGAAAATCCCGGATGAGGGCAAACGCAGCCGCAGAAAAAAGTGGTATGTGGCACTTTCATTTATCAGCAATCTGTCGATCTTGTTCTTCTTCAAATATTTTAATTTTGCGGCAGATTCGATCGTCAGAGTCTTGGCGTTGGCAGGTATTTCAGCAGAGGCACCGGCATTTGATGTAATCCTGCCGGTCGGTATTTCGTTTTATACGTTTCAGGCACTCAGCTATACGGTCGATGTTTATCGAAAAGATATTTATGCAGAGCGTAACTTTCTGAAATATGCACTGTTCGTATCCTTCTTTCCTCAGCTGGTGGCAGGTCCGATCGAACGTTCCAAGAATTTGCTGATTCAGATTAATGAAAAACATCGATTTGATTTTGAACAGGTGCGCAGCGGATTGCTTTTGATGCTGTATGGATTTTTCCAGAAAGTGGTCTTGTCGGAATATCTGGCAATCGCTGTAGACAGTGTTTATGATACGTATACGGAGCGTACCGGATTTCAGCTGCTGCTGGCAACTGTTCTGTTTGCATTTCAGATCTATTGTGATTTTGGCAGTTATTCGAATATCGCAATTGGTGCTGCGAAGGTCATGGGATTCCGGTTAATGGAAAACTTTAATACACCGTATTTTTCTGAATCCGTGGCAGAGTTTTGGCGAAGATGGCATATTTCGCTGTCAACCTGGTTTCGGGATTATCTGTATATCCCATTGGGCGGCAGCCGAAAGGGCAAGGTTCGTAAGTGGTTCAACCTGATGATTGTCTTTTTGGTGAGTGGTCTTTGGCATGGAGCCAGCTGGCACTTTGTGGTCTGGGGATTTTTGAACGGTGTATATCAGGTCATTGGGGAATGGCTGAAGCCGTGCAAGCAGAAGCTGGTGAGTTTCTTCCATATAGATACAAGAGCATTCAGTCATAAGCTGCTCCGTATGCTGACTACCTTTGTTCTGGTCGATTTCAGCTGGATCTTTTTCCGGGCGTCATTTCGTCAGGGTCTGGAGATCCTGAAGCGAATCGCAGGCTGGGGCGAACAGGCATGGTTTACCTGGGGCAGCAACCTGGAAAGTATGGGATTGACTGCGCAGACGAGAAATGTATTGATCATTTCTTTAATGATTCTTCTTTTTGCAGATATTTGTAAATATAAAGGAATCAAGCTGATTGACTGGCTGTGCAGGCAGGGAATCTGGTTCCGATGGCTGATCTATTATACTGCAATCTTCGGTATCCTGATTTTTGGTGTATATGGACCGGGATTTGATGCAAGTCAGTTTATTTATTTCCAGTTCTGATACCGGTATCCTGATCTTTTCATAGACAGCCAATGATTTATCGGAAGACAGAGATGGAAGAAAGGAATTAAGAAAATGAAAAAGTTTAGAACAGCAGTCAGCGTCATTGTTTTTCTGGCGTTGGGGATTTTCCTGTTTGCTCAGATCAGTGAAATTCTCCGCAGAAAGACCAGCGCGGAGACCGATATGGTTCATTCTTTTTATGAGATAGAAGAAAATACACTCGATGTATTGTTTTTGGGGAGCAGTCATCTGTATTATGGTGTACAGCCAAACGAACTCTGGAACGAATACGGCATTACTTCCTACGTTATGGGAAGTCCGGAACAGACCGCAGCCACTTCGTATTTTTTGCTGAAGGAGGCATTTCGTTATCAGCAGCCGAAGGTTGTAGCGATGGAGAACTA
>CAZEPO010000284.1:0-2006 GCA_964514125.1 uncultured Lachnospiraceae bacterium
AATTCTCATAGGATGCACTGCTTTTTATTACTTTTTTAGATAACGTATCAGTGTTTGCTGTAATAGTAAACTCCACCGTATCTGCGTTCACTGTCATTGTCATTCCTATAAGACTCATAACAGTAAATAATACACATAACATTCTCTTTAAACTTTTTTTCATCTTTTATCTCCCTTCGTATTCTTTTTTCTCTTTCTTCATCCATATTTTATGAACATTCCGCATTTCACACGCTGTTTTTTTGTTTTTATTACCAGTATCATAGCTACTAATCAAAAAAACAGTAACAACAGCCTTCAAAAGCATTTCGAAATCAATGACACCTTCATTATCTGTTCTTTTGTAAAAATTTCAATACTTTGGGTATCAAACGACATTTATCGTTCGTTTTTGGTCATTTTCTGTAACCATTTCAAAATATATGGAATCTGTAAAGCAGCTGATAATTGTATTCCGATAGACAGCGAAACAATATACGTATAAGCTTTCAAAACAAATAAAATGATATTGATAAATCCAAAAAGAATCAGACAGTATATCACCATTCGTTTGTATATTCGCTTTTCTTCCTCATCCAGCAATCGGTTTTCACAGTCTATCGGACTGAAAATACCAAGGCTTATAGCAGCCAATACCGTGATGATTACTACTTCTTGACCAAACCGCACTTTCATTGACAATGCTATGGCCAGAAAAAGCAGCAGACTGGACATGACTGTACAAATCCAACGTTTCTTTGCATGATAGCCACCACTGAATTTTCTTAATATCATAAATGGCAATACCAATATTATTCCATGCTTTGGGTTTCCCATAAGAAAGCCAATTATTCCAGCAATTAATAACGGTAATACCATCATGACTGAACTATCCAGTGCATATACATAAAGTTCTTTATCCGTTTTATGTATTGCATGATTCTGTATCATCCAATCTGCTACTACTTCTGCCAATGTTCTCATTACTTAGATCTCCTGAATTTCATTAACTCGCTCGGTGCTTTTGGCTGATACATAATTACACAGGAAGCTGTATTAGCTTCTGTACGCAGCACCATGTCTAACGCATTCTTTACACCCATTTGTTCAAATTTGTTATAAACTTAACGTAACTCCAGATTATCTGCTTCTTGGAAATATGAATGCTTATAATATCCCGAAAGACATTAGTGAAAAACTACGTTTATGTAGTCAGGCTGATATAGAACTAGCGAAAGATTTTATTGAACTTCTTGTTAAAAGAAATGAAAATCGGAATAATATGAATCTCCCTATATAAACAGGGAGATCTTTAAGAATCGTGTGAATTTCTAAACATTTCTAAACAGCATTTCTTAACAGATATAAGATTACATGAACCAAAATAATCGTTTTTCTGTCTTTTCATGCACTTTCTTTGCAATCAGAGTCGTCATATGGTAATATGAAGCTGAAACCTGTACGGATAATAGATCGTGTAGAAGTAGGTGAACGAATGCGAATTCTGATATGTGATGATGATTCTTTGATGATACAACAAATACAAAAATATATCCGGCTTTTCTTTGAAACTAATCATCTGAAATGTCCTGAGATTGTCTGTTATTCGAGTGGTGAAAACTTGCTTTCGGATAAAGGATCTAAAGATATTGTTTTTTTAGATATTGAAATGCCTGGAATGAATGGTATTTTTGCAGGAAATGAATTAAAAAAGCAAAATAAAAATACTATTATTTTCGTTGTAACTTCCTACTCCGAATATTTGGATGAGGCTATGCGCTTTCATGTGTTCCGCTACTTGTCCAAGCCATTGGATAAACAACGGTTTTTCCGCAATATGAAAGATGCAATTACATACTACAATGCTACAACCATCAAAATCCCCGTTGAAACCAAAGAAGGGATCTGCACACTTCCGGCAGCCTATATCATTGCCGTTGAAGCGCAAGGCAGAAAAGTCATTGTACATACGGTAAAACGGGATTTCATATCTGTACATAATATGGAATACTGGTTAAACCTTCTTC
>CAZEPO010000285.1:0-2005 GCA_964514125.1 uncultured Lachnospiraceae bacterium
TTGATTGCTTCGATATCAAGAGTATTTCTGTTTGTGAAACCTCTCTTCGGAAGACGTCTGTATAACGGCATCTGTCCACCTTCGAAACCGATTCTCGGTGCTCCTGAACGTGCTTTCTGACCTTTATGTCCTTTACCGGCTGTCTTGCCGTTTCCTGAACCGTGTCCGCGTCCTCTTCTGAAATTATCACTGTGTACAGAACCTGCAGCAGGTTTTAAGTTAGATAAATCCATGATGACACCTCCTTATCTGAATAATCTCTTATGCTTCTTCTACTTTCACAAGGTGAGAAACCTGAGCAACCATACCTTTAACAGCTGCGTTGTTCGGCATCTCTACTGTTTTGTGCAGCTTTGTAAGACCAAGAGCCTTAACAGTTGCACGATGTTTCGGGATAGCACCGATCGGTGATTTTACTAATGTGATTTTCAATGTATCTGCCATGATTCAAACCTCCTATCCCAGAATCTCTTCTACAGATTTTCCACGAAGTCTTGCTACTTCTTCCGGAGTTTTCATCTGCTTCAGAGCTTCCAGAGTTGCAAGTACTACATTCTGCTTGTTGTTAGATCCCAGTGATTTTGTACGGATGTTTTTGATACCAGCAAGCTCAAGCACGTTACGAGCCGGACCACCAGCGATGATACCAGTACCCTGCGGAGCTCTCTTCAGCAGTACAGATGCACCACCGAATTTACCGATGAAATCATGCGGAACGCTTGCGTTCTCGTCCATTCCTACATAAATCAGTTTCTTCATAGCGTCTTCTTTACCCTTGCGGATTGCTTCCGGAATTTCAACTGCTTTTCCGAGGCCAGCACCAACATGGCCATTTCCATCGCCTACAACTACCAGAGCTGTGAAACGCATTGTACGTCCGCCTTTAACAGTTTTGGATACACGCTTAATTGACACAACCTTATCAGTTAATTCAAACTGACTCGGATCAATAATCTCATGTCTCATTGTGTTTTTCCTCCCTAATTAGAATTCCAGACCAGCTTCTCTAGCTGCTTCAGCCAGAGCCTTGATCTTACCCTGATAGATGAAACCGCCTCTGTCGAAGACAACAGTTGTGATGCCTTTTTCCAGAGCTTTCTTTGCGATAACTGTACCAAGATATGCAGCTGCATCAACGTTGTTTGTTTTCTCAAGTTCTGCTTTTACTTCTTTCTGAAGTGTGCTAGCAGCTACCAGAGTATTTCCAACTGTGTCATCAATAATCTGTGCATACATATGATTATTGCTTCTGAATACAGCAAGACGCGGTCTCTGTGCAGTTCCGCTGAAGCGGTTACGAATTTTTCTATGTTTATTCACACGAACTTTAGTTCTTGATTCTTTACTAACCATCTTCACACTCTCCTTACTTATTTCTTACCAGTCTTACCAACTTTACGTCTGATCACTTCATCAGAGTACTTGATACCTTTGCCCTTGTACGGTTCCGGTTTTCTCTTCTCTCTGATCTCAGCTGCGTACTGGCCGACTTTTTCTTTGTTGATACCAGAAACAATGATCTTGTTTCCATCTACTTTTGTCTCGATGCCTTCCGGATCTTCCATCTCTACCGGATGAGAGTATCCCAGGGAAAGTGTAAGCTTCTTGCCAGCCTTAGCTGCTTTGTAACCAACACCATTAACTTCGAGAGTCTTTGTATAACCTTCGTTTACGCCAACCACCATGTTGCTGATCAGTGTTCTTGTAAGACCATGGAGAGATTTCATTCTCTTAAGGTCGTTCGGTCTTGTAACTACTACCTGACCATCTTCCATTTTGATTTCCATTTCCTTAGCGAGCTCTCTTGTCAGAGTTCCCTTCGGTCCTTTAACGGTAACTACGTTACCTTCAGCGATTTCAACAGTTACGCCTGCCGGAATCACTACTGGCATTCTTCCGATACGTGACATGCCTTTGTCCTCCTTACTTAGATTTTCGGAACGGATCTTCCGTTCTGTTTTCAGTAACTATAAGTATATAGTAAATTGCGTAAGCTTGGTTCGCT
>CAZEPO010000286.1:0-1999 GCA_964514125.1 uncultured Lachnospiraceae bacterium
GAAACGACATATTCCGTATCCTTGACAATCGTATCAATATTAAAAACCGGCACTCCCGCTTCCTGACAGGCGATCAGGGCCGGCTTCACTGCCTCCCAGTCTACCGGATTCAGAAACAGACATTCAATTCCCTCGTCGATCATCTCCTGAATCTGTGCATTCTGCTTTTCCTGATCCTGCTGCGGATCGCGCGAGATCAGAATATCTCCGTTTGCCTCCACGACTTCCAGGATGGATTCATTTAATACATCAAAAAACGGATTATTCCGCGTCATATAGGTCGCACCAAACAAACGTGGTCTGTGATCAGAAGGCTTAATAATGATGCTGATGCAGCCGGACAGAATCAGACAGCAGCCTGCCGCACCAATGAGCAGGAATCCTTTTTTTAACAGTCCTTTTCTTTTTTTCATAGCTTCCTCCTTCCACTATTTTAATATGAAATCACTGCAAAAGAAAGCATTTTTCGACCCTGTCGTTTCAAAAGCAAAGGAGACGCCAAATATGACGCCTCCCCTGCAATAATATGGTAGAAATGAGTTATTTCTTTTTATTTCTGAAGAAGTCAAGCAGTACTGCCAGAAGGATTACGATACCTTTTACTACATACTGCCAGAATGAGTTGACATTCAGAAGGTTCAGTCCATTGTTCAGAACACCAATGATCAGACCGCCGATGATCATACCACCGATCTTACCGGAACCACCTGACATGGAGGTACCGCCTACGACTACAGCTGCGATCGCATCCATCTCTGCTCCGTCACCTGCTGTCGGCTGACCGGAATACATACGGGACGCAAGTACAACACCTGCAAGACCTGCCATCAGACCAGAATATGTATGTACGATAAATTTAACCTTTGCTGTGCTGATACCGGAAAATGTAGCTGCCAGCGGGTTGCCGCCAACTGCATAGATATGACGACCAAGTTTTGTCTTGTTCATGATAAGTGCTGTAATGATCAGAACAAACAGCAGGATCACAACCGGAGTCGGGAAGATACCGATATAACCAGCTCCGATGAACTGCCACTCTTTGGTCACAACACGCACCGGTGAACCACCTGTATAAACATAGGCAAAACCTTTTGCGACGTTCATAGTTGCCAGTGTCACGATAAACGGCGGAATGGTTGTGAGTGAAATCACCATACCATTAAAAGCACCTACTAATACACCGATCATCAGACCTGCCAGGATTGCTACCGGAAGCGGCAGACCATAACGGGAAACGCAGCCTGCTGCGATACAGCCGGATAGTGCAATGATCGAACCTACCGACAGATCAATGCCGCCAAGAATGATGACCATGATCATACCGCAGGCAAGATACAGGTTAGTTGAGTTCTGTCTCAGTACGTTGAAAATATTTTTCTGTGTCAGGAAAATCTCTCCTGTTTTCGGATACACAGACAGGAAAACACAAAGAACCAGCAGTGCACCGATAATACCAATGTTCTCTTTAAAGTATGTTTTTACATTTTTCTGAAATCTTGTCATCTTTTTTTCCTCCAAACTCCACGATTATACCGCTGCCAGCCGCATGATATCTTCCTGTGTCACGCCTTCTTCATGACTGAATACTCCGCTGATTCTGCCTTCCTTCATGACATAGATACGATCACTCATATTCAGAATCTCCGGAAGTTCAGAAGAAATCATGATAATGGACATGCCCTGTTTTGCCAGTTCGTTCATAATTGCATAAATCTCGGATTTCGCTCCGACATCCACGCCTCGTGTCGGCTCATCGAGGATCAGAATCTTCGGATCAGTTGCCAGCCATCTGCCAATCATGACTTTCTGCTGGTTACCACCGGAAAGATTACCGATCACCTGATCCTGTGACGGAGTCTTGGTAGACATCATATCAATGTATTTCTGTGTGATCGCCTCTTCTTTGTCCTGATCGACACGTCCCACCTTGATAAACTGATCCAGCACTTCGATCGTCGAGTTGAATTTCACACTCTGTACTTTGTAGAGGCCTTCTGTC
>CAZEPO010000287.1:0-1990 GCA_964514125.1 uncultured Lachnospiraceae bacterium
TCTCTGATGTTTTTTGTTATTCATATTAAACATAGCAATTTACCTCGTCATCTTTCCATATTGCAAAATAATCCCGTCAATCATCCGGGATGCTTCACTTTTTGTCAATAGTTCTACTTTTACGTTATTGTCTATTCTATGATATTTTAATAAATCACGCAAGTATACTTTTTGTGAATTCGTAATGGGTGCATCCTTTTTCACTTTGTAGTGCAGCTGGACCGGTTCAAAAAGATCCGGCCGTTTTTCTCCGAACTCTTCCTTCAGCCGCTCATACAGTCTGGCTGTCGTCAATGCATCATCCAGTGCTCTGTGATGATGCTCCTGCGGAATTCCATAATGGGCTGCCAGCTTGTCCAGCGTTTTGCTGGGCAGCTCGGTCAGACAAAGCCGTGCAATTGCCAGCGTATCTAACCCCTTCCGTTCATATGTCCCGCCAAGATTGATCACATTCTTTTTCATAAAGCTGTAATCAAACAGCACATTATGTCCGACCAGCACTGCTTCCTGTGAAAATTCCAGAAAACCTTCTACCGCTTCGCGTACCTGCGGTGCTCCCTCGATCATCGCTTCCGTGATTCCGGTCAGCTCTGTGATCCGCTCCGGGATCGGCACACCATTGTCGATCATCGTCTCATATGTTCCGGTCACTTCTCCTTCCTCGATGCGCAGTGCACCAATCTCGAGAATCCGGTCATGACAGGGGCGCAGCCCCGTTGTCTCCAAATCAAATACTACATAACTGTTCTGCATTTTTTCTCCTGACGCCCATGCGATACTATTCTGCCTGCAAACCCGCTCTTGCTCCGTTCAGATAAGGAAGTTCTGTCAGCTGTGCATCACCGGTCAGCGGGTTTCTTTTTTGGTAATCAAACAATCTCCAGCGTAGCGTCCCTTCTTCGTCTGTGAATGGTTCGAGATGGGTCATTCGCATCATCTGCTTCCATGTCATACCTTCATAACCGCTCAGATAGCGATGTTCCTGTTCTTCCTGCTGATAAAACTGGATGATCTCTTTCTGATAAGCAGACTGATCCGGTGCCCACTGCGGACGACTTTTGGCATTTTCTCGCAAATACAGATCCAGCAGAAGCAGTTCATCAAAGGTCTGCTGCGGCAGCTTCTGTTCTGCAATGAAGTTCCGCAGAATCTCAAATCGCTGTGCTCTGGAATAGGATTTTCCTTCGAGTTCATGTATCTTGTAATGATCTGCAAGTGCCGCATACAATCCAAACGGCGTACTATGCTGTGTCAATGCCTCCATCGTGTTGCGGAACTGCTGGCTGTTGTAATAGACCTCCAGCATTTCTTCGACCTCTTTCAGGCGCAGCAGTTCATCACAGCTGATCCAGTTGGTCGCAAGTACCTCATACGGCGGTCTGCTGCGGTACAGGATTCCATATTCTTCTGCACATTGATGCATATGTGATCCGCGCAGCACTTTGAGAAATCCCAGCTGCAGTTCCTGCGGCTGAAGCTGATAAACAGTATCAAAGGAATGCTGAAAGCTGGCAAAATCTTCGTATGGGAGGCCGGCGATCAGATCCAGATGCTGATGGATATTCTCTGCCTCTGCTACTTTTTTGACCCGCTGTACGATTTTTTCAAAGCTTGCAGTCCGGCGGATTGCCTGCAATGTCTGCTCATTGACCGTCTGCACACCAATCTCCAGCTGAACCAGACCCGGCCGCATCTTCGCAAGCAGTTCCAGCTCCTCCTCATTGAGCAGATCTGCCGCAATCTCAAAATGAAAATTCGTCACACCGTTGTCATGCTCCTGAATGAAACGCCAGATTGCCAGCGCCCGCTCATGACTGCAGTTAAATGTACGATCCACGAATTTTACCTGCGGCACGCGCTGCTCCAGGAAAAATGCCAGTTCCCGGAACACCAGATTCAAAGAACGAAAACGGACTTTTTTATCAATCGAGGACAGGCAGTAGCTGCACGAAAACGGACAGCCGCGGCTTGTCTCATAGTAAATGATCCG
>CAZEPO010000288.1:0-1986 GCA_964514125.1 uncultured Lachnospiraceae bacterium
TTCATCTGCATCTGCCGGAGAAATCCGATGCCACAAACGCAGATGAATCAGAAGAGAACACTTAAATTTCTCTCAAACGAAACCGATATAATATAAAATACAATATCAAAGAAGGACCTTGGATTCTTATGAATCCTTGTTCCTTCTTTTTTATGAATCTATGCTTTTTCACTGTCCCCATTTATTTTGAAATCTCATATAAATATTTCGCACCACACGCACTCAGCGACTGTCCCGGCTTTGGCAGATATTCAATAATGTGATAAGAAGGATTATCTGCCTTTAAGATATCCACAAGTGCCTGGCGAAGCGGATTTTTGCCAGCAACGATAATATCTATATCCTCCGTAACAGAAAATACCGCACTGTTTTTTAATGCCGCAACATCTTCCTGCAGTACCGCACCTAACAGAAAATTCGCAATCTTCATCTGGTTATCCGTCACAAAAGTATTTAAAATACGTCCTGAAAAACAAGCTCTTCCAAGCCCTGTCTTTGCTGTGGTACATGCACCTCGCAGTACCATATCTGTATCATATGTTTCTTCTGTTGCGAATTGCTGACCAACGGATTTCGCCAAAATTGTATTATGCGTAATAGCAGAAAGCAATTCACCGCTAACTGTTGTCAGACAGCCTGTAATCGCACCATCTGCATTCACAAAAACAAATTTATTATGTGATCCCGGCAAAACAAGCAGAGTGGATCTGTTTACCGGATGCTCTTTTAAAATCGCGAATGTCTCTGTTTCTTCACCGCGCATCATATCCATCTGTTCAAACGTCTCTTCATCGATTGAAGCGATCTGATTTTTCACACCTGGAATGAAGTGAATCGGAATTGGACAAACATCTGCTAACCTTATCGTTTTGATAGATGCTGCCAATATTTTTGCGGATACCGGTGCTGTCAGATGCGGAATTTCCACAAGACCGACATTCGAAGTAAGCATGCCGGAAGCAACAATCCCTTCCAGTTCTTCAAATGTAACTGCACCTTTTTCCATAACCTCCTTCAAACAACCTTTTACTGCTGTTTTCAAAGGGCTCTCGCTGTCAGAAATCGCAGTATCGCGCACACCAACTTCACGTGCGGCAACCGCAACCACCTCATTATCTTTCCAAAGAACAGCTCGTGTATTGGTTGTGCCGCCGTCAATCGTCACCAAAAAAGTATGATTCATTTTGTCGCCTCCACATATTTTCGAGCAAGCTCCGTTAACGCATTCCAATCATTCTTTTCAATCATCTTTTTGTCTGTCAGACAAGAACCAATTCCAACACTGCAAATTCCTGCTTTCAAAAAGTCTTTCATGTTATTCAGATCAATGCCGCCCACTGCCATCAATGGGATATGACTAATCGGTGCTGTAACTGCCTTTACATATCCTGTTCCGAAATTTCCTGCCGGAAATAATTTTACAATTTCTGCACCATGTCTGTGCGCTGTTGCAATCTCCGTCGGCGTCATCGCTCCCGGAACTGCCAGCATTCCAAGCTCAACTGTTCTTTTAATCACATCCTCATTAACATCTGGCGCAAGGATAAACTGTGCGCCTGCATCATAAGCTGCCTGCACATCTTCCACACTCATCGTCGTTCCTGCGCCCACACTCATATCTGGAAATAATTTTTTTGCCAAACGAATAGCACCGCCCGTCTCCTCATGTCTCTTCTCCGATTTTTGATCAAAAGTAATTTCAAGGACGCGAATGCCACCATTGTAAAGTGCTGTAATGACTGATTCCATTTTTTCACCTGGAACACCACGTAAAATTGCAACAAGCTTTTCTTTTTTAATAATCTCAACTAACCGGTTCATATAGCTCCTTTCCACAATCTACGGGTTTATTTTACCCGCAAAGACAACCATTAACACCTTCATTCAAACACACTGCTGCTAACGGTTTCCTCTCGACAGTATTACTACAAAAATAAAATTTGCCAGACAACAGCATTTCCATCAAAAGGAGGATATTGCTGCTGC
>CAZEPO010000289.1:0-1969 GCA_964514125.1 uncultured Lachnospiraceae bacterium
GAGGAAATCGAGGTCAGAGCGGAGATCTGCCGTCTGCCGGGTGTCAGCGGTCATGCGGATAACAACGGACTGCTCCGCTGGGCGCGGTCCTTTACACAGAAGCCGAAAAAAGTATTTGTCGTACACGGGGAAGACGCGGTCTGCGAGATCTTTGCAGACAGACTGCGCGATGAGCTTGGGCTGGACGCGTATGCACCGTATTCCGGCACCTGTTATGATCTGGCTGCCGGATGCTTCCTGCATCAGGCAGAGCCGGTTCCGATTCCGAAGGCAGCATCATCGGCTGCTGCGAAGGTGACAAAGACCTTTGCAAGACTGCTTGCAGCAGGTCAGCGTCTGATCGGTGTGATCCGTCACAACGAGGGCGGTGCCAATCGCGACCTGGAGAAGTTTACGAGAGAAATCCATGCGCTCTGCGACAAATGGGATCGATAGAAAAGGGAGAAAAGACAATTGAAAAGGTATCACAGAGGAATTGTTCTGCTGGCAGCATTGACCGTATGCTTGCTGCTGAGCGGATGCAGCATAGTGGAGCGGGTCAGCTATGAATGGTCGGATCCGGGTGCAGCCAGATGGGAAACTGCGGCAGCGGAGGCTGGCGTGACCTCGCAGGTAGAAGAATATCATTATGGATATTTGAACGAGGATTTGCAGGAAGCGTATCGGGAGATTTATGTAAAGATCATGAAAGGTGAGGATTCCGGCAGCTTTCTTTCTTCTGTCAGCGCCGATGAATTCTGGCAGGCTTACTATGCGGTGCTTGCCGATCATCCGGAAATCTTCTGGATTGGATCGAATGCGCAGGTGGAACAGTCAGTCCTGACAGGGTCGGTGGTAAATTATGAATTTGAAACCGTTGTGCCGCAGGAGGCGCGGGTTTCGATGAGGGAACAGCTGGAAGCTGCTGCAGATGTCTGCATTGCACAGATCTGGTCCGAAGCTTCGGATTATCAGAAAATCAAGTATGTGTATGAGTATATCATCAATACGACTGACTATAATGCAGGGGCTGCAGATACACAGAATATCCAGAGTGCGCTTCTGCATCACGCATCGGTATGTGCAGGCTATTCCAAGGCGTTTCAGTATATTTTGAACCGGATGGGAATGTTCTGCACCTATATTACTGGCACGATCAAAGAAGGCGGGGATCATGGCTGGAACATGGTACGCATCGACGGCAATTATTATTATGTCGATGTGACCTGGGGTGATCCGGTCTTTGTAAATCAGGTAGAAGGTGATTCGAGCAATGTGATCAACTATAATTATCTGTGCTGTACACAGATGGATCTGTTCAAGACGCATACACCGGATATGTCGATCGAGCTGCCAGAGTGTACCTCAGATGCTTATGATTATTATAAACTTAACGGCTGTTATTACGAGAATTTTGATTATAATACGATCTACAATGCGTTGATGGATTCTGTCTGGTCGGGCAGATCCAGTATAGGAATGAAATTTGGAAGCCGGGAAGCATTTGACGCGGCAGTTTATGAATTGTTTGACGGAGAACTGCTGAGCGATGCAGGGCAGTATCTGATGGAGATCAACGGTGTGAAGAAGTGGAATTACCGTTATCATAAGGATGAGAATTTTTATCTGGTAACGATCTACTGGTACTGAACGAATGGCAGCTGCTATATATAATAGAAGAAAAACAAAAAGCAGAAGTCCCAGACCTTTCTGAAAGGAGCGGAGCTTCTGCTTTTTTGAGGATTCTTATTTTGCAGCGGCCTGCTTCAGAGCAGTTGCCAGCTGGTCCGGACATGAAGTCGGACGGAAACCGCAGCGGATTCCTTCCAGACGGGAAATCGCATCAGAAACCTTCATACCTCTTACCAGGCTTGCGATACCCTGTGTGTTGCCGGAGCAGCCGCCGATGAATTCTACACTTTTGATCGTATCGCCGTCCAGTTCAAAATGAATCTCCTGTGAACATACACCTTTTGTCTTGTATACCATA
>CAZEPO010000290.1:0-1961 GCA_964514125.1 uncultured Lachnospiraceae bacterium
AATTACTGGTTGGTATCGATCAGTCCAGCTCGTTCATCCGGTCTACCATCAGATTCAGATTGGCGCCTTCGTATTGGTTCATGACATTCACATCGAAATCCGCAGCGTCGATCGTTCCTTTGTACCAGGAGCAGGAATCAAAGTATTCTTGTACTTCCTTGAGGACGAATTTGCGGCCGTGGCGGGCGTAGATTTCGTTGATCGCCATCTGAAGCTGATCTTTGTCCATATCTGCGATGTCGGATGAGGCGAGATATTCGGAGCTGCTCTGCGGGAGCAGATATTCATCGGAAGGATCCGGGTCGACCCATACAATGGGCTGTTCCTCACCGTTGTATACAAGAAACATGGAGTCCTTGACCGCATCCATATCTGCATACAGGTCAAAATATTCGCTGGCGATCGCTGCATCAGCTAAATATGCCTGCACATCGGTAGGAAAGCTGGCGTAATAATAACCTTCCTCTGTCTTGCCGAGCTCCATATAATTTGCATAGTTGACATAATCACGTGTCGTGCTGAAAGTAATATCAAACAGCCAGCCGCCATATTCAGAACCTTCGGCTTTGTAGCTGTTATTGGAGGCCAAATGATAAAAGCTGACATGATCAGAAGAAGAAACCATCCGACATTTGCCTGCCCAGTCAGCTGGAAGTGTAACCTCTACTTCGTCAAAATTGATGCAGATGTCATTGTTCGCATCTCTTGAGGTCGTGCTGCTGAAACGTCCGGCAGCAGAAACGGTACTGGTCATTGTCACCATAGTCATGGCTGCGATGCTGGCAGCAGTTAAAAATCCTTTCCAGATCAGTTGTTTTGTCATAATCGTCACCCTTTCATACATGTTTACGTTCGTCTTGTCCCCAATATTGCATTCGTATCGAGCAATTCACCATTTATAGCCATAGTGTAGCACAGATTTTTCCGGAAAAAATGAATAGATTCTTAAGAGGAAAAGAAGGAATATGAAAAAAGAGCCGCATATATTGGTAATAAGGAAATACAGGACGGCAAAAGAATGGAAGACAGATTTCTGAGTACATGGTATCGGCTGAGGGGACTTGGACTGATCGCACTGTGCCTTGGTCTGGTTTGGGGCGGCAGGATGATCACGGGGCAAAAAAGTGTGGCGGTCAATTCTGCTGGAGGAGGACGTGAGCTGCCGGTGTACTGTGTTCAGACGGATGAAAAAAAGGCAGCACTGACCTTTGATGCGGCCTGGGGCAATGAAGATACGCAGACGATCCTGAAAATCTTACAGAAATACAATGTACGCGCTTCTTTTTTTGTGACCGGAGGATGGGTGGAGCATTATCCGGAGGATGTGAAGGCGATCGCAGCTGCAGGTCATGACCTGGGCAATCACAGTCAGAATCACAAAAACATGAGTCAGCTCAGTACAGAGGAAATACGGCAGGAGATCCTGACGGTAGATGAAAAGGTCAAAGAACTGACCGGAAACTCCATGAAGCTGTTTCGTGCGCCGTATGGGGATTATGACAACGAGCTGATCCGGACGGTGAAGGACTGTGGATATCTGCCGATCCAGTGGGATGTCGATTCGGAAGACTGGAAGAACTATGGGATTGAGTCCATTCTTGAGAAGGTGACTGCCCACAAGCATCTTGAAAACGGGTCGATCATTTTGATGCACAACGGCGGCGAGTATACTGCGATGGCATTGGAAGCTGTGATCCTGAGGCTGCAGGAGCAGGGCTATACATTGGTGCCGGTGTCTGAGCTGGTGTACTGGAAAGATTATTCCATGGATGCAGAAGGGCGGCAGATTCCAAATCACCTTGCAAAATCCACTTCGGCAGATTTTTGAAGAAGATAGATTCTGACCAAACATTTTGGCTGGCTTCTTGACAAATCAGCAAAAAACCTGTATAGTTAGAAAGTCCGTGCAGCCGGGGAGATAGCGGTGCCCTGTACCTGCAATCCGCTACAGCAGGGGTGAT
>CAZEPO010000291.1:0-1952 GCA_964514125.1 uncultured Lachnospiraceae bacterium
TTTATGATGAATCGTGAACTGCGGGATGAATGGATCCGAAGGGCAGATGGAAGAAGCATTGATGAGGTGATCACAGTAGAGCAGGATGTTAAGCCGTTGGCGGATGAGCTGCTTTCATGGGGAGCAAAGGTGATCCTGATCAAATGCGGAGCTCCCGGAATGTATTATCGCTGTGCAGATGCAGAAAAAATGCAGGAAATCTGCAGAACACTTGCACTGAATGTGGAACAGTGGAGTGATCAGGAAGGTTTTGAACACAGCTTTGTACCGGAGCGAGTATGCTCTGCAACTGGTGCCGGGGATACCAGTATTGCAGCATTTTTGACGTCTGCACTGCATGGATTTGGTATGCAGGAAAGTGTTTGTATGGCTACAGCAGCGGGTGCTTCCTGTGTGGAAGCATATGATGCGCTGAGTGGGCTGTGCAGTTTTGAGCAGCTGCAGGAACGAGTAGCAGCTGGATGGAAAAAATCGGATTGCTCTGTTTAGGGAGAGACTGAGCGATTCAGAAAATGTGTTTGGAGTAGAGAATATGACAGGGGTTGTCATTGGAATTATTGTTTTTGGATTGTATCTTATTTATGATTATAATAGTGTAAGATGGAAACATTGGCTGCCGCGCTGCTTCTTTTTGGCAGGAACATGCCTGCTTGCTGCGGCGACGGCAGTTCAGACTGTTTCAGCAATACAGACAGTTGGATTGCAAACGCATTCCTGGCTGTTTTTGGCTGGGGCAGTCTTGTTTTTGGGTCTGCTTATTTATACACTTTTTTTTGCACTTCCTTTTGAGGAAACATACCTAAATCAGAATGAAAAACCTTGTGTATACATGGATGGGATGTATGCATTGTGCAGACATCCGGGTGTGCTCTGGTTCTTTTTCTTTTATCTGTGTCTCGGATTGGCTTTTTGGCCTTCGAGGCTTTTGTGGGTTGGGATTTTTTATAGCGGATTGAATCTGCTTTATGTCATTGTTCAGGATTTATGGACATTTCCGAATACATTTGCGGACTATGTTTTATACAAAAAGAAGGCTCCGTTTTTGATTCCGACGAGGACAAGTATAAAACGTGCATTTGGACGAAAACAGGAAAATGATTTTTGAATGACAGTGACAATGATGAGAAATCAAAATATAAAAAGCAAAAGAAAGGAGGGGGATTTATGCGGTTTCAGGAAAAGCTGCGCAGATATACGAAAGCAGAAATATGGGATGAATACTGTGGATTTCTGAATATGACCATGGATGAGTATATGACGATGCAGAAGCGGCTTGTTATGGAAGAAATTGATATTTGGTGCAGCTGCGGGCTTGGACAGAGAATTTTGAAAGGCAAAAAACCGCATACCCTTGAAGAATTCCGGAATATGGTTCCGCTGACAACGTATGATGACTATGCGGATCTTCTTCTGAAAAAGAGCAGTCAGGGCCTGCCGGATGAACCGGTTCTATGGCTTCAGACCACTTGGGAGGGCGGTATGCATCCGATGAAGGTAGCTCCCTATACCAGAAGCATGCTTGATACATACAAACGCAATGTAATGGCCTGTTTTATCCTTGCAACAGGCAAAAAACGTGGTGATTTTGATATACAGGTAACGGATCATATGTTGTATGCTTTGGCTCCGCTGCCATATGCCACAGGTTTGCTTCCAATCCTGATCAATGACGAGATTGATATCGAATACCTTCCGGCTGTGAAGGATGCGCAGAAGATGTCGTTCAGTGAGCGTAACAAAAAGGGATTTAAGCTTGGAATGAAGAAGGGAATCGAGTATTTCTTCGGACTAGGCAGCGTGACTTACTATGTGAGCAAGAGTGTGGCGGCGCTGCAGGAGAGCAGCGGGGAATCCTCATTTTTCGAAAAGCTCAGCAAGGTATCACCTAAGTTTATGCTGAAGTTTATGGCAGCAAAACGTAAGTGTCGGCAGGAAAATCGAGAACTGCTTCC
>CAZEPO010000292.1:0-1919 GCA_964514125.1 uncultured Lachnospiraceae bacterium
GCGCCCTGAGCAACTTTCATAGAGAAAGCCATACATGTCGGGCTGCCGCACTCCTTACAGTTTTTCTTCGGTGACAGTTTGAAAATATCAAGACCTTTCAGTGCCATATCTTTTTTCCTCCTTATGCTTCACTGTTATTAAACTAATGCTGTAACGAGCTTCTTGATAGTCTTTACAGATTCCGGATGTTTAAGAATAACAGCATTGGAACCAGATGCAAGAACTGCTGCTGCAGTCTCAACTTCCATATCGATTCCACGTGCTTCTACACATCCCCATTCAGGCATGTCAGCTTCAGAAGCACTTGCTTCTTTTACGCCCCATGTCTCGGAAGCTACCGGAGTGATGATCGGCATCTGCAGTGTGTTGTCACCCTGAGACAGAGCTGCTGCTTTGATACGGTCCATTGTAGAAACAACGTACTCAAAACCGTAACCAGCTGCTGCTGTACCTATGTTCATAACAACTTTCTGTCCATCTACACCGAGCTGTGTAAGAAGTACGTTCAGCTGTTTTGCAAGGTTGATATCTACAGCAGACTCAGCACCTACTACCTGGTTGTAAGCAAGACCTGCGGAAGCACCGATTGTCTTGTAGTTTTCTTCTTTTGCTGCAAGGATAAGAGCATTCTTTCCTTCCAGAGCACCTGCGGCCTTGTCAAGAAGTGCAGCGTCTTTCTCTACGTTCTTGCATCCGCAAATAACGAGAGGAAGGTCTACAGCATCAGCAACTGCTTTTACAAGGTCGATCAATTCTTCAACAGATTTGTTCTCGCCATTCGGGTCTCCACCCTCAAGACGAAGGCTAAGGAAATCAACGCCTTCAAATGTAGCAGCTTTCTTTGCCATATCTACAACTGTAGCACAGCCTTCGTAGCAAGCCTGTACACATGCCGGTTCAGCAGCTACGCCGCCGTCTGTGATTTCGATACCTACCTTTGGTGCATTCTCGATCACATCGTCAAATGTGTAGAATGGAAGTACGTTTTCTCCACCAATTTTAATCGCTTTGTCACCGGTACCGATTTCAACCGTATTGATCTTTGCGTTGAATTTTCCTGATTTTGCAGTAAACGGCATTTTTTCATTACCTCCTTGTGATTACGCACTGAATACGGGGTCATTTGACTCCGTCTCAGCTTTTATTATTTGTTTATCCCTTAGTCTGAGACCAAGGGGTCCGCACTTTATGTAGACAGTTTATTAGTTTATCACTAAATCCCAAAAAATGCTATATCTTTTTTAAATGTTTGTTAAAAAATTATCCTACATTTGATAAGGGCGGTTATAAATAACCGCCCTCGCTTTGTACAGTATCGGAATTCTCATCGAAATGAGGGTTCCAAAACGGCTTGGGCCGTTTGAATGATTCACTTGTCATTATGATGTAATCTGAAAATGATCCGCATTTCATTTGTCAGATACCTAATGAACTGCATATCATTTTGAATGTATTAGGAAACCCCTAAAATCGACGGAGTCGATTTTGATTTGTTACATCATCGGTTCCATGCCAAGTGCCGGATGTCCTTTTTCTTCCAGGAATGCCAGCAATGTTTCCGGATCCTCTGCTACTGTCTCATCACCGATCATATCTGTGAAGTTGTCGATGCCGTACAGTTCTTTTGCTGTAGCGTTCAGTCTTTCAGCTACCTGCTCTTTCAGCTCTTTCGGCATCCATACGATACGCTCGATACCGCCTTCTGCCTTCATGAACTTCTTAGAAGCGATGAAGTGTTTACCATGACCCATGAAGCCCGGTGTCTGAACACCGCCGCCTGTCATAGATGCCAGCTCTGGGAATGTCATACCGATCGGAGTCATACCAGCGTACTCACGGTTAGCGATACATACACCGTTGGACAGCGGCTCGATACCACAGATACACTCGAAGCATCCACAGGATGTCATCGGTTTCTC
>CAZEPO010000293.1:0-1910 GCA_964514125.1 uncultured Lachnospiraceae bacterium
ATTGTGGATCGAATCTACATTGCGCGGATTCCGGAGATCGGGACAACGGCGCTGGGAGCGGTCGGATTATGTTTTCCGCTGATCGTGATCATCACCGCATTTGCGAATCTGTTTGGAAGCGGCGGTGCACCACTGTTTGCGATCAATCGTGGAGAAGGGGACCAGCAACAGGCGCAGTCGGTCATGAATACATCATTTACGATGCTGTGCGGCAGCGGTGTGATTCTGATGGCAGTCGGACTTCTGGCAGCAAAATCCCTGCTTGGTGTGTTTGGTGCATCACAGGAGGCGATGCTCTATGCATATCCCTACATGATGATCTATCTGATCGGAACGATTCCATCGATGATCGCCACCGGAATGAATCCGTTTATCAATGCACAGGGCTATGCGGTAGTCGGAATGTTGACAGTGACGGTCGGAGCAGTGGCGAATCTGATACTGGACCCAATCTTTATTTTTGTGTTTGATTTTGGCGTAAAGGGTGCTGCGATCGCAACGGTGATCTCGCAGTTTCTGTCTGCAGGCTATGTGTTGTATTTCCTGAAGCGAAAAGCAGAGATGCGGGTGCGCTTTTTGAAGAAAAACGAAATCCGTACATGCAGAAAATGTGCTGGAAATATCATTAGTCTCGGCACTGCCGGTTTTATTATGCAGCTGACGAACAGCCTTGTATCCATCTGCTGCAACAGCGTGTTGTCTGTGACAGGCGGTGATGTATACATATCCGTGATGACGATCGTATCGAGCGTCCGCCAGATGGTCGAGACGCCGATCTATGCGTTCAACGAAGGTAGTGCTCCAGTGATCAGCTACAATTATGGCGCACACCGTCCGGCTATGGTGCGGAAAGCAATCGTGACGATGGCGGGCATGGTGCTTGTCTATACCGGAATTACCTGGAGTGTGATCATTTTTGCTCCGAAGTATCTGATCGCAGTATTCAGTACGGATCAGATTCTGCTGAAAGATGCGATTCCTGCACTGAAAACTTATTTTGCAGCATTTATTTTTATGGATCTGCAGTACATCGGGCAGACGGTATTCAAGTCATTGAACAAAAAGAAGCAGGCAATCTTTTTCTCTCTGCTGCGGAAGGTGTTTATTGTCGTGCCGCTGACCTATCTGCTGCCCTATGTATTTCAAATGGGAACACACGGTGTATTTCTGGCCGAGCCAGTGTCCAATGTGATTGGCGGAAGCCTTTGCTTCGGCACAATGCTGCTGACTGTATTGCCGGAACTGAAACGAATGGAAAAACAGCTTATTTCGCAGAATGAGGTAAACTAGATTGAGAACAAAGAACTTATTTTATCAAAAACAGATACGTTTTGTTTTGCTGTCGCTCCTTGTGTTGTTTGGGCTGCATATGCTCAGAGACGGCAGAGTGGATATGGTGACCTCAGCGTAGGAAACAGCAGAGCGTCTGAAGGAGTTTGCATTTTCCAAACCGATTGGTTCCAGCAGTGCCATGCTGACTGTCAGCAGTGACAATACCAGTATCATTGCAGGTAATTACGCAACCTATGATGGAATGAGGGTCGGGATACTGGAAAAAAATGCTTTGCTGGATAAGATCAACTATGCGATTGACCAGCTCAATGCTGTGGAAGGGGACTGGCAGAATGATCTGAGTAATCTGTATTATGATTATCAGGATGTGCGGGAACTTTTGTGAACCTTGACGCTGAAAATATGGTTTGTTAAAATGTAAGAAAATATCGATGATATTCTTGCAACCAAGTAACAGAATAGATGGTCAGAAAAGAGTGATCGATACAGGAAATAGAACAGGCATAGGGCAGAAAGGAACAAAAATGGAGATCAAACTTTGCAACAAATTGAAGAGAAATCTGAAAGAGGGAAAGGTACAGATGGGAGCGTTTGTGACGTCTCCATCGCCGGAGGTG
>CAZEPO010000294.1:0-1896 GCA_964514125.1 uncultured Lachnospiraceae bacterium
CCATTGCACCGCATAAAGATATGCAGGCAGCATATATTAGCTGGATGTGTACAGCGCCGCAGAATAACAAGTTGATTACTGAGGATGTGAAATATTATGGTGTTGGCGGACACTTGTTTGCAATTGCGGCAAAGAAATCGATGGATTTCGGATACGATGGTTATGTATATGGATTTGCAGCGAATGAAGAATTGCTGAAACACTATGTTGAAAAGCTGCATGCAGAAGTGATTGCAATGCTACATCCATATCAATTTGCAGTAGATGAGATAAATGCCAGACAGATAATGGAGGTGTATGATTATGTATGGACAGATGAAGAGATATAGAGATAGTTTAAAAAATACACCGGAACCAATTATGCCAAGCCAGTTGCCTAAGACAAGTATAGACTTGAGAGGTTTGATGACATATGCAAAGAAGCAAGGGAAGAAAGTGATGGAACTTACTGAGTCTGAAAAAAAAATGTTTATAAAAGCGTAATCTATGATACTGGAAGCTCTATCAGAAAAATATAAGCTATTAAATATTTAATATGGTGTATGGTTCTATTTTGGTTCTAAAAAAATTGAAAACGGTAGAAGAAACAGTAAAATATCATCGGGATTATGCAAAAATCTGTAATAAAAGAATAGTAAACAGTTCAAAAATTCCTACGACGAATCGTGAAGGTGGACGTACTGTTGGATCAGGCCGTGTTGCTACAGTTATCGAGTAATCACTGACTACAGATAAAATTATATATATTCAGGTATCGAATGATACCGGTGAGTCCAAGCGTAAGATGCCCCGGAACCGAAAGGTTTCCGGGGTTTTTCTGTTGTATATCCTGCAATCGATTAACATTTTATATCTTTACAATTTAATTTTATTCTGGTACCATATAAATAAAGAATATGCAGTTGCTGATATACAGCAGTCCAATACAGATTTAAGACAGAATTGCCGCTTAGTTTACCAAACGGGCGGCTATTTTTGTGGTTTGGAAGTATTATTGAAAGGAGAGATGCGGATGGATGGGATTATGATCCGGCCGGTGGAGCGGCAGGATGCGCAGGAGCTGCTTGCAGTCTATGCGCCTTATGTAGAAAAGACAGCGATCAGTTATGAATATGAAGTGCCGACACTCTGTGAATTTGAGGAACGGATTGCACATATACAGGAGCGGTATCCTTATCTGGCAGCAGTGCAGGATGGCAGAATTGTCGGTTATGCCTATGCGGGGCGGTTTCATCCGCGAGCAGCGTATGACTGGGCGGTTGAAAGCACGATCTATGTCCGGGCAGATCAGAAAAGAGCAGGGATAGGGAGAATGCTTTATGAAGCACTGGAACATGCACTTTTGCTGCAGAATATTTTGAGTGTATATGCCTGCATAGCAAGTCCGGAAGTGGAGGATGAATATTTGACCAAAAACAGTGAACAGTTTCATGCACATCTGGGATATCAGAAGGTGGCAGAATTTCCTAAGTGTGGCTACAAATTTGACCGTTGGTATGGGATGGTTTGGATGGAAAAGCAGCTGGGAGCACATATACCGTACCCCCAAAAGGTGCGGCCGTTTTCTGAGATAAGAGAACGATGGGAAGCATGGCTGTATCAGCAGCAAAATACCGCAGATATGTTTCAGAAGAAGGAGGAGAAATAGGAAGAAAATGAGTCAAAAAGAAACAAATAAGATGGGAAAAAAACAGACTGCAGGAGAGAATCCGCTTGGAGTGGCACCAGTCGGGACACTTTTGCGCAAATTTGCCATTCCGAGTATCATTGCGATGCTCGTAGGTGCACTTTACAATATCGTTGACCAGTTTTTTATTGGGCAGAAGATTGGCGAACTGGGTAATGCGGCGACCAATGTGGCATTTCCGCTGACGACCAGCTGTACGGCGATCGCAT
>CAZEPO010000295.1:0-1879 GCA_964514125.1 uncultured Lachnospiraceae bacterium
GTGTATGAAAGAGGAAAATCCTTTGTTTTTCCGGTGCTGTTTCATATAGGCGCAAATTTGATCGCCATACTGGTGAATCTGATATAGCGGAGAAGAAAAAGGGTGGACACAGAGGATAGGAGCATTATGAACAGAAACGATTATCAGATTACAACCTGGTGCAGACGTATGATGAAAGAACACATAAAAGAAGGTTCACTCTGCATCGATGCAACAATGGGAAATGGAAACGATACGGAATATCTGAGCCGTCTGGTGGGGATGACCGGACGTGTGCTGGCATTTGATATACAGCCGGAGGCACTGACTCACACAGAAGAACGGCTGAAAGCAGCCGATGCCGCACAAAATTATCAGCTGATTCTTGATTCGCACAGCCATATGACAGCATATGCAGAAAACGACACGGCGGACTGCATCACGTTCAATCTCGGCTATCTTCCGGGAGGCGATCATGCACTGGCGACCAGATCTGACACCACGATCGAAGCATTGGAGCAGAGTCTGCAGATCCTCAGAAAAAATGGACTGCTCAGTATCTGTATTTACAGCGGCGGTGACAGTGGATTTGAGGAGCGTGATGCGGTGCTGGCATGGCTGAAGACGCTGGATTCCAGAAAATATCTGGTTTTGGTGACACAGTATTACAATCGACCGAATCACCCGCCGATCCCGGTTTTGGTGGTAAAATTATAAAAATTCAGAAGAGAAGAAGATCTGCTTATTGACAAAGGCAGATCAACCGATTATTCTAAAGAATGTCAATTACATAATAAGACATCAGGTGCAGAATTTTGATTTTTTCTTAATTCTGAAGAGGAAATCCGGTGAGAGGCCGGAACGAACTGGTCACTGTATGCAGGGAGCAAGTTTCAGAAGCCATTGCGAAATCGTTTCGTGAGAAGGCGAAATAAGCGAAGATCTGTGAGTCAGGAAGCCTGCCTGGTGGAATAGATGTGCTCCAGATACAGCGCAAACATCTGGCAAGGTCCGCAGGAAAAGTGACTTTTGCTTTGTTTTTTGCGTCTGCTTTTATAGCAGACGTTTTTGTATGTCAGGAGACACAGGGAAAACGATAGGAGAAAAAAGATGAACAAAAGCAAAAGGGGAATTCTGGTCGTAAGTTTTGGAACAAGTCACAACGATACCTGTGCGAAGACGATTGATGCAGTGGAGCAGGAGATGCGCAGTGCATATCCTGCGTATCCGGTATATCGTGCCTGGACAAGCGGAAAGATTCGCAGAAAGATTGAAAAGCGGGACGGTGTTCACATTTACAGTGTTTCAGAGGCCATTGAAGCAATGAAAAAAGATGGTCTGCAGGAGATTATCGTACAGCCGACCCATGTGCTGAACGGCATCGAAAATGAGCAGATGAAAGCAGAAATTCAGTCTGTACAGCAGAAGGACAGCAGCATCGAAGGTTCAGAAGCAGGCACTGAGGTGCAAATTGCAGTGGGTGCTCCGCTGCTGAGTACACAGGAAGACTGCGAGCGGATCATAGATATGCTGATAGAGGAATGGGAGATAAAAGAAGATGAAATGCTCGTTCTGATGGGACATGGAACAGAGCATCATTCCGATTTTGTATATGCAGCACTGAATTATCATTTTTTGGAGCGAGGATGTCCGAACCGAAGAATCGGTACCGTAGAAGGCTGTCCAGCTATTGAAGATCTGGTGGAAGCAGCCAGGACAATCCAGCCGAAAAAAATAATCCTGACTCCGTTTATGATCGTAGCAGGCGACCATGCCAACAATGATATGGCAGGAGACGAAGAAGATTCCTGGAAGTGTATTTTTGAAAAAGAAGGCTATGAGGTGACGTGTGTGCTGAAGGGACTGGGAGAATATAAGATTGTTCGTCAGATGCTTCTGG
>CAZEPO010000296.1:0-1864 GCA_964514125.1 uncultured Lachnospiraceae bacterium
GGCTGGATCACCATCTCCGTACCGCTCATATAGCGCAGCGTACCTGTGACCTTTTCTTCTCTTTCTTTTTCGTATTTTCGGTGTTTTTTCTGAAGGCTGGTACCCTTGCCGGTCACATCCTCGATCTCCTGCAGATAACGCAGCGTCGTGGTATTGGTCGTATCGATATACGCAGCTTTTTTCAGAAGCTTTCTGGCGCGCTCATACTCCTGACGCTTCATATACAGAAGCGCAAGGAGCTGGTATGCTTTCACCAGCTTCGGATTCTGACTGATCACCTTTTTGAGCTGGATGATCGCCATATCCTCGTTGTCATCCCTGCAGTACTCCACTGACTGATTGTACTTGCGGATCGTCTGATTGATCGTATCCAACCGGTTCTTGTTATTCTGAAGCAGATCCAGATAATGATCCGCCAGATTATTTTCCGGCTGCAGATTTTTGCTGACAACCCATTCGCAAAGTGCGGAAACCGCCTCACCTGTCTCATAATAGCAAAGTCCGAGCAGATTGCGCGCATCCGTATTTGCCTTGTTGAACTTCAGACTGCGCTTCAGTGACGTGATCGCACCCTTCATATCCCGAACATTTGCTTTCTCTAATCCGTCATTGTACAGCAGATTGGAAATCCGAACGATTCGTTTCTGAATCGTGATATCCGCACCACAGCCCGGACAGTAATCAATCGCAGCAAGCGGGGAGTTACAAAAGATACATCTCATAAAGACCCCTGCTTTCTGTTCTTCTTTTCTTCTTTGAGCATTTCCTTGAGGATATCCGTCACATCCGTCAGATCACGGCTGTAGATCGCATCCTCTGCCTCGTTGACATCCATACTCGGATGAAATTTTTTCAGTTCTTCTTCGTAATTGATCATGTGTATTTCTCCTTATTTGCAGTCTGCATCTGCATCAACCACAAATTTTTCCTGCCAGTTCTGATCCTGCGCATCCCATTTCCGCATGATCGCCTTCAGCTCGCCTACCAGATACAGGGAGCCTGCACAGAACAGCATTCCTTCCCCTCTGCGCTCCAGTGCTTCACGGAACGCTTCTTCCACATCGGCTCGGGCAATAACCGGCACATCCGTATATCTACGGAATACATCAGCCAGTGTCTCTGCCGGAACGACACGGTCACCCCAGATCTGCGTCACTACAACTGACTCTGGTCTGGCACATTCACAGATTGTCTGGATCATTTTTTCGTATTCTTTTTCGACTACAGCTGTAAACAGCATCGATACCGGTCTTGTCTCATGAACACTGCTCATCGTGCGGATAAATTCTTTGATACCATCTGCATTGTGTGCACCGTCAAAAACGACTCCCGGCATCACGGTCTCCATACGTCCCTGCCAGCGTGTTGCACAGATTCCCTGTGCAAACTGTTCATCTGCGATTGTCTTAGCCTGGTCAAGCACACGCATCGTAATCAGCGCCAGTGAACTGTTGACCAGCTGATATTCTGCCAGATACGGAACCGTTACCTGCAGATTTTCATAGCCGACAGAAGGCATATTATTTTTATCATAACTGCAATTCAGGATAAAATCAATGCTTTTATCGGTTTTGCCGGTGATTTCCGTCATATCTGCCTTGTAGCCAAAAGCCGGTGCATGCATTCTGGCAGCCTGTTCCAGAATGACTTTTTCAGATTCTGGATTGCGGGCATCGAAGATCACAGGAACACCTTCCTTGATGATTCCTGCTTTTTCTCCTGCAATCTTGGCAACAGTATCACCGAGATATTCCATATGATCCAGACTGATCGTAGTCAGCACGCAGGCTACTGGCTTCTCGACCAGATTCGTTGCATCCAGACGGCCGCCAAGTCCGGTCTCAAGCACCAGATACTCTACCCC
>CAZEPO010000297.1:0-1861 GCA_964514125.1 uncultured Lachnospiraceae bacterium
ACCGGACTTGTCACATTTTATTCAGATAATCCCGTAAAAATTCATAAATCTGATTATCTGTAGGTGGACAGCCCTTCAGATTATATGCAAAGTCTGACGTACATCGTCCGATTCCAAGTTTTCCTGTCCTTCCCTGATACCCTTGACCGATACAGATTCTGGTATCCAGCTTTTCGAGCAGTCCTTCTTCTTTCAGTCGCTCCAATGCCGGGATCAGATAACCATAACAGGCACTGCAGGACTCCACTTCCTCCACTGCATCACAGAGTTCCACGACTTTTCTGGATTTCGGCAGCGGCTGCTCTGTTTTGGATACACACTTCCATTCCATCTGCTCATTTCTTGCACATTCATAAATCTCAGCCTGTTCCAGGTCTGCACTTCCCACACCAAGCTGCTCTGCCAGTCTGATATAAGGCACATCATCGGTCTCATAGTGCAGCAGTCTGCAGACGTATGCATCCACAAGCACCGGATCGCAGGCTGCCATAATACAGTTGCGCACGACCGGATTGCCGCCGTCCTCAAAATCCAGATCCCCACAGATATGATCGACTACGACAAAATCCTGATGAAGTCCTGCGTTCAGATGGGCAATCGGCTTATGCAGCCCCAGCGCATGAAAACGTCGTTTTTCTTTATTCGGGATCAGTCCTTTTACATTTTTGAGTGCACAGGTAATCTTCGTCTGACAATGCCCTTTGAGTACCGGTACATTGATCAGAAAATCAATCTCCTGCACACACTGACACAAATTCAGCATCAGTCCCGCACAGTCTTTTTCAAATCCCTGCTCTTTTTGTGCATCGCGAAATGCAACGCCGTATGTCTCGATCAGCCTGTCATATCCGCAGACCTCGATCGATTCGGAGGTCTTATCCCCCACCCAGGAGCCTTCTGTGAGCATGATATTGTGATAGCCACGCTCCTGTAAATATTCGATGATGCCGGCAATGATCTCCGGATGCGTCGTCGCACCGCATTCAGCCGGTGTCGGAGCGACCAGATTCGGCTTGATGCCGATGCACTTGTCCTTCTCCGGAAGGCGCGCTTCCAGATCCGCCTCTTCGAGTAAGCGTTTTGTCATTTCCTTGTAATCGGTTCCGTATATTTTTAAGATTTGATTTTTTTTCATAGGAGCATTTCCCTTTCGACTATATTTCTCATTATTTTATCTATGTTATACACAATCACCAAACAATAGTCAAAGTATTTTCCTCTTACGTTCACAGATGATTTTTTTATCTAGTGGTTTACTTTTCTGTCAAAATGTATTAAAATTTGTACGATTACAATTTTTAGAAGGAGATTCTTATTATGGAAATTTCATCATTGCAGAAAGCCAGATATGAGTATTCACCGAAGCTTCCGGGAATGCTGAGAAACGGCATTGCTGATATCTGTGTAAAAGAAGGCGAAGAAACTCAGAGTGTTGCTGATCAGGATAAGATCAAAGCTCTTTTCCCAAATACTTACGGAAAAAAAGAGATCACATTCCAGAAGGGTCAGAATACTTCTGCAGCTAAAAAACAGGTTGTAGGTGTAATCCTTTCCGGCGGACAGGCTCCGGGCGGACACAACGTAGTATGCGGTCTGTACGACGCGCTGAAAGCAACCAACAAAGACAACGAGCTTTACGGTTTCAAGGGCGGCCCAAGCGGACTGATCGAGGACAACTACATCGTATTTGACGACGAATACATCAATCAGTACAGAAACACAGGCGGTTTCGACATCATCGGTTCCGGCAGAACCAAGCTTGAGACAGAAGAACAGTTCGCTATCGTTTCTGAAGTATGCAAGAAGCATGGCATCACAGCAATCGTTATCATCGGTGGTGATGATTCCAATACAAACGCAG
>CAZEPO010000298.1:0-1841 GCA_964514125.1 uncultured Lachnospiraceae bacterium
CTCCAAGTCAAAACTTAATTAGATTGATTATACCAGATGATTTCAAAGTTACAACTACCAAATTGCAGAAAATTTGAAACTGTACTTGTTTAAATAAAACAGAAAAGCTATAATAATAAAGATATGAGAACAATCCAGGCAGACCGGTTTTCGCAAAATGAAACGCGTCTGTTTTTGCATGATAAGGGGATTTGAATAGAAAAGGGGAATAACATGAAGATCAGAAAAGGGATTCTGACCGTGATCGGTGCCGCCGCGTCTGTGACGATGCTCAGCGGATGTGCAAGGAGCGTATTGAATTATCAGATTGCAGAGTGCATCGGTACACTGAACCAATATGAAAATAATGAGCCGGTAGAGACACCGAAGATGAAGGCAGAGCGTGAACAGCGGGAATCCGAGGAGGCGCTGGAGAAGAAGCGGACGGAGATCCTGGAGCAGGCAGAAGCGCTGGCGGCTTCTTACTATTACGAGGAGGCGATTGCCCTTGTGCAGGATACCGAGCTGCTGGAGGGCGATGAGCGTGCAGCAGAAGCGATCACGGCGTACCAGAAGAAGATTGATAGTCTGTACGAATATGAGCTGGACAAAAACAGCATTGGACATCTGAGCTTTACGAATCTTGTAGTAGATACGAAGCGTGCATTTGATGGGGATGCCTATTCACAGGTATATCGGGAAAATATGATCACGCTGACTGAGTTTGAAAATATTTTGAATACGCTTTATGAGCGTGGCTATGTCCTGATCGACCTGCAGAATCTGGCACAGGAGGAACAGGGAACGAAGGATGTTCTGCTGACGGCGAAGAATCCATTGCTGCCGCAGGGCAAAAAGCCGCTGGTATTCTCTGTTGACAACCTGAACTATGCTTCGGTTGCAAATGGAGACGGTGTGGCGACCAGACTGGCACTGGACAAAAACGGCGAAGTGGGAGCAGTCTATACTGATGAAAATGGACATGACCTGATCGGAGCCTATGATGTGATTCCGGTACTTGAGCAGTTCATAGAAGAACACCCGGACTTTTCTTATCAGGGTGCGCGCGGTGTTATTTCACTTTCCGGAACAGCAGGTGCATTTGGCTATCTGGTAGAGGAGGATTCAGATTTAAACTGGGAGGAAAATGCACAGGCTGTCGAGGCAATCGCGCAGAAACTCAGGGAAGATGGATGGCGGTTTGCGACAACCGGATACAGTTACCAGTACATGGGAGATATGTCCTATGATACACTCAAAGAAGATATCACGAAGTGGCAGACCAGTATCGGCTCATTGATCGGGGAATGCAATATCCTGATGTATCCATATGGCTCGGAGGTTTCCTACGATACGGAAAAAGCAGTATTTCTGGTTGGACAGGGCTTCCGCTATCTGGTCGGTATATGGGCAAACGGCGATCACATTGAGGTAAATGACACATACCTGCGACAGACAAGACGTATGGTGACCGGATATGTGCTGGACAATTATCCAAGTTATTATGATCCGTATTTTGGAGCGGGTGTACAGGATTAAAAGTAAGAGAGACAGAGGCTGTTATGAACATTGATTTTGTGACAGCCTCTGTACCTGCGTAACAGTCTGAAATTGTGTATATTTGTCACTTTACAGAAATATGGTTTTGCGTTATACTACAGAAACAATATATAGTCAAAAAAAGACAGATTAACACTAAATATAGATGGCGAAAGGGAGAATCTACAAAATGTATGTAATCAAGAAAGACGGGACACATGAGGCGTTCAATGTGAATAAGATTATTATTGCGGTGAACAAATCTGCGGCACGTATTTTGTACAAGTTCACAGAGGATGAACTGCAGTTTCTCTGCGATTTTG
>CAZEPO010000299.1:0-1821 GCA_964514125.1 uncultured Lachnospiraceae bacterium
GTCAGCAGGAAGTATTTTGATTTCCGCGCTTGGCGTCCTATTGTCAAAAGTATGTTCCATCAGTTAAATTTTCCGAGGAATTCCTGGATTCGTGCGTGGTCGGCATCGAAGACTTCCTCTGGCCGTCCTTCCAGTGCCACAACACCTTTATCCATAAAGATGACACGGTCGGATATCTCTCGCGCAAAGGACATCTCATGTGTGACGATCACCATCGTGATCTGCAGGTCTGCCAGAGAGCGGATGACCTTGAGTACTTCGCCGGTCAGTTCCGGGTCAAGTGCCGAAGTCGGCTCGTCAAAAAACAGGATCTTCGGATTGAGTGCCAGTGCACGGGCAATCGCAACACGCTGACACTGTCCGCCAGACAGCTGGCAGGGATACGCATCTTCTTTATCCTCTAAACCCATCTTTTTGAGCAGTTCACGGGCTTCCCGATAGACTTCCTCTTTGTTCCGCTTCTGGATCGTCAGCGGCGCATCGGTAATGTTTTTCATTACGGAATAATGCGGGAAGAGATTAAAATTCTGGAATACCAGTCCAAAATAAGAGTGAATCTTTTTGGCTTCCTCGCCTTTGGGGTAGATCTGTCTGCCCTGTGCATCTACACAGGCAGCCTTCTCGCCCATATAAAAGATCTCGCCGCCGTCAATCTTTTCCAGCATCGTCGCACAGCGCAGCAGCGTAGACTTTCCGGAACCGGACGGACCGATGATCGAGAGCACTTCTCCCTCTTCTACCGAAAGCGAAATATTTTTTAAGATCGGTATTCCTCCAAAGCTTTTTTCTATCTGCTTCATCTCCAACAACTTCATCGCTTTCTACTCCTCCAGATTCTCATCAGACATACGCCTGCACATAATTCCATTTGGCTATTGATAATAGCTCAGTTTTTTCTCGATCAGCTCCATACCTGTCGCTACGACCAGATTAAAGATAAAATAAAAGATTCCTGCTGCCACAAACGGCACAAACGTAGTCTCAGATGCCGCGATCTGCTTGGCGATCGTAAACATCTCTGCATACGCCAGTGAAAAACTCAGGGACGTATCTTTGACCAGCGTGATCACTTCATTTGTAATAGAAGGAAGAATCCGTTTCATCACCTGCGGAAAGATAATGCGGACAAAACACTGTGTCTTGCTGTAGCCAAGTACCTTGGCTGCCTCATACTGTCCGACCGGCATGGATTCGATACCGGAACGGTATATTTCTGCAAAATAAGCTGCATAATTCAGTGCAAAACCGAGAATGATCGCCGTGAAACGGTAGGAACCGCCGATCCGCATTCCAAACAGATAATAGGGTCCAAAATAAACGACCAGAAGCTGAAGCATCAGCGGCGTTCCTCTCATGATCGAGATGTAAACCTTCATAATCAGCCGTAGCAACCGATTTTTGGACATTCTTCCAAAAGCGACCAGCAGACCCAGCGGCAGCGAAAATACCAGCGTCAATATAAAAATCCCCAGCGATTTCAGCATACCGTTGCCCAGCTGTTCCAACATAACTGCAAAACTCATTTCACGTTCCGATCCTTTCTCTGTTTCCGCAAATCAGAAATCTTTATTCTGCTTCCGGAGCAGATTCTGCCAGACAAACCATGTCTGTCAGCTCATATTTTTCTGCCAGTTCATCAAATGTACCGTCTGCAAGAAGTGCAAACAGTGCTTCATTTACAGTATCGCGAAGTTCTTCATCTTCCACACGGAAGCCAATGCCGTACTCTTCTGAATTCAGGCTTTCTTCCAGAATCATAAAGCCTTCTTTTTCTTTCAGCTGATACTGTGCCACACCGATATCCATCGCAATCGCATCAAT
>CAZEPO010000300.1:0-1812 GCA_964514125.1 uncultured Lachnospiraceae bacterium
ATGAAAATGGTGCAGCTGTGCTCTGTATTCCGACTGCATTTTGTTCCTATACCGGAGAAGCACTGGATCAGAAGACACCGCTGCTGCGTTCCATGGAGGCAGTCAATGTACAGGCAGTCCGTTTGCTGCGTCTGTTTGGCAATACCACTTCCAAAAAGGTTACCCCATCTGTCGGTGCGGAGCAGGAGTATTTCCTGATTGATGAGAAAAAATTCAAACAGCGAAAAGACCTGATCTTTACGGGGCGTACACTGTTTGGTGCAATGCCGCCGAAAGGACAGGAGCTGGATGACCATTATTTTGGTGCACTGCGTCCGCGTGTAGCAGCTTTTATGCATGATGTGAATATCGAACTTTGGAAACTCGGTGTGCTTTCCAAAACACAGCACAATGAGGTGGCGCCTGCACAGCATGAGCTTGCGCCAATCTATACACAGGCGAATCTGGCAGCAGATCACAATCAGATCATTATGCAGACACTCAAGCGCGTGGCACGCCGTCACGGTCTGAAATGTCTGCTTCATGAAAAACCGTTTGCAGGAGTGAATGGTTCCGGTAAACATAATAACTGGTCTCTGACCACAGATGACGGCATCAATCTGCTGGATCCGGGTAAGACACCGCATGAAAATCTTCAGTTTCTGCTGGTGCTGACCTGTATATTGAAAGCAGTTGATGTCCATGCGGATCTGCTCCGGGAATCAGCAGCAGATGCAGGTAACGATCATCGTCTGGGTGCGCATGAAGCACCGCCTGCGATCATTTCCGTATTCCTCGGTGATCAGCTGGAGGATGTGCTGGCGCAGATGATGAGTACCGGTACAGCAACTCATTCAATCCGCGGCGGTATACTGGAAACTGGCGTAAAGACGTTGCCGAACGTAGCCAAAGATGCCACAGACCGCAATCGTACTTCACCATTTGCATTTACCGGCAACAAATTTGAGTTTCGTATGGTAGGTTCCAGAGATTCTATCGCAGAATCTACCGTTGTGCTGAACACAATCGTGGCAGAAGCGTTCAGTGAAGCCTGCGATATACTGGAGCAGGCAGAGGACTTTGATGCAGCACTGCACGACTTGATCCGTCAGTATGCGAACGAGCATCAGCGGATTGTATTCAGCGGCAACGGCTATTCTCAGGAATGGGTAGAGGAAGCAGCGAGAAGAGGACTTCCGAATATCCGATCCATGGTAGATGCGATTCCGGCACTGGTGACCGATAAGGCAGTTGCATTATTTGAAAAATTCGGCGTATTTACACGGACAGAGTTGGAATCCCGTGCAGAGATCCAATATGAATCGTATGCGAAGCTGATCAATATCGAGGCGCGTGCGATGATCGATATTGCGAGCAAGCAGATTATTCCGGCTGTCATCAGATATACCAAGAGTCTTGCAGATACGGTAAATGCAGTTTCAGCAGCTGGTGTAGAGGCTTCTGTTCAGATTGAACTGCTCGCTGAAACAAGTGCACTTCTTTCTGATACAAGAGTGGCACTGGCGAAACTAACCGATGTCTCAGCGGCCGCAGCAGAAAAGTCAGAGGGCGAAGAACAGGCGAGATACTTCCATGATATCGTGATGCCTGCGATGTGGGAGCTGCGCGCGCCGGTAGACAAGCTGGAGATGATCGTAGACAAAGAGATGTGGCCGATGCCTTCTTATGGAGACCTTATTTTTGAAGTATAATTTACAGAATCTGTAATCAAATATAGATTCGGACAGATACAAAAAACCCTTCCGCGGATTCCGGGAGGGCTTTTTTGTATATAATTTAGAAAGGGAGGATACCGGATTATAAATCCGGGAC
>CAZEPO010000301.1:0-1798 GCA_964514125.1 uncultured Lachnospiraceae bacterium
AGACCATATTTGAGAATATGGAAGAGCGGATGCCGATCATACTTTACAAATAAAAATAGCAGAAATAAGACTGAAATAGAAGCGTATTTGTGTATAACGCTTCTATTTTTTTGCAGTTTGGGTGGAAAAATATCAATTATTCAAGTATATTATTGAAAAAAGAGCGGAATTCGTATAGTATTTGAAAGGGGGAGGACATGTATGGAGTTGTTGATCTTAGATACTGATATTACCTATATTAGAAAAATAAAACGAATGATTCAGTGGGATGCGTTTGATATTTTGGAGATTAAGTCTGCTTATAGTGTGGAAAAAGCACAGCAGATTTTAGCGGAGCATAGACCAGATCTCATAATCTGCGGAGTCAGTGTATGTAAAGAAGAATGGTTTACCTTATTAGAATGGGTCTGTGGCGAGTATTCTTCGCTGGAAATGATTTTATTTGGGAAAATATTAGAATATGGATATTTTCGGAAGATGCTGCATTTGGGAGTTATAGATTACATACAGAAAGAAGAACTGGAACGGGAATTGCCCAAAGCAATGACCTTGTTTCAAAAAAGAATTCAGATGAAGCGCGACGTAGAAACGGAAATACAGCGTGGCAAATATTGGAAGCAGAATCAGACATTAATCCAGCAAATGTTTTGGAAAAATCTTTTTTTGAACCGGATACAGGGCGGTTTGGACAAGATAGAGGAGGAAGCAGTTCGGGCAGATGTGGTATTGGAACTGGATCAGCAGTATGCACTTATCCTAATTGCAATGAAAAATCAGGATGAGATGTGGAGTAACTGGGGGGAAGACTTTTGTCAGGCAGCGATACAAAACGTTGCACAATCTATATTTAAAAAGAAAGATGAAGACAGTAAAGTGATGGTGATATACAGCAGAATTGCAGTGCTGCTTGAGCATTCTGAGTTGGAGTTTGCAAAAGAGAAGTGTCTGATGCTGATTGATGCATGTAAAAAAGAGTTGGGAGCAGAACTGTTCTGCTACATCAGTGAGCCGGTATATTATGAAGAACTGGCGGATATTTACAGCGGACTTCTTACTTATAGCAAGGGTGATGTACTTCGAATGGAACAGGTGAAATATGTCAAAAAAGGAAAGATGGAAGAAAATCAAAAAATCATCATTCCAAAACGATGGAGTGATCTGTTGTATACGCAGAATCCATTGGATATTGTGCAGGAGGTTCGATCGTTTTTGACCGATCTGGCACAGAAAGGCTTACTTAGTGAGGATGCATTTCGACTGTTTCAGCAGGATATGCTGCAGCTTTTTTTTGCATACATGGAGAAGAAAGAACTGAGTACACATGAACTATACGACAATAAGAAAATTTTCAAACTATACAAAGCAGCAATTTCTTCAATTGATGATATGTGCAGTTGGATTGAGGCATGTACTGAATATATCACAAAAGGAATATTAAATAACAAAGAAAATTCGAATCGATATACGACAGCCGTGATCAAGGAGTATATATGGAATCACCTGAAAGAAGAGATTAAGATACCTCAAATTGCAGAGGAAGTACATTTGAATTCGGACTACATGACAAAATTATTCAAAAAAGAAACCGGATTGACGATCAAGGAATATCTGGTTAAGAAACGAATGGAGCGGGCTAAGGAGCTCCTGCATTCTTCAGATCGAATGGTCAGTGATATTGCAGTAGAGATAGGTTATGACAATTTGTCATATTTCATTCGACAATTTCGGATGTACTACGGAGTGACGCCGAAGCAGTATCAGTTGAAAAAGTCGAATTAAGAACAAAAAAGATATTATT
>CAZEPO010000302.1:0-1796 GCA_964514125.1 uncultured Lachnospiraceae bacterium
AAAAAAGAAAAAGAGAACAGATTCAATCATGAATTGAAAGGGGATAGATTTTATGAAGAAACCAAACGCATGGAAAAAATATGGAGCATTGGTTATGACAGGGGCATTGCTGATCTGTGCTGCGTCGGGTTCTGGATTTGGCACAGCTGTACAGACTGTTCGGGCGGAGGAAGAGCATCGGATCACGCTGAACATCGCAGATAGAGAGGAAGAGTCAGAGACAGCGGAAGCGGCAGATACAGAGAAGCAGCAGGAAGAATCAAAGGCAGTGACACTGCAGCTGGCAGATGCAGAAGAGACAGAAGCTGCTGAAGAAACTGAGACAGAGATTACTGCAGATGCAGAAGAAACGGAAACTGCAGCCGAAACAGAAGAAGTGGAGGAAGAGACACAGAAGGAGACTTTTTCTCAGATTGAGGCAGTTGACAATGAGAATCTTTCTATTGTAACGACCGATGTTTCTGATATCGTGGAGAGCTGTATGCCGTCAATCGTATCGATCACGGAGACTTCTGTGGAAGAAGTAGAGACCTACTATTACGGCACACAGGAATATGAAGCACAGGGTGCTGCATCTGGTATTATCATTGCACAGAATGAGGAGGAGCTCCTCATAGCGACCAACAGCCATGTGGTAGACGGTGCAGTAGAGATTACAGTTGGATTTACCGTAGATGCAGAGGATCCGGAGGATCTGATCGTGCCGGCGAAGCTCAAGGGTACTGACAAATCATACGAACTTGCAGTCGTAGCTGTACAGCTTGCCGATATTCCGGAAGAAGTAAGAGCACAGCTGAAGGTAGCGACACTGGGCAGTTCAGATAAGCTCAAAGTAGGACAGGCTGCGATCGCGATTGGTAATGCACTCGGCTATGGACAGAGTGTGACAAGCGGAATCGTCAGTGCACTGAACCGTGAGATCACGATCGACAATTTCAAGAATGAAGTGATCCTGACCGATGCAGCGATCAATTTCGGCAACAGTGGCGGTGCACTTCTGAACAGCAAAGGCGAAGTGATCGGTATCAATGTAGCGAAAGAAGCAGGCACAGGTACCGATTCCATGGGTTATTCCATTCCGATCGACACAGCGATTCCGGTTCTTCAGAAACTGATCAACAAAGAGACCAGAGATCAGATGAGCGATGCAGAGCGTGGTTATATGGGCGCAACGGTCGTAAATGTATCCGATGATGCCAAAGAACTTTACAATATGCCACAGGGTGCATTTGTTTATGAAGTATCCGAGGGTTCTGCAGCAGAAGCAGCAGGTATCAAAAAAGGTGATGTGATCACTGCATTTGATGGTGAGACTGTGACCAGTTCTTCTGATCTGATCGAAAAGATGAGCTATTACAAAGCAGATGAGACTGTGACTGTAGAGGTACAGACGGCCAACAATGGTACATACGAAGCGCGTGAAGTAGAGGTGACACTGCAGCCGGCTTCCGCAGATGTGATTGCTGAGGCAGAAGCAGAGGCGAAGAAGCAGGAGAGAAACAGCCAGAAAGAACGGAATAATTCTGATGATGAAGATCTGGACGAAGGTTGGAACGATGAGTTTGATGAAGGCTGGAATGACGAATTTGGCAGTGACTTCTATTAAAAATAAGTAATAATAGGCGGTTGCGAAAGCAAGAGCATAAGCTCCCTTCTGAGCAGACAAGAAAATGAACTTGTTTGCATGGAAGGGAGTTTTTGGTTTTAACAATTATGTAACAAAATAAAAATAAATTTAAAAACTATGTAAAAAATGCTTGATTTATGAACGGAATCATGTATAATAGAAACATAGC
>CAZEPO010000303.1:0-1786 GCA_964514125.1 uncultured Lachnospiraceae bacterium
TACCGGGAACGTTGGCTGCTCTTTCACAGATAGAAAGGATGTTGGGTTTGACCAGAGGTTCGCCTCCGGTGATGCGCAGCTTCGAGATGCCGAGACTTGCAGCGACTTCGACTGCCTGGATCATTTCGTCCTCGGTTAGTATTTCAAAGTGCGACTTTTTGCAGATTCCGTCTTCCGGCATGCAATAACGGCAGCGCAGGTTGCACAGATCAGTCACAGAAAGCCGCATGTATGTAATGTTTCGTTTGAATCCGTCAATCATGTTCTAGTACCTTCCGAATGTGCAGTTTGGCCAGTGACAGGTACTGCACATCTGGCACAGTCCACCATCGCCAAGGTTAATCAGTTCTTCTTTTGTAATTTTATCGCCGGCAAAAATCTGCGGCAGGAGTACGTCAAAAATCGTCGTCGGCAGGCTGATCGCAGCCCCTGGAACACCGAGTACCGGAACATCGCCGAGATAGGCGACCAGTGTCATATTGCCTGGCTGAGACGGAACACCGTGTGTAATGATCTCTGCTCCAAGTTTGGAAATTGCAGTAGGAGTCAGATCATCCGGATCGACCGACATACCGCCTGTGAAGATCAGAAAATCAGCTCCGTTTTCCAGATGTGCTTTTGCAGCATTGACGATCATATCCAGATCATCGTCACAGATCGTGACACCGACAATCTCACTTGGATAATGTTTCATTTTGGCACGGACAACCGGTTCAAATTTGTCTTTGATACGGCCGGAATATACTTCACTTCCGGTGATGATCACGCCGATCTTGCGGTGCTGGTACGGACGCAGATCAAGAAGCTTTGTCTGTGCACAGAGCTGCTGTGCCTGCTGGATCTGTGTCTCCTGTGTCACAAGCGGAACGATGCGCATGGACGCCAGGCGTGCACCTGCTTCGACCGGATAATGATCCGGAAGAGTAGAAATCGTAATATCTCCGATGGAGTTGATCTGACGGAGCAGATCACGGTTGACACGGAAAAGTCCGCGCTGATCAGCGAAGAGCAGAACTTTTCCTTCTGCTGGTTCTGTATAGTGAGCTCCTTCGACCGGTGCCATCGCAGCCATTGCTCTGGCGCAGTCATCCTCGTGCATTTCTCCTGCATCCGGTTCCCAGACAAAGATGGTACGTTTGCCGATGTCCAGCAGATGCGGGATGTCCTCTTCGCGGATGATGTGACCACGCTTGAATGCGGCACCCTTGAAGCCGTCTTTCATTTCTGTGATGTCATGACACAGTTCCATGCCGATGGCATCTTCTACATTTACTTTTCTCATAAAAGTTCCTCGTTTCTTTTTGCCGATATTTTCTCTATTGTAACATAAGTAGGGCATCTGAGGGAAGATGAATCGTTACTTCATCTGCACAGAGTGCCTGCCACTTATCTTTGTCCAGTTCCCAGCCAATCGGTGCGGCAAGATTTTGATCTTTGGGTGTCAGCAGGATGGTAAAGGAAAACGGATTTTCAATCACATCTGCAACCCTGCAGCACACGCTGTTTTCACCGGGGCCAGGCTGAATGTCATGCATACGGATGCCGACTGCGCAGATGTTGGACTGTTCTGTGTCTGGCAAATGAAGTGATCCAGATGTGGATAGTGTCATGCCCCAGTCTGCTGCGTAGATCTGGCCGTTCGGCAGCACTTCAGCAGAAGAGATATTTTTGCATCCTGTCAGCATAGCACCTTTGCGGGTGCGCGGATTGGCAAAGACTTCTTTTTGGGTGCCGATTGCCTGAATCCGCCCTTCGTCCATCACTGCAATTCGGTGGGAGAGGCGAT
>CAZEPO010000304.1:0-1784 GCA_964514125.1 uncultured Lachnospiraceae bacterium
CGGGCTTTTCCATGATGTTTTTTTCATAATAATAATTCTCCTCTTTTTGCAGCTGGATATGTATTTTATTCCATTATTGCTCTCCAACTGACTCACATCTAATACCACAGTATTTATGAATTGTCTTTCTTACTGCTCCTGCTCCCTCCAACTCGCAGCGCAAAATTTCTTCAATCTTCTCTCCAATTCCAGCTTTATAAAGATCCACACCGAAGATATTTTCATTTGAGAGAATCGGTCTTGCCTGATCGATAAGACTGTTCGGATCATCAAATCTTACACTTGCAAGCAACGCCTGAAGCTCTTCATTCAACGGATCCGGCGAGAGTTCAAATGGATTTCCATTGTCATCAACTGCAAGAAGATATCGCAGCCATCCGGCAACAGCAACTGGAATCGCAGTCAGTCCTGCGGCTGTCTGCTCTTTCTCCATGTAGGCTTTTACGGTTTCCCCGAAACGTACGCCTACGCCCTGTGAAATGTCGGTAACGATTCGCTGAACGGTATCTCCCAGATACGGATTCGGGAAACGCTCCTCAATACATTCATCCAAAAATGCCTGCGGTGAAAGAATGCCCGGATCCGGCACAACCTTCATGCCCTCTGCGCCTACCATATGTGCCAAATTCAGCAGATCCGGATCACGCATCAGATCAGAAAACAACGTGTAATCCAATACACAGCCATATGGTGCCAAAGCCGAGTGGATCGGATTCAGACATACGGTAACTTTCATGCGCTCAGATTTATTGACTGTTTCTCGATCAGCCAGATAAACTCCTGCCTTTTCTAATGCAGGACGGCCATTCGGGAAGCAGTCTTCAATCACTAAATACTGCGGATCTTCTGCATTCATAAACGGCGCAATATAGGTTTTCTTTGAGGTAATAACCGGATGCATATTCTCGATTCCCAGTGTTTCAAGATCCTCTGCGATTTCCTCGCTCGGTCTCGGTGTAATCTTATCAATCATAGTCAATGGGAATGCCACTTTCTGCGTATCGCTCAGATAATCAATGAAACCTGCTTCAGCAAATCCACGGTTTTCCCATTCCGAAGCCAATGTAAGCACAGAATTACGCAGTCGATCTCCATTCTTGGAACAATTGTCCATTGAAACCAGTGCCAATGGAGCTGCACCATTTCGATAACGCTCCAAAAGCATTGCTGCTAGGATTGCCATCGCACTCTTCGCTTTCTCCGGTCCATTTTCAATATCCTGCAGAACAAGGTCATTGTATTCGCCGTCTGTTCCAGTCAGTGCATACCCTTTTTCTGTAATCGTGAAAGATACCATCTGAAGAGATGGTGCACAAAAGATTTCTTTTAATCGGCTCCATTGCTCTGCATCAGCAGATGCTGCTTTTACTGCTTCTGACAGCGATCCAAGCACTCGCTTTTCTCTGCGTCCGTCCCCATGCAGAATCACACTGAGTGCAAGATTGTCATACGGTGTATAAATCTTATCGACAACCTCATAATCAAATGTTTCCACACAGATGATTCCTCTGTCAAGTTCGCCCTCTCTCAGCAAGCGATCTGCAATCCCGCCTATAAATACACGAAATATATTTCCAATACCAAAATGAACCCACTGCGGATTCTTTTTGGCATTTTCAGCCACCGCTTCTGCGTCATAAGTAGGAAGTATCACGTCTGCTTTTTCCCACTGCTCTTTCTTTTTGATTTCTTCATATGTTAGTTTCATACTACAGTCCCCTTTCACATTATATTCCCAAATACTGTCCCACCAGTTCCAGTCCTTCCAGTCTCAGACAAAACTG
>CAZEPO010000305.1:0-1763 GCA_964514125.1 uncultured Lachnospiraceae bacterium
AGTGTCAGTGTCGGAAGCTGTGCTGCTTCTGCTTCACCGATCAGACCATTGGAATCAGCCGGGATCGCAAATACGCAATCAAAGTCGCCGGTAGCGGCATCGAAGGACTGTGTATAAAGAGTACCTGTATAGATCTGCTGTCCTGCCACGGCAACATCTGCAGAAACTGTCGTAACAGAGGTCGTTGCTTCTGTAGTGTTTGCAAGCTTCAGCAGGAAATCAGCATATTCTCCCGCTTCCTTATCTGTCATCTTCATATGAATATCCATGCCTGCTGCCGGATTGGACGGATCAGCATAAATAAGCTCATATGCAACCGTACCCTGGAACGCATCGGATCCGCCTGCTGCATCTTCTGCAGTACCGGCTTCCTCCAGCACATCTTCCACCACTTCACCGCTGGCTGCTTCCAGTGCTGCTGTATCCATCTCCAACTCATATGCGATCTTCGCCAATTTGCTGTCCTCAACATAGAAATCAATATTGATCTCTTCCGGCATCACCGTAAACATTGCTTCCAGCATCAGATTCAGTTCCTGTTCAAACTCAGACAGTTCGGTAATCTCCATCAGCTCAAACTGTGAGATCAGACCAATATAGCCGTCAAAGAAAGAAGCATACACATCCTTGACCACTTCCATCGGACAGGTCATCGTGTAGATCATTTCATCCTGATCGCCCTTCTTTTCTACGCTTATCTGATCCTCGATTCCTTCCAGTTCCTGTGTCAGACCTGCTCCAAGTCCAGATAACAGATCATTCAAAAATTCCAGATCAGATTCTTCCGGATAAAACTTCACATTCAGATCCGGAATCACTGCACTGTATTCTTCTCCCAGAAGTGCCGGGAGTACAGAAGCTTCATACTGTTCTTTCAGATTGCCTGCATGCAGTGCAACTGCACCTTCATACAGCTGCGGGATTGCCAGCTGCAGCGTATCCTGTGCACCATACAATGCCAGACTGCCCCATTCTGCTGCTTCAGTACCGAAACCTGCCTCTGCTTTCCAGTTCTTCGCATTCCGATCAAGCTGAAAACCAAGTTCTGCATAGATGCCTTCCGGAATCTCATCCTGCAGATTCAGGACCTCTGCTGTACCATCTGTCAGACCGCCCTTCCAGTGAACCGCAATTCCATTCTCTTTGATCGTCTCCTGCAGTTCTTTCAGGCCAAGTGTCTCAGAAAGAAGAGACTCCTGCTTCAATTCCGACTGTGCTGCCAATATCTCATTCAGCTCGTCCAGCGGTGCTGCCATAACGGTTCCCTGACACAGCATTGCAGCCGCCGCTGCTGTTATCATACCTGTTCTTATTTTACGCATAACTGTTTCCTCCCGTTTTTCTTTCACTATAGCACGGTGCCCTGTAATTTGCAAATGCTCTTCTTTTTATATTCTGAAACTATTTCTTAATATTCTCTTAAAACCTGTTTATTCTGTAAATTGTTCAGGTGAAAAGAAGCTCGCAAGGCAAAAATAGTAACAGTTCAGTCAACAAGCCACAGACCGCCGTATACACGGCTAATGTCTGCGGCTTATGGCAGAACGCCATATGTCAAAAAACAGAGGCAGATGCTTACATACAAGTATGACGCATCTGCCTCTGCTCTTTGACGCATGGCTGAACTGTTACAAAAAATATCCGCACATGGCGGATACTCTCAAAAAAATAAAAACGGAGATGGTGGGATTCGAACCCACGTGCCGGTTGCCCGACAACTTGATTTCGAGTCAAGCTCGTTATGACCACTTCGATACATCTCC
>CAZEPO010000306.1:0-1761 GCA_964514125.1 uncultured Lachnospiraceae bacterium
ATTTATCGTGTAGCACGCATGAATCATCACAATACCGGTGATAAATGGTGCATTTATCCGATGTATGACTTTGCACATCCGATTGAAGATGCGATTGAAGGCATTACACATTCTATCTGTACACTGGAGTTCGAGGATCATCGTCCGCTCTATGACTGGGTGGTACGCGAGCTGGAGTATGAGATGCCGCCGAAGCAGATCGAGTTTGCGAAGCTGTACCTGACCAATGTAGTGACCGGCAAGCGTTATATCAAACGTCTTGTGGAAGAAGGCATTGTAGACGGCTGGGATGATCCGCGTCTGGTATCCATCGCAGCACTGCGCCGCCGTGGATTCACACCGGAGTCCATTCAGAAGTTTGTGGAGCTCTGCGGTGTTAGCAAGAGCAACAGTTCCGTAGATTATGCAATGCTTGAGTACTGTATCCGTGAGGATCTGAAGATGAAGCGTCCGCGTATGATGGCTGTACTTGATCCGGTTAAGCTGATCATCGACAATTATCCGGAAGATCAGATCGAGTATCTGGATGTAGAGATGAATCTGGAGAATCCGGAGCTTGGTATGCGTAAGGTTCCGTTTGGCCGTGAACTGTACATTGACCGTGAGGACTTTATGGAGAACCCGCCGAAGAAGTATTTCCGTCTCTTCCCGGGCAATGAAGTACGTCTGATGGGTGCTTACTTTGTAAAATGTGTAAGCTTTGAGAAAGATGAGAATGGCAATGTGACTGAAATCCATTGTACTTATGATCCGGAGACCAAGTGCGGAAGCGGATTTACCGGACGAAAAGTAAAAGGAACAATCCACTGGGTAGCTGCCAAGACAGCAATCAAAGCAGAAGTACGTCTGTATGAAAATATCATCGACGAAGAGAAGGGCGTTTACAACGAAGATGGTTCTCTGAACCTGAATCCGAATTCTCTGACGGTGCTGAAAGATTGTCTGCTTGAGCCGGCACTTGGCGAGGCACAGGCATATGACAGCTTCCAGTTTGTGCGACAGGGCTTCTTCTGTGTTGATGCGAAGGATTCCAAGCCGGAGGCAATGGTATTCAACCGTATTGTTTCCCTGAAGAGCTCCTTCAAGCTGCCGAAATAAGCAACGTGCTATGCAGTTTTTTGAATGTATAACAGATTTTATTTTTAAAGAAGATCAGCCGCAAGAGGCAGATATGATTATGATTCCGGGCAGTATCTGCCCGGAATTGGCATATCATGCAGCAAAACTTTATCATCAGGGATTGGCGCCCTATATTCTGCCGTCCGGCAGATACAGCATTTTGAAGGGACAGTTAGAGCTGTCTGAGCAAGAGCTGGAGGAAGTTTTGCCGACGGATCGCCTGAAGCTGGAGACGGAGAGCGATTATCTTTGTGCACTGCTTCGCAAATGCGGCGTGCCGGAACATGCCTTGATTCCAGAAAAGCAGGCGACTTATACCTATGAAAATGCAGTTTATTCCAGAAAAAAGCTGGAAGAAATGCAGATTTCTGTCCGTAGGGTGATTCTTTGCTGTCAGGCATTTCATGCAAGACGGAGCCTGATGTACTATCAGGAGCAATTTCCGCAGACGGAGATTTTGGTCTGTCCGGTCGTGACCAAAGGGATCAGCCGGGACAGCTGGCATCAGAGCGAAGTGGGAATTGATACAGTGCTTGGCGAAGTGGAACGATGCGGGACGCAGTTTCACGAAATTATGCGTCAGTATATGGAATTTCGCTAGAACATTGGAGAGAGAAAGGCATTAAAACGAATGATAAAATT
>CAZEPO010000307.1:0-1759 GCA_964514125.1 uncultured Lachnospiraceae bacterium
ACTTATCATCTGCTGCTACTACACCCGGAAGGTCTTTTCCTTCGAGGAATTCGAGGGAAGCACCGCCACCTGTAGAGATATGAGACATCTTATCGCCAAATCCAAGCTGGTTTACTGCTGCTGCAGAATCACCGCCGCCGATGATTGTTGTAGCATCTGTCTCAGCAAGAGATTTTGCTACTGCGATTGTACCTGCTGCGAGGATCGGGTTCTCGAATACGCCCATCGGTCCGTTCCATACAACTGTCTTAGCAGATTTTACAGCGTCTGCATACAGAGCAGCTGTCTCTGTTCCGATGTCAAGACCCATCATATCAGCCGGGATTGCATCTGCTTTTACGTTTGTTACTTCGATCTGTGCATCGATCGGATTCGGGAAATCCTTTGTGATCGTTGTATCGATCGGAAGAAGCAGTTTCTTGCCAAGCTTCTCAGCTTTTGCCATCATCTCTTTGCAGTAGTCGATCTTTGTATCGTCTACCAGAGAAGTACCAACTTCGTAGCCTTTTGCTTTCTGGAATGTGTAAGCCATACCGCCGCCGATGATCAGTGTATCACACTTCTCAAGCAGGTTGGAGATTACATTCAGCTTGTCTGCTACCTTTGCTCCGCCGAGGATTGCTACGAACGGACGCTCCGGATTGTTGACAGCATTGCCAAGGAAGTCGATTTCTTTCTGCATCAGGTATCCTACTGCACATTCATCAACATACTCTGTCACGCCAACGTTGGAGCAGTGTGCTCTGTGAGCTGTACCAAATGCATCGTTTACAAATACATCGCAGAGGGAAGCCAGCTCTTTGCTGAATGCTTCGCCGTTCTTTGTCTCTTCTGCTCTGTAACGTGTATTCTCAAGAAGAACAACTTCTCCGTCATTCATTGCTGCTACTGCAGCCTTTGCATTCTCGCCTACTACTACTGCATCTGCTGCAAATTTTACTTCCTGTCCGAGAAGCTCAGAAAGACGAGCTGCTACCGGTGCCAGAGACAGCTCCGGTTTGGCTTCTCCCTTCGGTTTGCCCAGGTGAGAGCAAAGGATTACTTTTCCGCCGTCAGCGATCAGCTTTTTGATTGTCGGAAGTGCTGCTACCAGACGATTCTCATCTGTGATCTTTCCATCTTTGAGCGGCACGTTGAAGTCGCAGCGAACCAGGACTCTTTTGCCTTTTACGTTGATATCATCAACTGTTTTTTTGTTAAGCATTGGAATTCCTCCTAATTTCTATTGTTTTGAACCTTACAGCTGATTTCAGCCGCAAAAAAAACGGTCCGGTCCATTATCAGACCGGACCGCTTCTGGGTCTTCAATAAATCACAAACTGCTAATTAAGCAAGCTCAGCGAAGTATTTGATTGTACGAACCATCTGGCTTACGTAGGAGTTCTCGTTGTCATACCAAGAAACAACCTGTACCTGAGATGTTCCGTTGCCAAGGTTAACTACCATTGTCTGTGTAGCATCGAACAGAGAACCGAATTTCATACCAACGATATCAGAAGATACGATTTCGTCTGTGTTGTAGCCGAAGGACTCTGTAGCTGCTGCCTTCATAGCTTCGTTGATGCCTTCAACTGTAGCTTCACCTGTAACTACTGCGTTCAGGATTGTTGTAGAACCTGTCGGGGTCGGTACACGCTGTGCAGCACCGATGAGTTTGCCGTTCAGTTCCGGAATAACCAGACCGATTGCTTTTGCAGCACCTGTGGAGTTCGGAACGATATTAACAGCACCTGCACGAGATCTTCTCAGATCGCCTTTT
>CAZEPO010000308.1:0-1753 GCA_964514125.1 uncultured Lachnospiraceae bacterium
GTATGGTTGGTATTCGGTGTCCAGTCCAGACAAAAGGTCAGCTTCTCCAGTTTTTCGTCCTTGGCAGATACACCAGCCGGAACTGCAGCTGCGAGCGAAAGAACCATAGCCGCAGCTGTGTATTTTCTCCATTTTGTTTCGTTCTTTTTCATCATTTCTATTCTCCATTCTTGGTCCGCAGCCATGGCATTGCCGCTCTGCGCAGCAGATTCACCGCCAGCATAAGGAGCAGGCTGATGATCACAATGAAAATAATGACTGCAAACATCTTATCAAATGCGTAGGCTTTTTTTACTCTCGTCATATAGACGCCGAGTCCATTGAACCCTCCCAGCCATTCAGATACCAGTGCACCCACGACCGCATACGATGCGGAAATCTTCAGTCCTGAGAAAAAATGCGGCAATGCCGACGGAAACTTTACATGCCAGAAAATCTGCACACGGTTCGCCCCCATCGCCTGCAGCAGATGAACTGCATCGATATCTACGCTCTTGTAGCCGTCCAGAAGCCCGATCGTAATCGGAAAAAAGGTCGTGATGACTACCAGTGTGATCTTCGGAGCCATACCAAAACCCAGCCAGAGCACGAGAATCGGAGCGAGCGCGATCGTCGGAATCGTCTGTGTAATGATCATGATCGGGTAGAGTGCCTGATCCAGCACCGGAAAACGCTCCATCAGCGTAGCCGACAGAAACGCCAGCACGATGCCCAGCAGCAGTCCGTAGATCGCTTCCAGCAGCGTAAAGCGCGCATGAAACAGTATTGTGGGAAGATCCGTGATCAGCGCCCTGCACACAGCTGCCGGTGAGGGCAGCATATAGGCGGGCAGTAATCCGGATACACTGAGAATCTGCCAAATGGCAAGGATCACCACCATTGCCGTGATCGGCGGAATTTTACTGGTGATGTTTGGTAACTTTCTTTTCAATGGTAAGCACATCTCCTTCTGGTTTGTAAGCAATTTTTACATAGACGCTCATCGCACTGCAGCCTGCACGTTCTGCTACATGCTGACATTCTTTTACGATGTCCATCAGTTCATCGTAGTCTCCCTCGATCGTTGTCTCAAAAGGTCCCACATAATAATTCAATCCGGTTGAACGGATATAGGCGATCACCTCGTCTACAATACGGATTACCTCTTCCTCGTCCTGCACATTTGGCAATACCTGAATCGCTACACTTGCATTCATTTGTCTGTTCCTCCTTTAAACGTAAAATCTGTTTTGGTCAGAAACTCGAACGCAGACTCTGTTTTACAAGGCTCTGTCTGTTCTTTGGATATCCTTTTGTCGACATAAACAAACAGAGCACCTGCTGTCAGCAGATGCTCTTATCTTTTCTCTACAACGCTTCCTACACTGGCATGATCCAACAGGTTAAAAGGGTCTAAGGAATACCTTACTCTCAGCTTCTCAATTGAAACTCCCCCGGTCTCTATTCAAATTTCTGTTCTCAAAATAACATACTTCTGTTCAAAATACAAGTCCTATTTTGTGTACGTCCGCACTCCGTTCCGCTGAGCAGCGATACTAAACCTGCAAGTCACCCAGTCTGCCGAACGTATAACCCATCTCTTCCCATCTGGTCAGCAGTTCATCGAGGATTGCGCCGTTGGTCACAGAGGTATTGTGCAGCAGTACGATCGCGCCCGGGTGAATACGGCCGAGCAGCTTTTCAAAGGCTGCCTCCTTCGTCGGCTGATCATTTTCATACCAATCCACATAGGCAAGACTCCAGAAAAAGGTCT
>CAZEPO010000309.1:0-1730 GCA_964514125.1 uncultured Lachnospiraceae bacterium
TGCGTCCCATCTGTTCACAATTCTGTATCATGCAGAACACTCCGTAGTTCTGCGTAATTGATTCCGCAGCCTCCTTTGCCTCCTGGCTATAAGGCTTCGCAGAATTCACAATGACCAAAAATGGTTTGCCCAGCTTTTTCAGCTGAACGATCGTCTCCCGCTCGGCCTCAAGAAAACTGCTGCGCGGCAGTTCCCCAAAGCTTCCGTCTGTCGTGATCACGATGCCGATCGTGGCATGATCTGAAATGACCTTCTGCGTCCCAATCCGGGCGGCATCAGAAAACTCTATCGGTTCTTCCTGCCACGGTGTCTTGATCATTCTCGGCTGACCGTCCACCTGTTCACCTTCTGCACCCGGCACCATAAAACCGACACAGTCTACCAGTCTGACTTTCATCACACTTCCATCTCCCACATCGATCTGGGCAGCTTCACGCGGAACAAACTTAGGCTCAACTGTAGTCACCATCTTTCCGGAGGCACTCGATGGCATCTCATCCTTTGCAAGCGTACGCTTTTGATCTTTCAGTTCCGGTAAGACCAAATGCTCAACAAATTTTCGTACAAAGGTGGACTTTCCAGTCCGCACCGGTCCGACGATGCCTACATAGATTTCTCCACCTGTTCTCATCTGAATATCCTTGTATAAATCAAATTTTTCCATGAAAAGACCCCCTTCATATACTATTTCAATATATGAAGGGGGCTTCTTAATTATGTCAGTATTTTTTACAGACCAGCTTTTCTTGCAGCTGCTTCTACTACGTGTCCTACGAGTACAGAAGTTGTTACGCTTCCTACACCGCCCGGAACCGGAGTGATTGCATCTACGATCGGCTCTACTGCTGCGTAATCTACGTCACCACAGAGTTTGCCTTCTGCATTTACGTTGATACCTACATCGATGATTGTCTGACCCGGTTTTACATACTCAGCACCAACAACACCAGCGCGGCCAGCTGCTACGATCACGATATCAGCTTCTCTTGCTACGCTCGGCATATCAACTGTCTTGGTATGGCATACTGTAACAGTTGCATTCTTCTTGATCAGCATCATAGCTGCCGGTTTACCTACTACGAGAGAACGTCCGATCACAACTGCCTTTTTGCCTGTGCAGTCGATTCCGTAATGATCCAGAATCTCCATACAAGCCTGCGGTGTACACGGCGGGAAACCGATCTTCTTGCCTGTGAATACACCAGACATAGAACCGTCTGTCATACAGTCAACGTCTTTTGCCGGATCCAGTGCATTCTCGATCACTGCCTGATTCAGATGCTTCGGAAGCGGACGGAACAGAAGAACGCCATGGATATTGTCGTTCTTATTTACATCGTCAATTACTTTCAGAAGCTCTTCCTGAGATACATCTTCCGGAAGAAGAAACTTCTCATATGCAACGCCAAGTGTTTCACAACGTTTTGTAGCACCCTTTTCATAGGAGATATCGCTGCCGTTTTCACCTACACGGATGATGCCAAGTGTTGGTTTGATTCCTTTTGCTTCCAGTTCAGCTACCTGTGCTTTGATTCTTTCATTCAGAGCAGCTGTAACTTCTTTTCCAAGTAACTGTTTTGCCATTGTTTGTTCCTCCAGTATTTTTTATTATTTCAAACGTCCAAGTACGCTTGCAAAGATTTCATCTGCCATTGCCGGATATTTTGCCAGCATAGCATCTGCTTTTGCATTCAGCTCAGCAGCGTATTCTTTGTTTGCCATGGATTTTG
>CAZEPO010000310.1:0-1718 GCA_964514125.1 uncultured Lachnospiraceae bacterium
GCAATGTGGATCAAACATAAATTTTTTGAATGATCTGCGTGTCGAAAAAAAGTGTATATTGCGTAATTTCAATGAAAATGATATACTTAAAAAATATTTCTTGAATGAAAGCATAAAGGAGTGGAAACCATGAAGAAGATAGAAGAATATGTAAGAAGTATTCCGGATTTTCCGGAACCAGGAATTATTTTTAGAGATGTAACCAGTATTCTGCAGGATGCAGATGGTCTGAAGCTTGCGATTGATCTGATGCAGGAGAAGCTGGCAGGTCTGGATTTTGACGTAGTTGCAGGAACCGAATCCAGAGGATTTATTTTTGGTGTTCCGATCGCTTACAATCTGAATAAACCGTTCGTACCGGTTCGCAAAAAAGGCAAACTGCCGTGTGAGACAATTTCCAGAGAATACGATCTGGAATACGGTACAGCTACGATCGAGATGCACAAGGATTCCATCAAGCCGGGACAGAAGGTTGTTCTGATCGATGATCTGATCGCGACTGGCGGTACGATCGAAGCAGCAGCTAAGATGATCGAAGAGCTGGGCGGCGAAGTTGTAAAGATGGTATTTTTGATGGAGCTTGCAGGCCTGAACGGAAGAGAAAAGCTTGCTGGCTATGATGTAGAATCAGTGATCTGTTACGAAGGAAAATAACAGATTAGATATAGAAGGAAAAGAAAAAGGCGGTTGAGTCAGATGCCAATAGAGACGAAAACAAAGCAGCAGAGATTAGATGAAATAAAAAGAGCAGATGCGAATGTCAAGGCGATGGAGGATTTTACAAGTCCAGACGTCCTGTATCAGGAGCTGATCGCGAGTGTCAGGAAGTACCATCCTTCGGATGATATTTCGATGATCGAGAAGGCATACAGCATTGCTTATAATGCTCACAAGGATCAGATGAGAAAATCAGGAGAGCCGTATATCATCCACCCGCTCTGCGTAGGAATCATCCTTGCCGATCTTGAGCTGGATAAGGAGACGATCGTTGCAGGTCTTCTGCATGATGTTGTGGAAGATACAGTCATGACCTCGGAAGAATTGAAAGAAGAATTTGGTGAAGAGGTAGAGCTGTTGGTAGACGGCGTGACCAAGCTGGGTCAGTTATCCTACAAGGCTGACAAGGTGGAAGTGCAGGCAGAGAATCTTCGAAAGATGTTCCTTGCCATGGCCAAGGATATCCGAGTTATTTTGATCAAATTGGCTGACCGTCTGCATAATATGCGTACACTCAAGTATATGAGACCCGAGAAACAGAAAGAAAAAGCCCGCGAGACGATGGATATCTATGCACCGATCGCGCACAGGCTTGGTATTTCCAAGATCAAGATCGAATTGGATGACCTTTCTCTGAAGTATCTGGAGCCGGACGTATATTATGATCTGGTAGAAAAAATTGCACTGAAGAAGGATGCACGAAAAACATTTGTGGACAATATTGTGGCAGATGTGAGCAGTCACATCGAAGCTGCAGGCATCAAGGCACAGATTGACGGCCGTGCGAAGCATTTCTTCAGTATTTACAAAAAAATGGTCAATCAGCAGAAAACGCTGGATCAGATTTATGACTTGTTTGCGGTCCGCATTATCGTGGAATCCGTAAAAGACTGTTATGCGGCACTTGGCGTGATCCATGAGATGTATACTCCGATCCCGGGACGTTTCAAGGATTATATCGCCATGCCGAAGCCGAATATGTACCAGTCACTGCATACCAC
>CAZEPO010000311.1:0-1711 GCA_964514125.1 uncultured Lachnospiraceae bacterium
ATGATTTTTCATCACAGGAAGAATTTGAAACAGCAAAAGAACAATATAGGAAACGCGGATTTCGCGTCGTCACATATCTCGATGGGCAGGAAGAAAGAAATATTCATGATGGTTTAAAGGCAATCATTAAGAATCATTATAAGGAATGTTTTCTATGAATGTTGGATATGTACGCCTATCAAGAGATGATGACAAGCGAAATTATGTTTCTATAGAAAATCAAAAACTGATCATACGTCAATTTGCAGCAGAATGCAGCATCGTCATTGACCGCTGGTATGAAGATGATGGTGTCTCCGGATATACATTCAATCGTCCCGGATTGAATCAATTACTGGATGATTTGGAGCATATTGAGCGGGTGTTTGTCAAGGACTTGTCCCGGATCGGGCGTCATAACGCACGCGTGCTCCTTCTCTTGGAAGATTTCAAAGAACGGCAAAAGGAACTGATTGTCATTGATACAAATTATAACTCAGAAACCGATGATGATGATACGATTGGAATCTTAACCTGGTATAACGAGAAATATGTAAAAGATATCAGCCGAAAAATCAAAAATGCAATTGCAGCCAGACAAAGAGAGGGCATCTTAATGACACAGCCGCCCTTTGGATATAAACGAAACGAAAAAGATAAAACTAAGATGGAAATCATACCAGAAGAAGCCTACTATATAAAAATAGTCTATGATCTTTATTTAAAAGGCTCCGGCTATCGCAGGATCGCGAATTATCTGACAGAAAACAAGATACCCACCCCTTCTATGATTCACCATGAGCGTGAACTCGCAGAGGGAAAAATCACAAAACGGAAGGTCGCTGCCGTCTGGTCCGATTCTATGGTAAAAGAGCTATTGGATAATGATTTTTATATCGGTACACTTCGTTTGCGAAAACGTGCCCGTTCTGCGGTTCATGGAAAAGACAAGCGTATCCCAAAAGAGGAACAGTACATTTTCGAAAATCATCACCCTGCCATCATTGATAAAGCTTCTTTTGATCTGATACAGGATATGAAAGAAAAACGGGTAATAAACAATTATCGCGGCCCGTTACCCAAAACTTCCGGCGAACATTCCATCGACCGGATTGGCGCAGCGATTCCGAGTCCATTTGGAAGCTGTCTTTTTTGCAAAGACTGCGGAAACCGTTTAACCCCAATCAAACGAACAACCACTGCCAGAGAACGAAAATATTATATCTGTACCACATATAACACCAAAGGCAAACGCTATTGTGATAAATCCCATCTCATCGAAGAAAATGATCTGATGGAAGATGTGGTAACTTATATTAAGCTCTGTCGCAATTCCTTTTGTGAAGTCATTGCGGCTTATGATATGAAAGATTTTGATTCTGAAAAAAGAACGGCAGAAGAAAAACGTTTGGAGATGCAAAAACAGATTGCAGAACAAAAAGCACAGCTCAAGATTCTTTTTACACAGAAAGTCAGAGATTTGGCTAATGCTCACGTGAATGAAGCTATTGTAAATGAAGCTTATGATGCCCTGCAGCAGGATCTCATTTCACAGATTCATGGTTTTGAACTAAAGCTTCAGGAATTAAATGATACAAGCCTGGAGAATGAAGATGTAAAGGAAAAACTTCACAATGCCTTACAGGTAGTGGATACGATTATTGAAAAGGGCGTGCTTGATCGAAAAGATATCGAAATCTTGATTGAACGTATTGAAGTAGATTCAGATGGA
>CAZEPO010000312.1:0-1706 GCA_964514125.1 uncultured Lachnospiraceae bacterium
TCGTGATCGACCTGAGATGGTAGAAAAACTGTATCAGAGTTTCGATAATTGGTTGGGTTGATATAAGAACGACACATGAAAAGCATCTTTCAGAATTTAAAAGAAGTATCGAGGTAAAAGAAGAATTATGACAGTCATGTGTTTTATAACATATGGCTGTTTTGCGTTAAAAATTGTACTTCCGAAGTTTTGGCAAAAGATATGCTTGAATTCTTTCCGACAAACGATTACAATACAGTGGGTTGATATGCGTATTGTTTTATGATGAGCAAAAACGAAAGGAGTTTTATGCGGAAATTAGCTTTAAATGATGAAATATTACTAAAAATAGAGAAGCCTGCCCGCTATATCGGAGGCGAGATAAATTCGGTGATGAAGGATCCGAAAAAGGTGGATATTCGTTTCGCTATGTGTTTTCCGGATGTGTATGAGATTGGTATGTCCCATCTGGGTATTCAGATCCTCTATGATATGTTTAACCGCAGAGAAGACGTGTGGTGTGAACGTGTCTACTCACCGTGGGTAGATTTGGACAAGGTTATGCGGGAGCAGCAGATCCCGCTGTTTGCGCTGGAATCGCAGGAGCCGGTGAAGGAGTTTGATTTCCTCGGAATTACGATCCAGTATGAGATGTGTTACACCAATATCCTTCAGGTATTGGATCTGAGTGGAATTCCGCTCAGTGCGGCAGACCGTCTTGGCAAAGCTGTGGATCAGGAGAATGATCTGACAGATGATGCAGCCCTTGGCTGGGAATATCCGCTGGTGATCGGCGGCGGTCCGTGTGCTTACAATCCGGAACCGATTGCAGAGTTTTTTGATCTGTTTTATATCGGTGAAGGCGAGACCGTTTACAATGCACTGTTTGACTTGTACAAGACCTGCAGAGCAGAAGGCTGTTCCCGAAAAGAATTTTTGATCCGGGCAGCACAGCTCGATGGTATTTATGTGCCGGGGCTGTACGAGGTGACTTATAAGGAAGATGGCACGATCCAGAGTTTTGAGCCGATCAGCGAGGAAGTGCCGCGCACAGTGAATAAGCAGGTTGTGACGGATATGACAGCAGCTCCTTATCCGGAAGCTCCGGTCGTGCCGTTTATCAAGGTAACACAGGATCGAGTTGTTCTGGAAATTCAGCGTGGATGTATCCGAGGCTGCCGTTTTTGCCAGGCGGGTATGATCTACCGTCCGACGCGTGAGCGCAGTCTGGAGTGTCTCAAGGATCACGCTTACAAGATGCTTAGAAATACCGGACATGAGGAGATTTCTCTGAGCTCTCTGAGCTCCAGTGATTACAGTGAGCTGCCGGGAATCGTGAATTTCCTGATTGATGAATTCCGCAGCCAGAATATCAATATTTCACTTCCGTCCCTGCGTATTGATGCATTCTCTCTCGATGTCATGAGCAAAGTGCAGGATGTTAAGAAGAGCAGTCTGACTTTTGCACCGGAGGCAGGTTCTCAGAGACTGCGTGATGTCATCAACAAGGGTTTGACCAAAGAGGTTATTCTGCAGGGTGCAGATGAGGCGTTCCACGGCGGTTGGAACAAAGTGAAGCTTTATTTCATGCTTGGTCTGCCGACAGAGACAGAAGAAGATCGGAAGGATATCGCGCATCTGGCAAATGATATTGCGGTGAAGTATTATGAGATTCCGAAGGATCAGCGCAACGGCAAGTGCCAGATCACAGTCAGCACCTCATTCTT
>CAZEPO010000313.1:0-1699 GCA_964514125.1 uncultured Lachnospiraceae bacterium
CCACGATTCGAAATGAGATGTCTGATCTGGAAGAGATGGGCTACATTCTTCAGCCGCATACTTCCGCAGGCCGTATTCCTTCCGATGCAGGTTATCGCTTATATGTGGACCGCATGATGGAAGAGAAGGACCGGGAAGTGACGGAGATGAAGGAGCTGGTGATCCAGCGGCAGGATAAGATGGAGCTTCTGCTCAAGCAGATGGCGAAGGTTCTTGCAGCGAACACCAATTATGCAGCAATGATCTCCGGACCTCAGTATCATCGAAGAAAGCTGAAGTTTATACAGCTTTCACTGGTCAGTGACAATCAGATCCTTGCAGTGATCGTGACAGAGGGCAATGCCGTCAAGAACAAGATGATTCAGATCGAGCATGGACTTGATCAGAAGACAGTGCTTGAGATGAATATCCTTCTGAACAGTGCATTGAATGGACTGACATTGGAAGAAATCAATCTGGGAACGATCTCCAAGCTAAAAGAGCAGGCCGGTATCCACAGTGAAGTGGTGAACCGGGTGCTGGATGCGGTGGCTGAATCCATTCAGACACAAGAAGAGGTAGAGATCTACACAAGCGGAGCGACCAATATCTTCAAATATCCGGAGCTGAGTACCAGTGAGAAAGCACGAGAACTGATCAGTGCATTTGAAGACAAACAGGATCTGGCTGATATCATCAATTCAGATATGAGCAATGAGACAGGCATTCAGGTATACATCGGACAGGAATCACCATTGCAGACCATGCAGGACTGCAGCGTTGTGACAGCGACGTATGATTTCGGTGAGGGAATGTATGGCAAGATCGGTGTGGTAGGACCGAAGCGTATGGATTACGACAAGGTGGTCAGCACACTGAAGACGCTGATGGCACAGCTGGATATGTTATATAAGAAAGACTAGAAAGGTGGATGTAGCAGTGGAAGACAACAGAAATGAAGAAGTTCTGGAAGAAACTGCTGAAGAAACAGCAGAAGCTGCTGAGACAGTAGAAGATGCCCGTTCAGGAACAGAGGAGAACGTGGCAGAAGACGAAGTGATGGACGGTGACTTCGAGACAGTCGAAGAAGATGAAAACGGCAAGAAAGGTCTCTTCGGCAAAAAGAAAAAGGACAAAAAGGATCAGCAGATCGAGGAACTGACCGACAGAGTGCAGCGCCAGATGGCTGAATTTGATAATTTCCGCAAACGTTCCGAAAAAGAGAAATCTGCAATGTACGAGATTGGAGCGAAGAGCGTGATCGAGAAGATTCTCCTGACCGTTGACAACTTCGAGCGAGGATTTGCAGGACTGACAGAAGAACAGAAGGAAGATCCGTTTGTGGTTGGTATGGAAAAGGTTTACCGCCAGATGATGACGACACTCGAAGAAATCGGTGTGAAAGCGATCGAGGCAGTAGGCAATGAATTTGATCCGAATTTCCACAATGCAGTGATGCATGTTGAAGATGAGGAAGCAGGCGAGAATATCGTCGTGGAGGAATTCCAGAAGGGATACCTTTACAGAGACAGCGTAGTGCGTCACAGCATGGTAAAGGTAGCCAACTAACGGTAACTCTGACGAATCTATGATTCGTCTTACTGATAAATACAGATGCATATGGATGTAAATTTCAAGGAGGAATTTATTATGGGAAAAATCATTGGTATTGACTTAGGAACAACAAACAGCTGTGTAGCAGTTATGGAAGGTGGAAAGC
>CAZEPO010000314.1:0-1687 GCA_964514125.1 uncultured Lachnospiraceae bacterium
GACGAGAAACAGCTCAAAGAACTGTATCTGGAGTGCACGACGATCGAAGAATAAAGATTTGAAAAATAAAAATACTTTCTATTGACCGTTCAGAAGTATAAGAAATTCCAAATTTCAATGAATATTTGTTATAAACAGGAATTTTCGTACTTCTTAACAAGTCGAATAGAAAGTATTTTTTTGTTTCAGAGCTGTTCTGTATATTAAGTCAGGAGGCAGGGAGAGGCAATTTTTGCTAAGTTTTCGGAATTTGATTTACAGAATATGGCAGGTTTTATATAATTATAAGTACAAAAAACTCTGCCATCTGTCAGAGGCAAATAAAAGGAGAGAAAGCATGATGAAAACAAAGAAAAAAACGTTACTTGCACTGCTGTGCATGATGATGCTGATCGCAGTTCTTCCGCTGCAGGCATTTGCTGCATCAAAGAAGGCATCTATTAAGCTGAATTCCAAAGAAAAAACAATTACAGTCGACAGCTCAGTAACGCTTACCGCAACGGTGACAGGCAAAAGCAAGAAGGTTACCTGGAAGAGCAGCAACAGCAAGATCGCATCGGTCAGCAGCAAAGGGAAAATCACTGCCAAAAAAGCCGGAAAAGTAACCATTACAGCCAAGGCGAACGGCAAAACAGCCGAATGTAAGGTGACGGTAAAGGAAGCGGATTACAAGAGCCTTTACAAGAAGTTTCTTGCAAAGAAAAGCGTGAAAGCAGGCAAGTCCAGCATTACGCCGAAATATTTTTATGTATTGAATATTGACAAAACCGGTGTGCCGGAGCTGATCGTTATAGACAAAACATTTGGTCCGTGCAGCTATTATGTATACACGATCAAGAATAATAAAGTAACCTATATGGGAGAAGGAAGCACAAAATCAGGCGCAGTGATTCCAACGTTGTCCTATTCTTCAAAGTATAAGGCTATTTATGGAGAGGGCTGGACAAATGGTGTCGGCGGTGTGTGGACAAGTTATTATGGAATTTCTGGTTCAAAGCTTGTCACAAAACAGCATTGTTATGTATGGACAAATCCAAAAACCAAATATGTGATCGGACAGACAGCAAAACAAGAAAATACAGTTACAAAAGCAAAATATAATTCATTTTATAAGAAATACTTCACAAACGGCAAACTCAAAAAATATGAAATGATACAAAATACTGCTGCCAACCGCGAAAAATATGTAAAATAAAAATCACGATAAGAGGAGAGCAGAAGGTATGAAAACCAGATTAGAACAGCAGCTTGCATTTGCACTCGAGATTGATAAAGAGAAGAATATCTTCCGTCAGACGCATTTGTCGGAGCATGGAAGAAATGAGAATGATGCAGAACATGCCTGGCATATGTCTGTCATGGCTTACCTGCTGAAGGAATATGCGAATGAGCCGGTCGATATTGGCCGGGTTATGATCATGTGTCTGATCCATGATGTGGTTGAGATTGATGCTGGAGATACCTATGCGTATGATCCAGAAGGCTTGAAAACACAGAAGGCGAGAGAAGATGCCGCTAAGGAGCGGATCTTTTCGCTGCTGCCGGCTGATCAGAAGGAAGAGCTGATCGCGCTGTTTGATGAATTCGAAGAAAATCAGACTGCAGAGGCGAAGTTTGCACATGCGATGGACAACCTGCAGCCGCTGATTCTGAACAACAGCAATGGCGGAGGCGACTGGAAGGAGCA
>CAZEPO010000315.1:0-1676 GCA_964514125.1 uncultured Lachnospiraceae bacterium
GTGACTTCACTGACACTTCAAAAAGGACAGAAGCTTGCGGCAATCCAGGTGATCGGACTGCCGGCTGGTGTGAAGATCAAGTCCTGGAAATCCTCCAATACCAAAATATTAGCAGTCAGCAAAAACGGCAAGCTTACAGCCGGCAGCAAGACCGGTACAGCTAAACTTACCGTTACGATCGGGAACGACAGCTGGAGCGATTCGAAGGCGATCACGGTAAAGGTTCAGAACAAAGCAGTCAAAACAACGAAGGTTACCGTATCTCAAAAATCAGTCACTTTACAAAAAGGAAAGAAGCATCAGATTGTAGCGACTGTGACACCGCTTGGCGGTTCCAAACCGACCTACGCGACTTCCGATAAGAAGGTTGCAGTGGTGTCAAAGAATGGTCTTGTGACTGCCAAAGGGGCCGGCACGGCCAAAATCACTGTGAAGTCCGGTACGAAGAAGTGCACTGTTACGATCAAGGTACCGCAGGTAAAGACGACTAAACTGAAAAATATTCCTCAAAAAACGATTACGCTGAAAAAAGGAAAAACAAAGCAGCTGAATATTAAGACATACCCGGCGAACAGTGATCAGAAGATTTATTACCGCTCATCTGATAAAAAACTTGTATCGGTTTCGTCGAAAGGGAAGCTCACAGCCAAAAAAGTGGGTACTGTGACAATTACCGTAAAGTCGGGCAGTGTAATTGAGAAGTTTAAGGTAAAAGTAAAAAAATAACAGAATTTTAGTATCCGTTCTCCTTGAAAAATTCGCTTAAGAGAATAAAAGTTCAAAAAAAGTACATATTAGTAACATAGCGGACATAGGACAGCAGAAGCTGCCTGTGACCGCCGGTTACAGGAATTCATAAAAAAGGAGAACAAAACTATGAAGCGCTGGAGAAAATATGTAGTATGTCTCACCTGCATTTGCTGTCTTGGACTTCTGACTGGATGTGGCAATGATACAGTCACAGAGACAGAACAGGTGACAGAGAAGAAGGATGAATCTGACAATGTCAATCATGTAACGGAGCCAGGCACTGACACAGATCAGTTCACCGAAGAAGAACAGACAAATGCCTTGACAGGTGATCGTGCAGATCAATTGAATGGTGATGTGACAGGTGATACGACAGATGGAAGCAATGCAGCTGAAAATATAGGTGATGCAGGTGCAGACATTGTCGATGGTGTAGGTGATGCAGGCAAGGATGTGATCGATGGTGTGGAAAATGCGGCAGACAGCCTTACCGGAAATACCGATGATCAGGCAGAAAACAGAGCAGAGTAATCATCAGATATGAGCAGGCAGGAAATGTGCTCTGCTCATATCTGCTTGACAGACAGGAAAACTCCGGCTGAAACAGTGACGGCGGGAGTTTTTCTATTGGAGCATATAGTACGACAGAAAGTTTGTAGGTAAATGCAGAAGATGCAGCTGGAGAACAGACATAGGAAAAGGAGAAAAAAGATGAAATTTCGTCCCTGTATTGATATACATAATGGTAAAGTCAAACAAATCGTAGGCGGCAGTCTTCGTGACGAGGGAGATGCTGCAAAGGAAAATTTTGTTGCAGAACAGGACGCAGGGTTTTATGCGGCATTTTATCAGAAAGACGGTTTGAAAGGCGGACATATCATTTTGCTGAATCCGCCGTCCTCTTCTTATTATGAAGAGACGAAAAG
>CAZEPO010000316.1:0-1671 GCA_964514125.1 uncultured Lachnospiraceae bacterium
TGACAAAATTCTTCTGCAATCTGATATGCCATAGCTTCGTCCACCTGACAATCCGGCGGAAAACAGAGCATATAGTGGTATGCCTGTACTTTATCGGTCTTCTGCCAGTATTCCTTATTTCTTACCATAGTTTGATAAATGGCTTCCGAACTTATCCCTGCATTGCCGCCTATATAAATACCTCCCTGCGTTTTCTTGAGATTGCAGATATAAAAAATATTTTTCTTCAGATATGCTGCCGGATTTTTGCCAGATGTTTCTTTGATCTTTCTAAGCTTCGTTACCGCCACTTTGTACTACCTCCTGCAGCTGCTTTAGAATATCCTGATACTTTTGGTCGATCTGCACCAGATATTCCAACATCTGCTGATAATCAACCTGTGTGATGAACCGCTTGGAATTACAAGAACGGACCACCTGATTGATATTCGTTCCAATCTTAATGTCATAATATTTTAGTTCCTGCAGCAAGGTCTGTACTTCCTGCGGCATACGGATCTTTTGCTCCTTACGCAGACGATACCGCATATAGGTGGATTCCTTCATGTTCAGTTTTGCTGCACATTCTGCTATCCATTCCGCTTCCTTTTGGGTACAGCGAAACTGTTTTTTGCAAACCAGATTTGCCATCTTTATCCTCGTTTTCTCTTTTATTTTTCATTCATTTCTGTCCTTTTTTGCCTTCCGTCTGTGCCGTCACAGACAGCATTTTGCCGTCTTATATCTCATGGTAAGTCAGAAAATCCGGAAATTCGCCGGGGTCTTAGGGAATGACCCCTCACAAGCTGCATTTGTCATACAAATGCGTATCTTGCCATTTTTCAAACAGAAAAATGTTTTCCCGCCGTCCAAATGCTGGCATTTTGCCGCCATGGACAGCACTTTGCCGTCTAAGACGGCACGGTGCTGTTTCCTTTTTTCAGGGATCATTTTTGCAGGTAATTGATTTCCAGAAAGATTTGATACAGGTAGGTTTATGGTGATCAAACCAGCATCCCTGCCTGTTCCAACAGTCGCTCCTGCTCCTTCTGCAGTTCTTCCATCCTCTGATGATATTCTTCCAACGTGATCTGACCTTCCGTATGTGCAAACAACAGTTCCAGTTCTTCACAAAGTCTTACCTCGTCTTGCTGCTCCATCCAGTGCCGCCTCCTTTTCTTCGTGCTGTTCCTTTTCGTCCGGTTGACCCAGATTCTGAAATTTAGGAGCCAGATATTGCTTTACAACCGGGCAGGAATCCAGGATCATCTCAGAAGCTGACTTCGCAGCTTCCACTGCAAAGTATAATTCTTTCGGGTTTGCATCTTTGATGTGTGCGTGCCAATGCTGCAGGTATGCCAGATTGTTCCGGAATGCTTCTTCATTTTCCAATCCCAGAGTTGCACAGAGCAATGATGCCGTGATCTCTGCGACCAGTTCTTCCTGGGCATATTCCAGCTGCTCCCGATGCAATTTTATCCGTGTACTATGTCCAAGCTCATGAAAAGCCGTTGAATAGTATTCATACACATTAGGATATTGCCGCCGATCCGGCAGTACGACACGGGATCCCTGATTATAAGCCTGTCCGGTTCCATACAGTTCTTCGACCTGCACATTATTGGCCTGACTATACGCTGCAATCAGAAAATCTGCCATCTCCATATTTTTTGTCTTCGTATGCTCATATTC
>CAZEPO010000317.1:0-1669 GCA_964514125.1 uncultured Lachnospiraceae bacterium
TGGCGTCCTATTACAAAAGTCAGCTATGTTTATTTTTGTTGTAGATGATCATCAGGCCTTTGAGCAGCAGCATGTCATCGAGTATGATCTCGTGTTTGCAGTAAGGAATGATCACCTTGGACATTCCGCCAGTTGAGATCAGGGTACATGGTTCGCCCAGTTCCTCTTCGATGCGTTCGATCACGCCGTCCACGCTGGAAGCGGTGCTGTAGATGATGCCGCTTCGCATACAGTCAACAGTATTGGAACCGATGACTTTTTTGGGCGGATCAAGGCTGATATTCGGCAGCTGGGAAGTTCTGGAGGTCAGGGAATCCAGAGAAGCCTTCAGTCCCGGAATGATCATGCCGCCGAGGAAGTTCTGGCTGCGGTCGATGACAGAAACTGTGGTGGCTGTGCCCATATCGACGATGATCAGCGGGCAGGGATATTCGTGGATCGCAGCGACTGCATCTGCGACACGGTCACTGCCGAGCTGTGCCGGGTTATCCAGCTTGATCTTCAGGCCGGTTTTGATTCCTGGTCCGACGACCATGGAAGGTTTGCCGGTCAGGCGGGTCACTGCATTTTGGATCGTATGGGTGATGCCCGGTACGACGGAGGAGACGATCGCTCCATCAAACTCCTGATCGTAGAGCTTGTTAAGTTCAAGGATATTTTTGAACAGGATCGTATATTCCAGTTCGGTTGCATTGCGGTTTGTGGAAAGGCGTTCGATGAATAAGATCTTTTCATCTTCGAAACAGCCAAGTACAATATTTGAATTTCCGATATCAACGGCAAGTATCATAACAAAATCTCCTATTTTTATTTATGGTCAGCGGGTACGAAGCACGCTTTGTAGAGTGCCAGCCCAACGGCTCCTGTGATGATCGTTGAAGCGATCATTTCAAAGACGGCATTGATGCCGACGAATCCGCAGATGAAGGCGATGATATTTTTGCCGCCCATGAGCTCCTGCACATAAGAGCTGTTTCCAAACAGAAGCACAAGTGCGCCCATGAAGAACAGCGTGTTCAGGAAGGCGGAGCAAAATCCGGTCACCATACAGGCAGCAGATACATTCGATGCTCTGCGGACGCCGCGGAAGATAAAGCCAAGCAGAAAACCGTCCAGCAAACGAGGTACAAAACGCTGTACAAATGCAAGAAACGGGTTGATGTCGAACAGGATCGCACCCATGGCACTGGTACCGCCGACACCGATGCACTGCAGAAAGCTGGTCATACCGAAGATGGCTCCTGCCGCTGCGCCGCCTGCCGGACCGAGTGTGATCGCTGAGATTGCGACCGGAATCACATTAAAAGTGATCGCCAGCGGGCCAATATTCAGATAACCGAGTGGGGTGTATGCCATCAGAAGAAGAATGGCAGTCATAAGACCAAGAATAACGAGCTGCGAAGTGTTGAATTTTTTTGTTTTCATAGATTCCTCCTTGTTATCATTCCCAACTGGTGAGGAGCAAAAGAATATAGGGCAACGATATTCAGATATATTGCCAAATAGTTTCAGCAAACAGAAGCGATGCATGGTTACTGTCCGCAGGGTACAATACCGCATCGCAGTCGATGTCACATTCATTTGTCATTATAAATGAACCAAATCATATGCATGCATGATGATTTGGACATTTGAATCGTGTTTCTCACATTTATGGGATACAATACAA
>CAZEPO010000318.1:0-1665 GCA_964514125.1 uncultured Lachnospiraceae bacterium
CTGTTTTGTGGGTAGAACGTTTCTTGGCATATGTTATCTTTATACCAGAAAGACAAAAGATCGTTTAATAGATGTGAGGCAATGACTATGGTACAGGAACAATATCTTACAGAACAAAATACAGCGAAGGTGATTTTCTTCCGCAATCCGCAGAATTCTCAAAAGGCATATTGCGGCAAGGGCTTTTCGGCGGCAGAGGAGATCAGCTGGCAGCAGATACAGGCACGTGTACTTGAGAAGGAATTTGAAGAAGCAGCCCAGAATCGAGAGTTTCTGGTTTACTATCAGCCCAAAATAAATGCACTTACAGATAAGATCTCAGGTGCGGAGGCGCTGGTCCGCTGGCGAAGAAGAGATGGTTCGATCGTACCGCCGTCAGAGTTCATTCCGGCATATGAGAAGACTGGTCTGATCAAAAGACTCGACGAATATGTATTTTGTCGTGTCTGTGAGTATCAGAGAACACAGCTGTCACTTGGACGGGAGCTGATTCCGATTTCTGTGAATCTGTCAAGAGTCAGCATTTCAGATGACGAGACAGCAGAACGTTACAGCCATATTGTTCAGGATTATGATATTCCATTTTCCTGTGTACCGATCGAGCTCACAGAATCTGCTGCTGTCTGCAGTGAGGAGATCAGTGCGACAGCGGAGCAGATGGTACAGCAGGGATTTGTACTCCATATGGATGACTTTGGTTCTGGATTCTCTTCCTTGATGAGTTTAAACAACATCTCTTTTCAGACACTGAAGCTTGACAAGCAGCTGATCGACAGACTGGATCAGGAGAAGGGACGGATCGTTGTGGAACAGATCATAACGCTGGCACATTTGCTCAAGATGAATGTGGTCGCTGAGGGCGTGGAGAGCAGGGAACAGGTCGAAATCCTGAAAGAGATGAATTGCTTCGAAATTCAGGGATATTATTATTCCCGTCCTATGCCACAGGGAGACTTTGAAAAATACAGTATACGAAACGGGATCAGTGCATAAGCAGTTGATACAGAAATGATGAAAACTTTGCCGTATTGCAGAACTAAAATCTGCAGTATGGCATTTTTTTCTTGCCATATGCCACGCAACAATTTATAATGAAAAACATTAACATTATCACAGCGAATGTAAAATAGGACGTGAAGATTAAATTGTTGTAGGACAGAGAGAAGGTGCGTATGCGAAAATTAGTAGAAGATTTTTTTCGGTATTATCTGACGGAACGAAGTCTGGAGAATACATTGGCATTTGTCACGGATGAGATCATCAGTATCGGAACTGGCGAACATGAGATCGCAAAAAACAAAGCCGAACTGAAAGCACTGCTGGAAAGTGAATTTGAGGAGATCCCGAATGCATTTGATTACAAAATCTGCAGCTATACAGAAGCAAAAGTCAGTGAAACTGTCTGTCAGGTCTTTGCAAATATTCAAGTCCGAATGGAGCAGGAGACAACCGTGATCGAAATGTGTCCTCGTTTTACATGCACTTTGGTCAAACTAGGCGACGAATGGAAGATTTCCTGTCTGCATATGTCTACACCGACTGCAGAGCAGGAAGAAAATATGTTTTTTCCGCTTCGTTATGGAACAAAGGTAGTGGGACAGATGTCGATTGATTCCAGCAAGAAACTGATGGGACTGATGGCAGAAGCAATCCCGGGCGGAATCA
>CAZEPO010000319.1:0-1656 GCA_964514125.1 uncultured Lachnospiraceae bacterium
CTTCCGCAGACACTGACCAGCTATTCACCGTGTTTCCGTAAAGAAAAAGGTGCACACGGCATTGAAGAGCGTGGCGTATATCGTATTCACCAGTTTGAAAAACAGGAAATGATCGTTGTTTGTAAGCCGGAAGAGAGCCCGATGTGGTTTGACAGACTGTGGCAGAATACCGTTGATTTCTTCCGTACACTGGATATTCCGGTTCGTACACTGGAATGCTGCTCTGGCGACCTGGCAGATCTGAAGGTGAAATCTGTCGATGTAGAGGCATGGTCACCGCGTCAGAAGAAGTACTTTGAGGTAGGAAGCTGTTCTAACTTGGGTGATGCACAGGCAAGACGTCTGAAAATCCGTGTAAACGGCAAGGACGGTAAGAAGTACCTGGCACATACCCTGAACAACACAGTAGTAGCACCGCCGAGAATGCTGATCGCATTTTTGGAGAACAACCTGAATGCAGACGGAAGCGTAAATATTCCGGAAGCACTCAGACCGTATATGGGCGGTATCGAAAAGATCACACGCAAATAACAGAGGATAAAAGAGGGCTGACAAAAATAGTGCAGAGCGACATTTTTGTCAGCCTTTGTATCAATAAAATGCTTTCTGTCAGCCTGCAGGACTGCATAGACAGAGCGTATGATAAAGGAATTTTAATATCCAGTGCAAGTAGAAGTAATAAGAGGAGAGCAGCATGCATTCGTACTTAAAAGCGATTGGTTTTGGCAACTTAAAAAAAGAAGGAGAAGTGGAGTCACTTCTGGAAGAAGTATATCGGGAATATTCCCATAGAAATGCAGTGAAGCTGCCGAACGGTGCATTCCTCGAAATGAGAAAAGAGTTTGCACCGGATATGGGAATCGCACTCTGTGGTATGCTCGACGAGGAAGGATTTCATCGACAGTATTATTTTCCGTACTACAACGGCAGCGGCATTACGACAAAAGAGGATCTGATCATAGAAAAACGCGTGGGCGGAGATTCGTTTGCAGGAGTCTGCGAAGATGAGCGTGTCGGTGTTTCTCTGATCTTTTATCTGCAGAATGCGGCGGCTTATCAGAAGCATCAGATCGATCATCAGCTGTTCGGACAGAAAGTCACAACAACCTTTTCCGGGCTGTCTGTAAGTGGTATGATTCTGCTTCCGGTTGAGAAAAGGCAGGCGCCGTATCCAGTCGATAAAAGTGATTCATTTAAACGAAATCAGCTGCTCAGCGCAGCGAGAAATGGGGATCCGGAGGCGATGGAAAGCCTGACGATTGAGGATATGGATCTGTATGCGATGATCTCACGCCGTGTATTCCGAGAGGATGTTTATTCGATCGTAGATACCTTTTTTATGCCTTATGGCATGGAATGTGACCAGTATCAGGTCATGGGTACGATCAATTCTTATAATAAGGTCAGAAATCCGGTGACAAATGAAAAGATTTATCAGATGAACATAAATTGCAATGACATGAACTTTGATGTCTGCATCAATGAAACCGATTTGATGGGTGATCCGGAAGTGGGAAGACGATTCAAAGGCACCATCTGGCTGCAGGGCAGGGTCAATTTTGACTAAAAGCCGCCTTGTGTTTTTGTAGAAAATATAGTATACTCTTGTGGTATATTGTTCCCTTAGTTAAATGGATATAACAATAGCCTCCTAAG
>CAZEPO010000320.1:0-1653 GCA_964514125.1 uncultured Lachnospiraceae bacterium
AGAGGCAATGGAGAGATAGGCGAGGTCATTACCAACAATGCAAAGGTTTTTCAGAATATTCCGCTGCAGATTGCTTACAAGGGAGAATTGATCCTGCGCGGCGAAGCGGTGATCACTTACTCTGAGTTTGAACGGATCAATGAAGAGATAGAAGATGCAGAAGCAAGATATAAGAATCCGCGTAACCTCTGCAGCGGATCTGTGCGTCAGCTGAATAATGAGATTACAGCAAATCGTCATGTTCGCTTTTATGCTTTTTCTTTGGTAAAAGCAGACGGTGTCGAATTTAATAATGCGAGAAGTGCGCAGTTTGAATGGCTGAGAACGCAGGGATTTGATGTGGTAGAGTATCGTATGGCAAATGCCTCTAATATGGAAGAAACAGTAGAGTATTTTGCAGAGAAGATTCAGCATTATGATATTCCGTCTGATGGTCTGGTTGTGACCTATGATGATATTGCGTATGGACAGTCGCTTGGCAGGACCGCTAAGTTCCCGCGTGATTCGATTGCATTTAAATGGCAGGATGAGACAAGGGAAACAACACTGCTTGAGATTGAATGGAGCCCGTCCAGAACCGGTTTGATCAATCCTGTGGCGATCTTTGAACCGGTGGAGCTTGAAGGGACGACGGTCAGCCGTGCCAGTGTTCACAATCTCAGTATTATGAAAGCATTAAAGCTTGGAATCGGCGATACGATCACTGTGTATAAGGCAAATATGATCATTCCGCAGATTGCAGAAAATCTGACCGGAAGCAGCAAGATCGAGATTCCTTCCTGTTGTCCGGCCTGCGGCGGTGCTACGGAAGTAAGATGTATCAATGAAGTAGAAACACTTTATTGTACAAATGAACAGTGCAGTGCCAAGAAGATCAAGTCCTTTACTCTTTTTGTCAGCAGAGATGCGATGAATATCGAGGGGCTTTCGGAGGCGACACTGGAAAAAATGATTGCAAAGGGATATATTCATACATTTGCAGATATATTTCATCTCGATGCACACAAAGAAGAAATTGTAGAGATGGAAGGGTTTGGCGAAAAATCCTATACGAATTTGATGCAGAGTATTGAAAAAGCCAAAGACACGACGCTTCCGCGTCTGATTTACAGTCTCGGTATCCCGAATATTGGCGTGGCGAATGCAAAACTGATCTGTCAGTATTTCGGACATGATATAGAAGCAATCCGCGGCAGCAGTATCGAGGCACTGTCCGAAATTGAAGGACTTGGGGCAGTGATCGCGGCATCGGTGCATGATTATTTTGCAGATGAGACAAATGCGGCTGCTGTAGATGCCCTGCTTGCAGAGGTAAGCATAGCAGTTCCGCAGGAAAATACAGAAGCGATGACTTTGACCGGCAAAACATTCGTGATCACAGGCAGTGTGGAGCATTTTGCGAACCGCAGCGAGCTCAAAACATTTATCGAGGAAAAAGGAGGAAAAGTGACTGGATCCGTTACAAAAAAAACGGACTATTTGATCAACAACGATACCGAATCCACTTCTTCCAAAAACAAAAAAGCAAGAGAGCTTGGAATACCGATTCTGTCAGAAGAGGCATTTCTGGAGCTTGCCGATCAATAGCGGCGAAGACAAAATATGAAAAAAATATAAAATCCTCCCATGCGGCTTGACATTCCAGTTTGGAGA
>CAZEPO010000321.1:0-1644 GCA_964514125.1 uncultured Lachnospiraceae bacterium
TTACATGTTCATCTGTTTTGCAACTTCTTCAGCAAAGTTTTCTTCTTTCTTTTCCATACCTTCGCCTACTTCGAAACGAACAACGTCTTTGATTACAAGAGCGCTGTTTACAGATTTCAGGTATGCAGCAACAGTCTGTTTTCCATCTTCTGCTTTTACATATACCTGATCCATCAAGCAGATGTCTTTCAACTGCTTGGAAACACGGCCTTCAACTGCACCGTTGAAAATCTTGTTTTCCATGATGTTTGCTTTGTCAGCCATAGCTAAAGCTGCAAGCTGAGCTGCTGCTTCTTTGGAAAGGAAGTTGAACAGGAAGTTCATGTTGCTCTTCTTTTCTTCGTAAATAGCGATATCTTCGTCGCTCCATACTTTTTCTGTGCAAGCTTTGCTGATCAATGCATTCAGAATTGGTTTCGGAAGAGAAGCCGGATCATTTAAGGAAGAATCTACGATGATTTCTCTCATCTTATCGATTTCTGCCTGAGCGATATCTGCTCTGCTGATGTATTCCGGTTTCATAGCTGCAACCTGCATAGCGATGTTTGTAAGTGCTTCTTCTACACCTGTTGCACCCTCTGCTGCTACGATTACACCAATCTTACCGCCTGCATGAAGGTAGCTAGCTACACATTCACCAGAAATTTTTGCAAATCTACGTACGGATAATTTCTCACCGATTGTAGCTGTTTTTTCGATCAGTTCATCTTTCAGACCATTCATCTCAAGAAGAGCTTCTACATCTTCACCGTTCTTACCACCGTTCAGTCCGGAAGTAAGTGCTGTATCAGCTACTGCCTGTACGAATCCCTGGAATAATTCGTTCTTTGCAACGAAGTCTGTTTCAGAGTTAACTTCTGCAACAACTACTTCTTTGTCGTTCTTAGCAACACGTGCGATACCCTCTGCTGCAATACGAGAAGCTTTCTTCTGCATTTTAGCTGCACCGCTTTTTCTCAATACTTCAACAGCAGCTTCCATATCGCCATTGGTTTCTGTCAGGGCTTTTTTGCAGTCCATCATACCAGCGCCAGTTGCTTCTCTCAGTTCTTTTACCATACCTGCTGTAATAGCCATTGTAATTTCCTCCTGATTTATCATACACTCCAAACTATGTTAAGCGGATATTCATAATCCGCTTTGCTACTTGCTCGTAACCGAATCACTGCTTGATTCGGTTAAATTGCAGCTTCACAATCTCTGCAAAGCTGCAATCAGTTTCCTCTATATTACTCAGCAATAGCCTCAACCGGTGCTTCCTCAGCTGCCTCTGCAACTTCCTCAGCGCCCTGTTTAGCTTCGATAACAGCATCTGCCATCTTGGAAACGATCAGTTTTACAGCACGGATCGCATCATCGTTACCCGGGATCACATAGTCAAGCTCTTCCGGATCACAGTTTGTATCACAGATACCGATCAGAGTGATACCAAGGTTGTGTGCTTCCTGTACACAGATTCTTTCCTTCTTCGGGTCAACAACGAAGATAGCATCCGGGATCTTCTTCATATCCTTGATACCGCCAAGGTTCTTCTCAAGCTTCTCCCACTCTTTCTTAAGAGCGATAACTTCTTTCTTCGGCAGAACATCGAATGTTCCGTCTTCCTGCATTGTCTCGATGTCTTTCAGACGTTTGATTCTGCTC
>CAZEPO010000322.1:0-1642 GCA_964514125.1 uncultured Lachnospiraceae bacterium
TATTTATATTGTGATCATTTTCTGGGGAATTCCATGTACGATTCTCTACAATATACTGGCAGCGATTCTTCGCTCACTGGGAGACAGCCGGACTCCGGTTGTATTTCTGGCCTTGTCTTCCGTGATCAACATCGTGCTGGATATTCTGTTTATTCTGGCATTTCATATGAATGTAGAGGGACCTGCACTTGCGACAGTGATCTCACAGGGGATTTCTGGCATTGTTTGTTTGCTCTATATGAAAAAGAAATATCCGATTCTTCAGATGAGCCGAGAGGAATGGAAGCCGCGGCGCTATTATATATGGAAACTGTGCTACATTGGAATCCCGATGGGACTGCAGTATTCCATCACCGCAATCGGCACGCTGGTCGTGCAGGCAGCAATCAACGGATTTGGTTCAGTGGCGGTAGCAGGCGTGACAGCTGCGCAGAAGATTGGCAATTTTATGACCTGTCCATATGAGGCCCTCGGTGCGACGATGGCATCATTTGCAGGGCAGAATATGGGAGCTGGCAAAACGGATCGGATTAAAGAAGGACTAAAGGATTCGATTTTGTGCGGCTTTGTTGTTTCAGTAGTGATGTTTTTGATCGTTTTGACAGTCGGTAAACAGCTGCCGCTGCTGTTTCTGGATGTGCCTGATGCAGAAGTGATTGGATATGCGTACCGATTTATGCGTGTGACTTCAGCCGGTTATGCATTACTTACGCTGGTTAACACCGTACGCTTTACGATTCAGGGAATGGGATTCTCTGTCTTTGCGATCATAGCAGGTGTAATGGAGATGATTGCCAGACTTTTGGCAGGATTGGTGCTGATTCACTGGTTTGGCTTTTCGGCAGTCTGTATGGCACATGTTTTGGCATGGATCTTTGCCGATCTGTTTCTGGTACCGGCATTTTTTCACTGCATCCGCAAAACAGAGCGAATGCATCGATGACAAAATATACTTTAAGGTAAACAGGACTAAGTATGATTGAGAGGATCATACTTAGTCCTGTTTTGCATCTTGTTGAATTGCGGTATATGGTCTTAATTGCAGCTGTGACTTCCGCAGCCATGCTCGCCGCAAGTGTGTCCTTCACCGTGTTCATGGTCATGATGATTACATTTTACAGCCGGATTATAAGCAAGAGAGCCTTTCAGATAAGCTGCCACTGCGTCATCGGCCAGACCGCTGCAGCCGCCGTAGAGCAGGATACCTGCCTGCTTCAGTGCCATCTGAGCACCGCCGCCGATGCCGCCGCAGATCAGCACATTGACTTCTTCTTCATCGAGAAAACCAGCCAGTGCACCATGGCCGCTTCCATTGGTATCGACTACTTCGGAAGCAACTACCTGACCGTCTTCCACATCATAGATCTTGAACTGAGCGGTGTGTCCAAAATGCTGAAAAATTTCACCGTTTTCATAAGTTACTGCAATTCTCATGATCGTACCTCCTGATTTCTGCAACTAAAATTTTCAGGACTGACTCATGTCCTGAGCACGTTTCACTTCTGAGAATATTGTAACGCTGTTTTGGACATATGTCAATAATGAGAGGCGTTCTGTTATCTACAATAAAGTATATATTTAAGTAACAGAATATGAAAAAGGATCGTACGAGTTATTCTGTTTTTTGGAGGATTGTAAAGAC
>CAZEPO010000323.1:0-1634 GCA_964514125.1 uncultured Lachnospiraceae bacterium
CGAGATAGTTAATATAATCATTAGAATAATCTACTGGATTACCAAGCGCATTATAATACTCATACCTCCCAAAGTATTTTCTTTTATTGTAACACTTCTATAAAGTTTTACAAGGTATGCACGTTTTGCTTACAAATTTTAATAAGAAATCACTTGCGGAGTGCAGGAGAGCTTGCTATGATGATAGTTAGTGAAAAAGAATGGCAGCACATAAGCTGCTGGGCAGGATAGAAGGAGATTGCTATGAGAGAGATTCAGGCAAGTACGATCACAGAAGTCGTAGAGCGTCTGTGTATTGAGGCGAATTATCATTTGCCGGAAGATGTGAAGTGCGGGATCAAACAGTGCCGTGCATGTGAAACCTGGGAGATTGCGCAGGGGATTCTGGATAATATTGTAGAGAATTATGAGATTGCAGATGCGCAGAATGTTCCGGTCTGTCAGGATACAGGAATGGCCTGTGTATTCCTTGAGATCGGTCAGGACGTACATATTGTGGGAGGAAATCTCAGCGAGGCTGTTGATGAAGGTGTCCGCCGCGGATATGACAAGGGCTATCTGCGCAAGTCTGTTGTGGGCGATCCGGTGCGCCGCGGCAATACAGGAGACAATACACCGGCGATGCTTTATACAGAGATCGTGCCGGGTGAGCAGATCAAAGTGACGGTCGGCCCGAAGGGCTTTGGAAGCGAAAACATGAGTGCGATCCGTATGTTTAAGCCGTCGGCAGGTCTGCAGGGCATCAAAGACTTTATTCTGGAGACAGTAGAGACGGCAGGACCAAACCCGTGTCCGCCGATGGTAGTAGGTGTTGGTATCGGAGGAACCTTTGATAAGGCTGCGTACCTTGCTAAAAAGGCGCTGATGCGCCCGATTGATTCTGAGAATCCGGATCCGTACTATGCAGATCTCGAAAAAGAGATGCTGGAGAAGATCAATCAGCTGGGAATCGGACCGCAGGGCTTCGGCGGCAGAACGACAGCGATCGGTCTGAATATTGAGACACTTCCGACGCATATCGCAGGTATGCCGTGTGCGATCAATATCAGCTGTCATGTGACAAGACACAAAACGGAGGTGATCTAAATGGAGAAGCATATTACATTACCGCTTACTGAAGAAATTGCCAAGACACTTCACGCAGGTGACTCGGTTTATCTGACTGGAACGATCTACACCTCCCGTGATGCAGGGCACAAGCGCATGTGCGAAAGCCTTGCAAAGGGAGAAGCACTTCCGTTTGATCCGCAGGATGCGACAATCTATTATGTAGGTCCGACACCGGCCAAGCCGGGACAGGTCATCGGATCTGCGGGACCGACAACCAGCGGCCGTATGGATGCTTATGCCCCGACCATGATGTCGGTAGGTGCACGCGGCATGATCGGCAAAGGAGCCAGACTGCCGGAAGTCGTCGATGCGATGAAAAAATATCATGGCGTGTATTTTGGTGCGATCGGCGGAGCAGGCGCGCTGCTTGCCAAATGTATCAAAAAAGCAGAACTGATCGCTTATGAAGATCTGGGTGCGGAAGCACTGCGTAAGCTGTATGTAGAAGATATGCCGCTTGTTGTTATTATTGACAGTGAGGGCAACAACCTGTACGAGCAGGGAAGAGAAGCTTATCTGAAGAC
>CAZEPO010000324.1:0-1628 GCA_964514125.1 uncultured Lachnospiraceae bacterium
ATTATTCTTTTTGCGTTTCTTGCTGTACAATCCGATCAGTACGATCAAAGATGCTCCCAGCAGCGTCCAATACAGTGCAAGAGGTGTATCATCACCTGTATTCACACCATTCTTGGCTTTTGGTGTTGCTTCTGTTGTCTCTTCGGTTTCTTCGATTATCTCTGTTTCCTCGGTCTCTTCGATGTCTTCGATCGCGTTTGTAATGGTAATCGCACCGCTTGAATTTTCCGCATCCAGATTTACAGAACCTTCACCAGATACTTCGTATGCGAATGTTGCTTTGTCAACAGGTACGCCTGTTTCATTTGTTTCGTATACATAGTATGTGATCGGGTCTACACCGTTCTCGCCGCCCAGCGGTACTGTTACGGTTACAGTTCCGTTCTGCTTCAGTTCTGTCACATCGAACAGTTTCATGGTTCCGTCTGCCTCTTTTGTAAAGATACCAGCATAGAACTTCTCTTTTTCTGTCGATGTCTGACCATTTCTAAGCACGTTCTTTGTAATGCTGATCTCAGCCTCACGATAAAACTGCTCTGAAAAATCATAGTACATATTGTTCAGATTGACTTTACCTTCGACTGCATCGGCTGCGAGATCCAGTTTTACTTCGTTGGTTCCTTCACCGTCAATCTGGCAAACAAATGTTGTATCGCCGCTTTCCTGTACCTGATTCAGCGGAATCGGATTTCCTGCTGTGTCTGTTTCCAGAATGTAATAGGTTCCTGTCTTAAGACCGGAGAATACAATCTGTTCAGAAGTCTTCTCATCGATCATACGGATTGCCTTTACATGATCCGTACCATACGGCTGTTTGCCCTCTGCATCCTTAAAGATACCTACATAGAAGACTGCATCACGAATCACAACATCTACCATCTTTGTTCCGTCAAACATCGTTGTACGCTTTGTTACGGTAATTGAACCTTCTGTTCCGTCAGCATTTACTGCAGAAACTTCCGCATTCACTTTTTCTTTCTCAGCAGCAATACTAAACGGATATTTTACCGGTTTGTCATCTGCATCTTTGCTGATCACATATCCTTTCGGTGCTTTTGTCTCGATGAAGTAGTAATCACCTGCCGGAAGTTTGGTTACTTCCAGAACACCATTTTCATTGGTTACATACAGACCGTTTGCACTAGCTTCTGAAGCATATGCCTGATCATTTCCATCTTTCTGATCTACAAAAAGCTGGAATTCAGCACCTGCCAAAACTTTGCCGTCTTCACTGGTCTTAGTCAGTTTCACAGAGCCTTCAAAAGTATTGGTGAATGTCATGGTATCTGTTTCTTCCGTACCATTGCTGATCACTGTTATAAGTGTCAGACTGCCATCACTGTTTTCACCATCTTCTACCTTAACGGTTACTGTATAAACAGCTCCGTCATAGCTGATACCTTCTTCGCCTGCATTTACCTCGGATACGGTATAAACATATTCTTTCTCAATATCTTCCTCCGTATAGCTGAGTTTCTCAAATGCAGCCTTGCCATCTGCATCATTCACTGCTGTTCCGATCACTTTGCCATCTGCATCTTTCAGTTCAAAAGAGAATCTTCCTGCAGTCAGCTCTGCATTCTTCAATACTTTCTGAACCTGATCAAGAACCAGTTCGCCTGATGCAT
>CAZEPO010000325.1:0-1627 GCA_964514125.1 uncultured Lachnospiraceae bacterium
CCGCAAGACCGTAGATGCAGCCTGCAGTCATGATACGGTTGAGATGGGAATCTTAGATGAAAAGTTTCATACTGCGATTGTAGAATGCAGTCACAACAAGCTTTTGATCAGCATTAACAAGACCATTGTAAAGACATTGAAGCAATTCCGAAAAAATACATTTCAGATTGCTGGCAACATTGAAAACTGTATTCCATATCACACAGCGATTCTGATGGCGATCGAAGAAAGAGACGTAGACCGTGCCCAGAAAAAGCTGCTGGAGCATCTGGAATGTGTCGGCAGTGATATCGAAACGAGTAAACTCAAAACCTGGAAAATGGACGAAGACAATAACTAGACAAGACCTGTATTCTGGTATAGGACAGCCGGAATACAGGTTTTTTGTATGGCGGCCCTTTATTTACTATTTGACTCATTTGTGCTATGATGGTACACAGCTGTGAAAGTCTCTGTTTTCGGAGGTTCTCACATAGAGCTGATACAAGAAAGGAATAAAGAATGAAGGGAAACAAAACAATCAGATATACAGCGGGACTTGCAGTGCTCTCTGCAATGCTCTGCCTGAGCGGCTGTGCAATGGGAGCGGCGAGCGGTAATAAGACAACACAGGGAATCGCAGCGCTTGAAAAAGAGAATTATCAGCAGGCTCTGGAACTTTTTGCGCAGGCGGCACAGGAAGAGGAACAGCAGATGTTGGCGTATCGGGGACTTGGAATAGCTTATCTGGGACTAGCGCAGTATGAAGATGCAGAGAATGCATTTGGTGCGGCACTGGAATGTGCCGACAGCCGGCAGCCGGAAAATGTGCAGGATGTGCAGCTGTATCTGGCGACGGCACAGTACCGGCAGGGAAAATACGAGGATACGATCATCACCTGCAGCGATATTTTGAATACTTCAGAGACCGGGGACGCATCGGCTTATTTTATGCGGGGAGCAAGTTATCTGCAAGATGGACAGCAGGAGGAGGCAGCTTCCGATTTTGATGCGGCAGTGACATTGGCGCCGATTGATTATGATTTGTATCTGAATATTTATGATTGCTATCAGAAGCTGAATCTGTCTGGTGTGGGCAGCAGTTATCTGCAGAGTGCGCTGAATATTCAGGGAGAAGATACCGAACATTCCTACAACCGCGGCCGTGTCTATTATTATCTGGAGGATTATGAACAGGCGCGGAACCAGCTGATCGGTCCGGTAGAAGCAGGATATGAACCTGCCATGTATCTGATCGGCAAGGTCTATCTGGCGCAGGAAGATTACAGTCATGCACTGGATACTTATCAGAAAATCCAGCAGCAGTTCGGAGAGAGCGCAGCACTGTTCAATGGTTATGCGATGTGTTCGATTGCATCGGGCAATTATGAAGAAGCACTGGCGTATATCAGTCAGGGGCTGGCACTTGGTGAGAGCAGCAGCGCACAGGAGTTGTACTTTAATGAGATTGTAGCATATGAGCGGAAGCATGATTTTGCTTCTGCCAAAGCAAAGGCACAGGAATATGTACAGCGTTATCCGGGCGATGAGGCAGGTCAGAAGGAATGGATATTTTTATCGACTCGATAAGAGTTCAGAGACAGAAAGCAGGAAAACAGTGGTAGAATTTGAAGATATTGTAGAAAAA
>CAZEPO010000326.1:0-1616 GCA_964514125.1 uncultured Lachnospiraceae bacterium
TTATTCAGACCGTCAAATTCATACAGCTTGCTGATCTTAACGCGCTGCTTTTTGTCCGGATCATGATGGTTGACCAGAATGGCATCCTGATTGATGGAGATTGTACCGCGGTCTACTTTGCCGACACCGATACGTCCAACGTATTCGTTGTAATCGATCGTACTGATCAGTACCTGAGTCGGACCGTTTTCATCACCTTCCGGAGCCGGAATGTAGTTCAGGATTGTTTCAAAGAGCGGTTCCATGTTGACTGGCTCATCAGCCGGATCGAGGACAGCGTAGCCGCCCTTAGCAGAAGCGTAGACGAATGGACAGTCAAGCTGCTCGTCGGAAGCATCCAGATCGAGGAAGAGCTCAAGGACTTCATCGATGACTTCGTTTGGACGTGCCTCCGGACGGTCAATCTTGTTGATGCAGACGATGACCGGCAGATTCATTTCCAGAGCTTTGCGCAGTACAAACTTGGTCTGCGGCATAGCGCCTTCGAAGGCGTCAACCACAAGGATAACACCGTTTACCATTTTCAGGACACGTTCTACCTCGCCGCCGAAATCAGCATGGCCAGGTGTGTCGATGATATTGATCTTTGTATCTTTATAAGTAACAGCAGTGTTCTTGGAAAGAATTGTGATTCCACGTTCTTTTTCCAGGTCATTTGAGTCCATGACACGTTCCGCAACTGCCTGATTGGCACGGAAAACACCGCTCTGCTTCAGCAGCTCATCGACCAGAGTAGTCTTACCATGGTCAACGTGAGCAATAATTGCAATATTTCTGATATCTTCTCTAATCATAAATTCACTCTCTTCTTATTATATGTCTACTCTAATTTACACCATCGTACAGTTTAACACAATTTTTCAGGAATACAAGTAGGTGAAAAATATTTTTGAAAAAAATTGAGAAAAACAGTTCTAAATGAAAAGGAGTCCGAATAAATATGAATATATAGAATACAAGAAGAGATACTTCGCAGGAAGAAGGGAGAACTAAGTTTTATGAGTGATAAGATCATTGAAAATAATCAGGTTTCCATCATGGGAAAAATCGTATCCGGATTTACATTCAGCCATGAGGTGTTTGGGGAAGGCTTCTACATGATGGATGTCTCGGTACAGCGGTTAAGTGATTCATCGGATATCATACCGGTGATGATCTCGGAACGTCTGATTGACATTACACAGGATTATGAGGGATCATACATAAGGATCTTCGGTCAGTTCCGATCCTACAACCGTCATGAGGAGAAAAAGAATCGGCTGGTGCTTTCTGTTTTTGCCAGAGAGATCAGCTTCGAGGAAGAGGAAGTGGATAAAGTAAAGAGCAATCAGATCTTTTTGGACGGGTATATCTGCAAGACGCCGGTCTACCGCAGGACACCGCTCGGCAGAGAAATCGCCGATATGCTGCTGGCGGTCAACCGTCCTTACGGCAAATCCGACTATATTCCATGTATCTGCTGGGGCAGAAATGCGCGCTTCACATCCGGCTTCGAGGTAGGCGGCCATGTGCAGGTCTGGGGCAGAATCCAGAGCCGGGAGTATGTAAAGCGACTGGACGATGAAAATACCGAGAAGCGGGTCGCATATGAAGTCTCAGTGAGTAAGTTGGAGTAT
>CAZEPO010000327.1:0-1597 GCA_964514125.1 uncultured Lachnospiraceae bacterium
AGATTCTAATTCTGATGTCCGTAACGGTCTTTGTTTTTCCGTTTTTTGCCCTGAACCAGACGTATAATTTTCTCCGTTCATGCTTCTTCTCTCCCAAAAACAAATTATGTTCTGATTATATATGATTTTTTTGGTAATAGCAATCTTAGGAAAACAAAATAGATTTACTTTCCGCTCTATTCCATTTATAATCATTCTGACTATATCAAAAGAGAAAGGACATCTCCGTGAAAAACAAACTTTTTTCAGACCAACGCTTTAACAATCAGCTGTTTCGATTGGCCATGCCAATCATCATTCAGAGCCTTATGCTCGCATCTGTCGCAGCTGCAGATGCTTTTATGCTCGGCGGTGTGGATCAGAATTCGATGGCTGCTGTTTCACTGGCCTCTCAGATCCAGTTTATTCAGAATATGGCACTCTCATCCATCGTATCTGCCGCCGCAATCTTAGGTGCTCAGTATTGGGGCAAAGGAGATCAGAACACGATCGGCAAAATTTTCTGTCTCTGTATTCGTTCCTGTTTCCTGCTCTCTTTCGTATTCTTCATTGGCTGTATCTTTTTCCCACACAGCCTCATGACACTGTTTACGAATGAGGATGAACTGATCACAATCGGTATCCAGTATCTGCATATCGCAGGCTGGTCTTATCTGCTGACCGGTATTTCACAGTGCTATCTTGCGATTTTCAAGGTCACCGACCACACCGCAGATGCGGCAAAAATCAGCACTGCCGCTGTTTTGATCAATATCGTACTCAATGCGATCCTCATTTTCGGTCTGTTCGGCGTGCCTGCTATGGGTGTACGCGGAGCAGCATTAGCCACCCTGATCGCACGAATCGCTGAACTTATCTGGTGTATTCTGCTGTCACTGCGCAGCGGCTATCTGCGTCTGAATATTGGCGGACTGTTCAAACGTTATGCAGTACTCTCAAAAGACTTCGTCAAATGTGTACTGCCGCTGCTCGGAGCTGCTCTCTTATGGGGCGTCGGCTTCACCTCCTACACCGCCTTCATGGGACACATGGGGACAGACGCAGCAGCAGCCAATTCCATCGCATCCGTAATCCGCGACCTCGTATGCTGTATGTGCAACGGTCTTGCAAGCGGCGGCGGTATCCTCGTCGGCAATGAACTGGGCGCCGGCAACCTGAGCCGCGGCAAACTCTATGGAGACCGCCTGATGAAAATGAGCTATCTCTGCGGCTTTCTTTCTACCGCAATCATGTTTGCTGCCACGCCAATCCTGCTGCACTGTGTTAAGCTGACCGACCAGGCACGTATCCATCTGCTCGGTATGATGTGTATTATGGCAGTCTATATGATCGGCCGAACCGTAAACACGGTCATCATCAACGGAATCTTTGCCGCCGGAGGCGATACCCTGTTTGATATGTACAGTCTGGTAGTTACCATGTGGATGCTTGCCGTTCCTCTGGCTGCACTTGGCTGCTTCGTTTTCCACTGGCCGGTCGAAATTGTATATGCCTGCACCTGCCTCGATGAAGTCGGCAAAATCCCATGGGTGATGTACCACTACAAAAAATACAAATGGGTCAAAGACCTCACACGTGAAAATGCCTGAATGGTATT
>CAZEPO010000328.1:0-1595 GCA_964514125.1 uncultured Lachnospiraceae bacterium
GCTCTTCTCTTATCTCTTCTAGCTTTGGAAGATTTATTTTTTGGACAGATAGACACGGTTACACCTCCTTAAAATTACTGAAAATATCAAGGATTTTTGCCATTCTTGGATCCAAATCTGTTCGTTCACAATCACATGAGCCATCATTCAGATTCTGTCCACAGGTGGAGCAAAGTCCTTTACAGTCTTCCCGGCAGAGTACACTCTCCGGCCAGACCAACAATGCCTCATCGTGAACCAGCTGATCCACATCCAGGTTATATCCATCAATATATTCTTTCTCGTTCAGATCCTGCTCTATTTCAAAGCGGATCGTCAAACTGCTGCCTGTGGGTTTCAGGCAACGTGCACAGGGAACTAATATCTCCAGATCCACTGAACCATTGACAAGAAGCTTCTGCTCTCCTTTGTTCTCAATCGTAAGAGCAACCGGAGACTTCCGGGTAATCTTGAAATTGCCGAACTTATATTTCAGATGAGTCAGCTCCAGCTCGACGTCACGGTGTATCACCCTGCCATCATTTAAAATCACTTCAGTAAGGTCTAACAAGACACATTCCTCCTAACACACTTCTCAAATTATACCTATCTGACTTGCATTTGTCAACCTGTTTTTCAGATATTTTTCAACAAATTGACAACGTTTTTTCGGATTCAGAGAAAATAGCAGGAGCTGTTTTGCATCAGCCCCTGCTATCCCTGCTATAAAAAACGTTGTGTAAAGCTGTTTATACGAGCGCTACTGTCTCACGGCAGATTGCCAGCTCTTCGTTGGTCGGGATTACTGCAACCTTCACCTTGGAGTCTGCAGTAGAGATCACACAGTCATCGCCGCGTTTGCCGTTTGCTTCTGCATCCAGAGCGATGCCAAGGTATCCAAGGTAACCCATAACCTTCTCACGAACGATTGGTGCATTCTCACCGATACCTGCTGTAAATGCGATTGCATCTACACCGTTCATAGCTGCCACATAGGAACCGATGTATTTTGCTACACGGTAGCAGAATACTTCCATAGCTGCTGCTGCATATTTGTTGCCTGCATTCATGCCTTCTTCCAGATCACGGAAGTCGCTGGACAGACCATTGGAGATACCGAATACACCTGACTTCTTATTCAGAACATTCATAACACCTGCAATATCCAGATTCTCTTTCTTTGCAATATGCTCCATGATAGCCGGATCCATATCACCGGAACGTGTTCCCATTACAAGACCTTCCAGCGGAGTCAGACCCATGGATGTATCTACACATTTGCCATTGACAACTGCAGAAATGGATGCGCCATTGCCCAGATGAGCAACTACGATCTTGCTGTTGTTCAGATCCATACCAAGGAACTCTGCTGCATGTTTGGATACGAAGCTGTGGCTTGTTCCGTGGAAACCATATCTTCTGATCTTATATTTCTCATAGTACTCATACGGAAGTCCGTACAGATAAGCCTTCTCCGGCATTGTCTGATGGAAAGCGGTATCAAATACTGCTACCATCGGTACACCCGGCATCAGCTCCATACAAGCATTGATACCGATCAGGTTTGCCGGATTGTGAAGCGGCGCAAGGTCGTTGCACTCTTCGATTGCTGCAAG
>CAZEPO010000329.1:0-1578 GCA_964514125.1 uncultured Lachnospiraceae bacterium
TTTCCTCTGCCTACAAAGCAGTAAATTATCTGATTTCCACCGGCTGCAGACAGATCGGCCTGATCAACTGCAGCTCCAAATATAAATATGCCCGCCACCGAAAAGAAGGTTACCTGAAAGCACTCAGTGATTCCAATCTCGATTACCGTCCTGAATGGAACATCAGTATTCCTTATATCAATTATTCACTGGCTTATTCCGCTGTGCTGCAGGTGCTGACCTCCGATCAGGCACCCGATGCCTTTTTTGCCTGTTCTGATGTATTTGCGGCTGCTGCCATCAATGCTGCACAGCACTGCAAGATCAAGGTTCCCGAAGAATTGTCCGTGATTGGCTTCGATAACGTAGAGACTTCCCGCATCACAACACCGCCGCTGACTACGATCAGCCAGCCGGCCTTTCAGCTTGGTCAGCAGTCCTGCGCCATGCTGATTGAAAAGATCACCAATCCCTACACCGCCGACAAGCATCTGCTGCTGGATACCGAACTGATCATACGCGGATCTACCAAAACCTTCTCCTAATATTTCTTCATTCGAATCACGAACCCTGCAAATATACTTACTTCCTGCGCTTTGCCCTCTGCAGAATCATCTGAGCCGTGATCGATACCGCGATCTCCTCCGGCGTCTCTGCAAGGATTGGAAGCCCGATCGGCGAGATGATCCGTCCGGTATCTTCCGGTGTAAAGCCCTGTGCATACAGCTGTTCATAGACCTGCGTTTTTTTGGCTGCGCTGCCGATCACTCCGATGTAATACGCAGGCGTCTGCAGCAGCTGTGCCTGTATGATCGTATCATGCGCATGACCGCGTGTCATCACACACGCATAATCTTCCTCTGTGACCGTGATCCACTGGCCAATCTCTTTGAAATCAATCCGTTTTACCTCGACTGCCTCCGGGAAGAGCGCTGGATCTGCAAATTCCGGCCGGTCTTCCAGCACCACGCAGCGAAATCCTACTTTCGCCAACAGCGGAACCAGCTGCTGCGATACATGTCCGCCTCCAAACACATAGACTTTGCCCGATGTACCAATCTGCTCCACAAACAATTCTTTTTCTTCTGTCTTAATCCACTGCGGCTGTCGATTCATCTGTTCGAGCAATGCCGTGTCCTCCTGCATACCAAAAAAACCTTCCTCCTCAATATACAGCCCCATCTGACCTTCTGCTCTGAGGTTCAGAATCAGCCACACATTTTTGCCTTCTGCAAGGCAGCGTTCTGCCTGTCCTGCCAAAGTCAGCAGCTCCGCATCTTCGCTGCGAAGGAAGCTGAAAAAGACATGCACTGCACCACCGCAGATCATGCCAAGTTCCTGCACATCATCTCTGGTCAGAGAAAAATCCTGTTCCCTGGAAGATCCGCTTTCCAATACCTGCAATGCAATCTGTTCCGAACGATACTCTACTGCACCGCCTCCGATCGTACCACAGATCCGGCCCTGTCTGCCCACCAGCATATGTGCGCCCGCGCCTCTTGGGACCGCACCGGAAGATGCGATCACAGTAACCATCACCAGATTTTCTTCTTCCAGTTTTTTTGCCATCATCTGAAACATCTTCTGCACAAAACCACT
>CAZEPO010000330.1:0-1567 GCA_964514125.1 uncultured Lachnospiraceae bacterium
ATCTTCACTGGGTTGGTGATCGCAAGATCGAAGAAGAGTTTTCCGCATTGACTGGTTATCCGGTCAAGGCCGGCAACGATGCCAATGTAGCAGCACTGGGTGAGCTTTGGAAAGGTGCTGGTGTTGGCTATGACAGTCTGATCATGGTGACACTCGGAACTGGTGTTGGCGGCGGCATTGTCATCAACGGCAAAGTGATCGCAGGTTCTCATGGTGCGGGCGGTGAGATCGGACATGCACATGTGACCGATGAATTGACAGACAAGTGCAACTGCGGCAACTGTGGCTGTTTGGAGCAGGTGGCATCTGCGACCGGAATTGCGCGGCTTGCACGGGAAGAACTGGAAGCTTCTGATGAAGCATCTCTTCTTCGTGATTATCCTGCAGTATCTGCCAAATCTGTTTTTGACTGCGTGAAGCAGAATGATGCGATGGCAATTCGGATTGCGAAACGTTTTGGAGATTATCTTGGAAAAGCACTTGCAGTTTACAGTGTGGTAGCAGATCCACAGGCTATCGTGATCGGCGGCGGTGTGTCCAAGGCAGGAGAAGTTCTTTTGGACTATATCCGTGAGCCATATCAGAAGTATACGTTTTTTGCCTGCCGTGAGGCAGACTTTGTCCTTGCAACATTGGGCAATGATGCGGGTATCTTCGGAGCAGCGAAACTGGTTCTCTAAAATATGATTATATGCCGATGGCATTCTTGAAACAGGCAGGAGGTCTTTTGTGGGACTTCCTGCTTTGTGTATTATGATGAGACAAGGGACAAATGGACACAAATTGAATGCTTGCATACAATTTTGTGTCTATGTGGACCGCAAAAACATTCGTAATTCGCTCATGAATTGTGGGAGTGCGCAACAATCCGTAGGTATCATTTGTCAAATAATTCATTACAGTAGAAGGGAGCTAAAGGTGAAAATTCTCCTTACAGCAATCAATGCAAAATATATTCATTCCAATCTTGCGGTCTACAGTCTGAAGGCTGCCGCAGGGAAGTATGCAGACCAGGTCGAACTGGCAGAGTATACGATCAATCATCAGGAGGAGTCAATCTTTCGCTCGGTCTATCAGAAGAAGCCGGAGCTTTTGTTTTTGTCCTGCTATATCTGGAACCGCAGCGAAGTGCTGGCATTAGCAGAAAATATCCATAAGGTGCTGCCGGATACGATCATCTGGGCAGGCGGGCCGGAGGTTTCCTATGATGCAGAAGCATTTTTAAAAGAAAATCCGGCATTCACCGGCGTGATGATCGGAGAAGGGGAGCTGACTTTTCCAGAGGTGCTTGCTTATTATATAGAAGGAAAAGGTAAGCTGGAGACCATTCGGAGCATTGCATACCGAGAGGCAAAGCAGAATCGGACGCTGCAGACGGCAGCAAAAACAGAAGTGAGTGACAGCAGCTCAGAACAGCTGCCGGAACATATCGTATGTACCGAAGCGAGGATACCGGCGAAGGATCTTGACGAGATTCCGTTTGTATATGAAAATCTGGAACAGTTTGAAAATCGGATCATTTACTATGAGACAAGCCGCGGCTGTCCGTTTTCGTGCAGCTACTGCC
>CAZEPO010000331.1:0-1566 GCA_964514125.1 uncultured Lachnospiraceae bacterium
CAGCCCTGTAATCGCCATCGATGCTTCTCTTGGTTCTTCCGATCAGATCGGTTCTGTTTTTGTACGTGCCGGCTCCATCTCTCCGGGTGCAGGAGTACACAAATCACTCCCACCCTCCGGTACGATCGCCATCACTGGTGTCGTCAATGAAGAAAGCCTTCATCCCTATCTGGCTCTGCAGACCGCACGGCTCTCCATCGTCGCTGCGATGGCTGAGCAGATCGCCTCCTGCGTGCTGGAAGTGCTTTAGTTTACAGGTCGATCCTGCCTTCGAGTGCACGCAGCAGTGTCACTTCGTCGATATACTCCAGATCACCGCCAACCGGTACACCGCTGGCGATCCGGCTTACCTTGATTCCGGTGGGCTTGATCAGCTTGCTGATATACATCGCCGTAGTCTCACCCTCCAGACTGGAGTTGGTCGCAATAATGACTTCATTGACATCTCCCTGCAGTCTCTGCATCAGCTCCTTGAGCTTGATGTCTGCCGGACCGATGCCGAGCATCGGAGAAATCGCTCCGTGCAGCACATGATAGACACCTTCATATTTGCCGGTTTTTTCATATGCAGCCAGATCTCTTGTATTCTCTACTACCATGATCGTCTTTTTGTCTCTTGCCGGATTGCTGCAGATCGGGCATTTCTCCTGATCTGTAAGCGTAAAGCATTCATTGCAGTAACGAATGTTGTTGCGCGCATCCGTGATCGCAGAGGTCAGCTGCTCCACGCGCTCCTTCGGCATATGGACAATGTGAAATGCCAGACGCTGTGCAGTCTTTCCGCCGATTCCCGGCAGAGAAGAAAGCTGCTCGATCAGCTTCGACATCTGACTTCCGTAATAATCCATTAGAATCCAAAGCCTCCCAGTCCGCCTGTCAATTTGGACATAGCAGATGCTGCAGCCTCTTCTACCTTACGCAGTGCCTCATTTGTTGCAGCTACGATCAGGTCTTCCAGCATTTCGATATCGTCCGGATCCACAACCTCTTCAGCAAGTTTCACCTTTGTCACTTCTTTTTTACCGGAGATCGTCACTTCCACTGCACCGCCGCCTGCTGCTGCTGTGAACTCTTTTTCTTCCAGTGCCTTCTGATTCTCCTCCATCTGCTTCTGCATCTTCTGTGCCTGCTTCATCAGATTGTTCATGTTGCCCGGCATACCGCCCGGGAATCCGCCTCTTTTTGCCATATTACTTCTCCTCTTTTTCTAAAATATACTCACATTTTCGTGCTTAATACGAAAAATTACTGCTCTCATTCTATTATACATTTTCAGCAAATGAACGAGAAAATAGCTATTTAGTAACTGTTCAGACTACGAAATGCGAAACATTTTGAAGGTTGGCTCTGAACTGTTACGCTATTTATTAGAATACCAGATTTAGTCCTCGATTTCTATATCTGTATGAATAAATTCATGAATTCTTTCCTCAATCTCGATTTTGGACAGCGTTCCGCGCTGAACGCCTTCATCTGCTGCCAAAACAAACTTGACCTCCACCTGCTTGCCTGTCTTTTCAGCAATGATCTGCTCCAGCTCCTGCCTGCGGTCCTGATTATTCAGAT
>CAZEPO010000332.1:0-1565 GCA_964514125.1 uncultured Lachnospiraceae bacterium
ACGATTCACCTTATAAAAATTATACATTATTATGAATAACAGGACGCCATGAACATAGTTTTTTATGTTCATGGCGTCCTGCTATTGATGTTCTTAGCCGAGCAGTGCGGAATCGTTTGAGAACTGCTCACCGCTGACGCGTTCGAACTGATCGAGAAGGTCGCGGACAGTCAGCTTTTTCTTTTCTTCGCCTTCGATGTCGAGGATAATCTTGCCGTCCATCATCATGATCAGGCGGTTGCCGTGTGCGATCGCATCACGCATATTGTGGGTGATCATCAGTGTGGTGAGGTTATCGCGTTTGACGATCATATCAGTGATCTCGAGCACCTTGGCTGCGGTCTTCGGGTCGAGAGCGGCAGTGTGCTCATCCAGAAGCAGAAGCTTCGGCTTCTGAAGGGTAGCCATCAGAAGGGTAAGTGCCTGACGCTGACCGCCGGAGAGCAGTCCGACTTTGGAGGTCATACGGGATTCCAGTCCGAGACCGAGGATCTTGAGCAGTTCATGGTATTCTTCACGTTCTTTTTTTGTGATGCCAGGACTGAGCAGACGCGGTTTGCCGCGGCGTTTGGCGAGTGCCAGATTTTCCTGAATCTCCATGGTAGCAGCAGTTCCGTTCATCGGATCCTGAAAGACACGTCCGAGATAAGCCGCACGTTTGTGCTCCGGAAGCTTGGTGACGTCAGTGCCGTCTATGAGAATATGGCCTTCATCGACCAGCCAGGTTCCGGCTACAGCGTTGAGCAGTGTGGATTTACCGGCGCCGTTTCCACCGATGACAGTGACAAAATCACCGTCATTCAGATGTAGAGAAACACCGTTGAGTGCCCGTTTTTCATTGATCGTATTCGGATTAAAGGTTTTGTAGATATTCTGAATGTCAAGCATGTGCGGAACCTCCTCGTTTGACCGGTTTTGTAAAATATTTGTTCTTCCAGTACGGGAATGCAAGGAAGAGGGCAACGACCAGTGCAGAAAGCAGTTTCAGCAGGTCAGTATCGATACCCATCCAGATTACAGTCTGAAGAACGAGATAATAGAGAATGGAACCGATCGCAACTGCGAGCAGACGCAGTGCAAAATTGCGGAAGATCTTACCGAAGATCGCTTCACCGATGATGACAGCGGCAAGGCCGATGACGATGGAACCACGGCCCATATTGATGTCTGCGAAGCCCTGGTACTGGGAAAGCAGTGCACTGGAAAGTGCCACAAGACCATTAGAGATCATCAGACCGAGTACTTTGTTGCGGTCGGTATTGATGCCCTGTGCACGGGACATATTTGGATTGCAGCCTGTTGCACGAAGGGAAGAACCGAGTTCAGTACCGAAGAACCAGTAAAGGATCGCAATCAGTGCAACGATCATAATTGCCACGATCAGAATTGTATTCTGAAGCAGCGGGACATTTTTGATGTAACGCAGAGAAACCAAAAGATCATACTTGTCAACGTTGATCGCCTGATTTGCCTTGCCCATGATCTTCAGATTGACAGAATAGAGCGAGAGCTGGTACTGGGAAAGCAGTGCACTGGAAAGTGCCACAAGACCATTAGAGATCATC
>CAZEPO010000333.1:0-1554 GCA_964514125.1 uncultured Lachnospiraceae bacterium
GTTAAGACGCCGCCCTCTCACGGCGGAAACAGGGGTTCGATTCCCCTACGAACTGTTAAGCTCCTGAAGTAGATTCAGGAGCTTTTTTCTATTCTATCATTTCATATTCAACGTGTTCAGATCAAAAAAATATGTCCTGCTAACGATTCCGAAGTGCAGAGAAATTTTACACTTCTTCACAAGTTAAGCAGAACATATGTCGTTAATTGAGCGGTTTTTCTACAGGCTTACCAAGTGACATAAAGGTAAGGATTGCAGTTGTCAGAAGCGTATCATCCTGATCGGTGATAGAGACTTCTGTGACCGTGACTTTTTTTCCGTGTTTTATAACTTTGGCATCAGCATAGATACTGGTAGAGTTAAGACCAGCTTTCAAATAATGGATGCTGCAGTCCAGTGTTGTGATATGTTCTCCGTAAGAGGCGGCAGCTGCAGCACCGACAATATCTGCGAGTGTAAACAGGCAGCCTCCGTGTACGGAGTGGATTGCATTCATATGCTCCGGTTTAATCTCGATAAAGCCCTTAGCGGCACCGAGCGTGATTTCAGAAATCTGTATACCAAGCATCTGAGCGAATTTGTTATGTTCCAGTCTGGATTTTGTAAGCTGGCTGTAATCCATATTAGTTGTCCTCAGGAGTACCTTCTGTTGTGTAAACAGTACGTTTCTTCGCCATTTCATCACTTGCAAGGTATTCGTCGTAAGTGGTGATCTTGTCGATCAGTTTGCCGTTTGGAAGGATTTCCATGATACGGTTGGCTGTAGTTTCAACAATCTGATGGTCACGGGATGAGAAGAGGAGTACACCTGGGAACTTGATCATACCGTTGTTCAGAGCAGTGATGGATTCCATGTCCAGGTGGTCAGTTGGCTCATCCAGGATCAGGATATTTGCACCTGAGATCATCATCTTGGAAAGAAGACAGCGCACACGCTCACCACCGGAGAGAACTTTCAGCTTCTTGACACCGTCATCACCGGCAAAGAGCATACGGCCGAGGAATCCGCGGACATAGGTAGCGTCTTTGATCTCAGAGAACTGTGTCAGCCAGTCAACGATGATCAGATCGTTGTCAAACTCTTTGGTGCTGTCCTTCGGGAAGTAAGCCTGAGAAGTTGTAACACCCCATTTGTAGGTTCCTTCATCCGGTTCCATTTCACCTGCAAGAATCTGGAAGAATGTTGTCTTAGCAAGCTCATTGCTGCCGACAAAAGCGACCTTATCATTGCGGCCAAGTGTGAAGGTCAGATTGTCCAGAACCTTTACACCGTCGATTGTCTTGGAAAGATTTTCAACCATGAGAACTTCGTTACCAATCTCGCGGTTCGGACGGAAGTCAATGTACGGATATTTACGGCTGGACGGTTTGATCTCATCCAGCTGGATTTTTTCAAGCGCGCGTTTTCTGGAAGTTGCCTGTTTGGATTTAGAAGCATTTGCAGAGAAACGGGAAATGAAATCCTGCAGCTCTTTGATCTTTTCTTCTTTTTTCTTGTTGGCTTCTTTCATCTGTTTGATGAGGAGCTGGCTGGATTCGTACCAGAAATCATAG
>CAZEPO010000334.1:0-1551 GCA_964514125.1 uncultured Lachnospiraceae bacterium
GAATGACCTTTTCGATACGATTGCCGATGATTTCCCGAAAATCCGCTTCCATATCCTTTCGGATCACAAATACTACCTTATTAAATCCGGCTTCAATCGCATCATAAATGGAATAATCCATGATGATTTCACCACTCGGCCCAAAAGAAGTCAGCTGTTTTATTCCACCGCCAAAACGGCTGCCGATACCAGCCGCCATGATAACCAGCGTTATATCTTTCATTTTTTCCTCCATTTGTAAAACTATACTCCTGCGTTGTTTTAACATAGATCATCTGAAAATGCTATGTCCATCTTCTCTCCACACAGCTTTCTAAGCTTTTTTATCGTTTTATTGTAAATCTCATTCACATCACTCATTATTTTCTGCAATTAAACTAATTTAACCTCAATGCATCAAGGGAACGCGAAAAGCTTTCAAATCTTTTATAATATTTTTCGTCCATATCGCATAATCTCCTCCTTCAAAAGGCAATTTGTACATTCATCTAAATCTACAATATCAAAAGAATAGAGTGTCGGTATTTCATCTATCTGTTCCTTCAATGTTTCTATATCCGGTACTCCGGAAACTGCCAGATCAAAATCGCTTTTTTCATTATTATAAAATACTTATTTACATTTTGAAGTTTTTGTATAGCTTCTGAATTACTTTCGCACTTTCTTTAAAGCCCTATCCCTCTAATCCTCTCACACATCTCCTTCTCATCATATACCATCACATCCGGCTGTATCTCGTCCGGCTGCAGCTCTCTTCTGGTTCTGTTCAGCCAGATGGTTTTCCAGCCCGCATTGTGACCTCCCACAATATCATTCACATAGGAATCTCCGACAAACCAGCACTCATCTGCACCGGCTCGTTCTCTTGCAGCGTCAAAAATCCGCCTGTCCGGCTTATTGATTCCCAGATCACCTGACACGATCAGATTTTGTTCTGGAATCCACTGCTTCATATTCAGCACATTTACTTTATTCCACTGATGTGCAGATGGTCCGTTTGTAATTACACCCAGTATTACTTCCTGCTCTTTGAGTTCATCTAAAAGCTGCTTGATCACCTCCGGCATGAGCAGCTTCTGCTGGTTTCTGGCATAGGCATACTGAAACTCCAATGCCTCCTCTTCCGTGATTTCCGCACCGAGATCTGCAAATGCCTTCTGCCCGCGATAAATGTGCATAGCTTCCATGGTAATAATGCCCTTCTGCGAATCCTCAAACACTTCATCACCACGGCGGCTGCGCGCCTCAAACAGTTCGTTCATATTCAGATCAAATCGATCGCCGAAGACTTCTTTGTATGCTCGCCCAAATGTATCCATCTGATCATATAATGTATCATCTACATCAAAAAAGATTGCTTTTTTCTTCATTATTTTCTTCCTTTAAACTACGATATTCGAGTTCTTACTCGTTCCTGTTATTAATTTTCACATTCTATAACAAGAGTATACCACAAGTCAGTCTGTTTGGCTATCTCAACGCACCCTCAAAAAGGGTTCTGTTTCACTATTTAATTTTAGAGATCTTATGTCTTTTGGTATGTTTCTTCTG
>CAZEPO010000335.1:0-1544 GCA_964514125.1 uncultured Lachnospiraceae bacterium
TAGGTCCCAAAATGCTGACATTCGGCATTGTCGCAACACTTTGCGGACTGCTTGGACTGGTTCAGGATTATACAAAGAAAATCGGCTATCCGGTCTATCTGGTCGGTATGGTTATTTTCGTAATCGCAGCCGTATGGTATTCCGTCGCAATCAAAAAAGCAATGAAAGAATTTTGGGGCAAATAAACTGCCAATTTTCTGAACTTTATACATTTCGGAAAAAATAACGCTCAGTCAGAACACAAAATAACGTCCAGTCAGACTGCATAGAAGTTTAACCCTTCTGCAAAGGTCTGACTGGACGTTATTTGTTTCTTGCCTGAGCGGTTCTATATGTTCTATAAATATAATTTGAAGTTGTGCTACCTTTATGCTTCCTCCCCAAAAATATGATTTCTATCAGCGTTCTGCCATCGGACGGTAGGCGGTGTGCGGGCATACGCTGCGGTATGCAGGGCGTATGATCTTGCCGTTATTGGCGAGCTCCTCGATCCGGTCTGCGCTCCAGCCTACGATACGTGCCATAGCAAAGATTGGGGTGTACAGTTCCATTGGAAGCCCCATCATCTGATAAACGAATCCGCTGTAATAGTCTACATTGGCACTGACACCTTTGTAAATATGCCGTTCCTCTGCAATGACTTCCGGTGCAAGCCGTTCCACACGATCACAGAGATTGTAATCCTCCTCACGGTGCTTTTCGACAGAAAGCTTTTGAGCGAATGTTTTGAAAAGCTCGGCACGCGGATCCGACAGAGAATACACGGCATGACCAAGACCGTAGATCAGACCGCTGTGGTCAAATGCTTCTTTGTTCAGAAGTGCACGAAGGTAATGCCGGATCTCGTCTTCATCTTCCCAGTCGCGAACGTTTTCCTTGAGGTCTTCAAACATCTCGGCTACCTTGCAGTTTGCACCGCCGTGACGCGGTCCTTTGAGAGAACCGAGTGCAGCCGCCATGGAAGAGTAGGTATCTGTACCGGAAGAGGAAACTACGTGCGTTGTAAATGTAGAATTGTTTCCACCGCCATGATCCATATGTAATACGAGAGCCAGATCCAGTATTCTGGCTTCCAGATCTGTATAAGAACCGTCTTTACGAAGAATATGCAGAATATTCTGTGCTGCAGAAAGCTCTGGTTGCGGAGAATGGATATAAAGACTTTTGCCGTTATAATAATGCTGGGCCGTCTGATAACCGTAAACCGACAGCAGCGGGAAAATACTGATCAGCTGCAGACATTGTCTGAGTACGTTTGGAATTGAGATATCATCAGCACGATCGTCATAGGAATATAGTGTTAGAACACTTCTGGACAGCGTATTCATCATATTGTGGCTCGGTGCTTTCATGATAATGTCACGGACAAACCCGGAAGGAAGGGTTGCTCGATAGTCAGAAAGAAGCTCAGTAAATTCCATCAGTTCATAGCGGTTGGGAAGGCGGCCGAATAGCAGAAGATAGGTGATCTCTTCAAAACCAAAACGATTTTCAGAGGTAAAACCATGGACCAGATCTTTGATATCGTGTCCTCTGTAATAAAG
>CAZEPO010000336.1:0-1524 GCA_964514125.1 uncultured Lachnospiraceae bacterium
AGGCATCATTGTTGGGGACTTTTGACCTCAACATCATTTCTATATTAATATGCCTTACCCCAGTATACCATCTTCTTCGCCGGTTTGCCGCAGCATACACATACGTCAGAAAGGTTTTCCTGCTCAAATGGAATACATCTGGAGGTTACGCTCAGTTCTTCCTTGATCGTATCCTCACATGCCTGCTCGCCGCACCACATAGCCTTGATGAAGCCCGGCTTGTTGTTTGCGATATCTGTAAACTCTTCTTTTGTAGCAGCTACATAAGTATGTGCCTCTCTGTGTGCTCTTGCGCGCTCCAGCATTTCTTTCTGCATAGTCTCAAGCACTTCTGCTACCTTAACAGAAAGCTCAGCGATCGGAGCGACGATCTTTTCTCTTGTATCGCGGCGAACGATCACTGCCTGTCCTGCCTCGATGTCCTTCGGTCCCAGTTCGATTCTCACCGGAATACCGCGCATCTCCTGCTCGGAGAACTTCCAGCCCGGACTCTTTTCAGAATCATCAAGCTTCGTGCGAAGTCCCGCTGCCTGCAGTGCTGCCTTGATCTCATTTGCCTTATCCAGTACACCTTCCTGCTGCTGACGGATCGGAATGATCATAACCTGAGTCGGTGCAATACGCGGCGGCAGTACCAGACCGCTGTTGTCGCCGTGAACCATGATGATCGCACCGATCATACGAGTGGTCATACCCCAGGAAGTCTGATGTACATGCTTCAGTGTATTATCTTTGTCTGCAAACTGAATACCGAACGCTTTTGCAAAACCATCACCGAAGTTGTGGCTGGTACCGGACTGCAGCGCCTTGCCGTCGTGCATCAGGGACTCGATCGTATAAGTAGCCTCTGCACCTGCGAATTTCTCTTTGTCTGTCTTGCGTCCCTTTACAACCGGGATTGCCAGCACTTCCTCACAGAAGTTTGCATAGACATTCAGCATCTGAATGGTTCTCTCTTCTGCTTCCTCTGCTGTCGCATGAGCAGTATGTCCTTCCTGCCACAGGAACTCTCTGGAACGCAGGAACGGTCTTGTGGTCTTTTCCCAACGTACAACAGAGCACCACTGGTTGTATACCTTCGGAAGATCACGGTAAGAATGAATATCATTTGCATAGAAATCACAGAACAGTGTCTCAGAAGTCGGTCTTACGCAAAGACGTTCCTGAAGCGGTTCCAGTCCGCCGTGTGTCACCCATGCTACTTCCGGTGCAAAACCTTCTACATGGTCTTTTTCTTTCTGCAGCAGACTTTCCGGAATAAACATCGGAAGATATACATTCTCTACGCCTGTCTCTTTGAATCTGCTGTCCAGCTCATGCTGGATATTCTCCCAGATTGCATAACCTGCCGGTTTGATAACCATGCAGCCCTTTACGCTGGTATAGTCGATCAGTTCTGCTTTTTTGACTACGTCTGTATACCATTGTGCGAAATCATCTTCCATAGAAGTGATCGCTTCTACAAGTTTCTTTTCTTTTGCCATCTTCTTTTCCTCCTATTGCTAAAATATAATTTGGAGCCAT
>CAZEPO010000337.1:0-1520 GCA_964514125.1 uncultured Lachnospiraceae bacterium
ATCTTGTGTCCCTGTGCAAGTGCTTCGTCAATCGCTGCCTGATTGCCGGGAGTGATATTTTTGCTGTCATCGAGCAGGGTTCCGTCAAGATCCGTAAAAAGTATTTTTGTTTCCATGATAGTTAGCCTCCCTGTTAGTTGGATTTTCGTTCCTGTTCCATAAATTGTTCCAGTGCTTCGTCACTTTCGCTGATCCAGATATCTTCTTCCTCAGCGGTCAGACCAAGGTATTCACGCAGTGTACAGGTTTCGTCACTGAAATTCCATTTGTCAGTCAAATCAAAGATTTCGTCAAAGTCTGTTTCAAACTTCATAAAGCGTTCACGAAAGTTCATGTTGGTTCTCCTTTCTTTTTTTGCGTAAGTTCTCCAGAATTTCATACGGAATGGAAAGATTATCCCTGCCGCTTCCAAGAGATATATCAGGTTTGTTGGTGCCGTGAAAATCAGAACCGCCGCTGGGCAGCAGATCAAATTCGCGGGCAAGACTGAGCAGATACTCTGTCTGATCAGCAGTATGGGTGGAATAATAAACTTCCATGCCGATCAGTCCGCATTGACGCAGCTCAGAGAGCAGTGCACGCAGCTCCTGATCACTGAAATGATATTGGAATGGGTGTGCGAGAATTGGGATACCCTGATAGTCACGAATCAGTTGAGTGACTTCAAACGGTGTAATCTTTTCGCGCGGTACAAAATATTTGCCGCCCTCATTCAAATACAGCTGAAAAGCCTCTGCCATGGAGGCAGTATAGCCTTGTTCCATCAGATAGCGTGCAAAATGTGCGCGAGTCAGAATGGTATCTTTTCCGTAAATGTTCTGCAGCTTTTCGGACGATATGGCGATACCGTCAGCCGCCATTTTGGCGATGATATTCTGGTTTCTGCGATCGCGTTCTGCACGATAGCAGAGGAGCTGATTTTGAAATGCGGTATGTGTCCAGTCAGGATCCAGTCCTACGATATGGATATCGCGTTCCATGAAACGGGTCGAAAATTCGATGCCGGGGATTACCTCTATAGAAAATTGTTTAGCGATCTGTAGCGCTTCTTCCAGTCCATTGGTATTGTCGTGATCGGTCAGAGCAAAAGCAGAAAGTCCGATCTGTTTGGCAAGCTGCACCAACTCTGCTGGTGAAAGAGTACCATCTGAATAATTAGAATGGACATGAAGATCGATCGTGTTCATAAGAAAAACCTCCATTTGAACCATTTTGTTTGTTAAACCATTGTCAGTATAAACGAAAAAAAGCAAGATGTAAAGAAAAGTTCTGGATATTGACAGAAAGTGAGAAACTGTGTTACTATTTTTATACCACAGAGGGGTATGAACTATTTAAGAACAAATCAGCAGGTGAATATATTGGACGAAAGAAAGGAAGGACGAAATGCAGGAAAAGACAGAAACACTGGCAATGGAGACAGAAATGGAAGATGAATGCTGTGAATGCTGTAAGACAAAGCATAGAGAAGAAAAAGAATATAGAGATATGTTTTTGAAAGCTAAGGGAATAAATTATCC
>CAZEPO010000338.1:0-1517 GCA_964514125.1 uncultured Lachnospiraceae bacterium
TCTAACTTCTTTTACGCATTATAATCAATTTCCATTTTTTACGCAAGTAAAATCAGTGAACTGGTATCAGTCGGTCTGAAATCGAACTGATCAGCTTTGCTTTAGATCATGATGTGCGGCTTTTTTACAAAATAGATGGTAAAATATATCACAACGCACCTTTGCAGATTTTGTAATAAAAAAGCAGGTAGCTTTTCGGTGTAGGATCCAGGTCTCTGTATGTTCCGATACATGGATTTAGGTCGGGAAATGGTCAAAGCAGGAATCAAAAAAGAAAGGAAAAGCAGCCTGAGCGTAGGTTTCCCTTTTTGCATTTTCTTAATTTTTTAATAAACCTGTTTGAAAATAATGACGGTTTCTTTGATTGTATGGTAAACTGTTCGCGGATACAGAAGGACTTTGCGTATACTTTAAGAAAAGCGTGCTGTATCTGAACGCTTTGCGTTGCAGCGCACATATTATGAAAGGGGAAGTACAGAAATGAAACAGAGATTATTTAAACTGCTCTCTGCTTTGATCATAGGAATCGGATTGCTGGCAATCATTGTGGTGTGTCTGGTCAAATATATGCCTACTTCAAAGCGTATGCCGGCAGAAGAATATTTTGGAATATCAGGCACGATACAGGAAACAGACAAGAATGGAGAAAACAGCGCTTCACAGGGAGGTATTCTGGGGGAAAATGAAGCGGTGATCATTCTCGAGAATCAGATAGCGACAGAGCGGGCGCTGATTTTGGAAGGAAGTGTCTACATTGATTATACACTTGTGCAGAGCAGGCTCAATTCCAGATTTCACTGGGATGCTTCGGTTGGACTGATGTTGTTTACAACAGCAGATCAGATCATGGAGATTGCGCCCAACAGTACGATCTATACGATAGACGGAGAAACATTTGATGCAGGTTATGAGATTGTCAAAACGACGTCTTCGGGCATGTATCTTTCTGCCAATTTTATGCAGCAGTTTTCCAACCTGAAATTTGAAATTTTTGATGCACCTTCAAGGGTTGTGGTGACGACAGGCGGCACTGCAGTGACAGCAGCAATGCTGAAAAAAAACACAGCAGTACGTTATCAGAGTGGAATCAAAAGTCCGATCATAACAGAGATATCGGAGGGTGTAAGCGTGACAGTGCTGGAGCAGCAGGACAAATGGTCACAGATTCGTACACCAGACGGATATATTGGATATGTGAAGAATAATCGGCTGAAAAATGTAGAGGAGATTGTGCGGGAGACCTATTATCAGGGAACACCTTATACGAATATTGCCAGAGAAGATCGGGTAAATCTGGTCTGGCATCAGATTGATTATCCAGAGATGAATGCAAATTTGGAGGCGGATATTGAGAATATGACGGGAGTGAATGTCATTTCTCCGACTTGGTATTTTCTCAGCGACAATACGGGAGAGATTCTTTCCTATGCAGATGCTTCTTATGTAGCGCGTGCACATGGGCAGGGACTTCAGGTATGGGCTTTGATCAGCAATTTTGATCCAGATGTAAGCACGAC
>CAZEPO010000339.1:0-1506 GCA_964514125.1 uncultured Lachnospiraceae bacterium
GAGCTATCCGAAGATCATGGAGCTGATCCAGATGATCCCGTATGTGGTAACTCTGATCGGTCTGGCTGTATTCAGCTATATCGTAATGAAAAGGAAGGAAAAATTAAGTGGCAAGTAAACGAAAGATTATTATGGACTGCGATCCGGGGATTGATGACGCATTTGCGATCGCTCTGGCAGCAGCCAACAAAGATTCACTGGAACTGCTTGGTATTACAACGGTAGCAGGCAACCTGCCAGTTGAAGTGACTACAGAAAATGCACTGCGTCTGACAGACTTTTTTGGTCTGAAGGAAGTGCCGGTAGCGAGCGGTGCAGCGCGTCCGCTCGTAAGAGAGCCGCTGACTGCATCTGATGTACATGGCGCAAATGGACTTGGCGGTGTGGAAATTCCGACAACGGACAAAAAAGTGGTATCAGACAACGCTGTTCTGTTTATGAAGCAGCTGATCGATGCACTGCCGGAAGGCGAAAAGGTAACACTCGTTCCGACTGGCCCGTTTACGAATGTGGCATTGCTGCTGCGTGTATTCCCGGAAGTGAAAGAGCGCATTGATGAGATCGTACTGATGGGCGGTGCTGCACTGGGCGGCAACATCACACAGTCTGCAGAATTCAATGTCTATGAAGATCCGGAATCGGCAGAGATTGTTTTTACAAGCGGACTCCCGATTGTAATGTGTGGACTTGATGCGACAGAGAAATCCGGACTTCCGAGAGAAGATGCACAGATGCTGGCTGACTCCGAAGGCCCGATCGCAGCGGCCCTCGGCAAAATGCTGAAGTTCTACTTCAACTGCGATTCCAACAAGGATATGGACATTGCAAGGATTCATGATGCATCTACATTCATGTATATGCTGCATCCGGAGATTTACACAGGCCAAAAGATGCCGGTCAGAGTAGATTGCTCTGATGGCTTCAATAGAGGACAGACCGTGTGTGATTCAAGAAAATGGAGCTACACCAGTGAACCGACTACGACAGTGCTGATGGATACCGACTATCCGCAGTTTAGAAAATATCTGCGGGAAGCACTTCTGACACTGGATCAGAAATAGCAACGCCGTACAATTTCTTGCAAGTTGCAAAAAGTATAATTTCTTGTAATTTAAAAGAAATCACATGACTCCAAGCGGAGAACGAAAAATACTTCCTGTCTGACTGATTCAGAAGTATAAGAAAGGTTAATACTTTTCGTACTTCTTTATAGGTCAGCAGGAAGTATTTTTTTGCTTTGGACTGTTTAGGGCTACTTCTAGATATATTGGATTTGACTGTAAAAAAGTTTGAGATTTTACGAGAATTTACTTCAAATCAAGGGCGTATTTATACTCAAAAAACTCATTAAATATTTTATGGAATTATGACTTTTATGGAGATGAACGCACTAGTGATACTCTTTCCTGGCACTTTTATGCATCTCATTCATAAAGACGGTGCTTCCGGCATACTAATTTTCGATTTTATGATTTTGGTCTGCTTTTTCATGTGAGCACAAGCATA
>CAZEPO010000340.1:0-1485 GCA_964514125.1 uncultured Lachnospiraceae bacterium
GCTGAACCGCATGGAACTGGAACTGAAAAATAAATTGCTTGAAATTCATAGATAAGAAAATAAATGAGCAAGAGGAAAGGAAGGTATCGAAATGGCTTTAATGGCAATCCTGATTTTATTCGTTGTGATCGTAGCAGTCGTAGTTTCTGTCAGCACCGTCAGCGTGGTTGCGGGTGTGATCGCAGATGAAGACGAAGAAGAATAAGTGTGGACAGGACGATGAGTGAACAGGTTACAGAATTATTTGTAAGCGGCTTTTGCAAGCTGCAGAACCAGACCCGTATGGTCATCTGCGAGGTCGAAGAGCAGTCAGATGGCACAAAACAGCTGATTTCTTCTGACTGTGCCTATGGCAGATGTGAACATACCGGAGACTGCCGTCTTATGGGGCAGGTGACGTACAGAGTGAATCGGCAGGTATAGACTGCCGCAGAATCAAATACCCCGCTGCAGCTGCCGAATGTCTGCAGGCAGCCACTTGGCTCATTGCTCGCGGGAATAAAGGAGTCATAGAGAACAGAAATGCCGGAATACGGCAGCCTGTGTCTATGACTCTTTTGCTGTGCCGATTTAATTTGTTAAATTAAATCTTGGCAAAAGGCTTGACGAATAAAGATGTGAGCGATAAAATAAGTGAAGCAAATTTTTGCAGGCGGACATTTGTGCATAAAGCAGAGACTTGCATGAGGAGATTATGAAAAAGACTGGAGGAAACGTACATGAAGCCATACAAAGAGATGACACGCGAAGAGATGCAGCAGGAATATGCTGCGCTGGAAGCTAAGTTTCAGGAGATCAAGGCAAAGGGACTGAAGCTTGATATGTCCAGAGGTAAGCCGGCGAAGGCACAGCTGGATCTTTCAAATGGAATGATGGATGTTCTGACCAGCACATCAGATATGGTCTGTGAAGCAGGCGTGGACTGCAGAAACTACGGTGTGATGGACGGTATTCCGGAGGCCAGACAGCTTTTGGCAGATATGTCTGAGGTAGATGAGAAAAATATCCTGATCTACGGCAACTCCAGTTTGAATGTGATGTTTGATACGGTTGCACGTGCGATGTCGATGGGAATCTGCGGCAATACGCCGTGGGCGAAGCTGGACAAGGTCAAATTTCTCTGTCCGGTTCCAGGCTATGACCGTCATTTCGGCATTACCGAATTCTTTGGCATTGAGATGATCAATATACCGCTTCTGCCGACTGGTCCGGATATGGATCTGGTAGAAAAGCTGGTGTCTGAGGATCCGGCAGTGAAGGGTATCTGGTGTGTTCCGAAGTATTCGAACCCGACCGGAATTTCCTACTCTGATGAGACCGTCAGACGGTTTGCACATCTGAAACCGGCAGCACCGGACTTCCGTATTTTCTGGGATAACGCGTATTCGATTCATCATCTGTATGAAGATGATCAGGACGTGATTCTGGAGCTTCTTACCGAATGTGAAAAAGCAGGCACAGAAGATATGGTTTACAAATTTATCT
>CAZEPO010000341.1:0-1477 GCA_964514125.1 uncultured Lachnospiraceae bacterium
AACTCCGTTCGATTCAAATGTATGAACAAAAAGTAAATAATATTGATAAAGCACAGGCTGGAACGATTTATAAACTTTCAAGAGTTCTTGGATGTACAATTGAGGATTTGTTGGAAAATCCAGAATTATAAAAGAAGAAAATGTTTCCAAAAGGACAACTTTCTTTTGGGAACATTTTTCATATTCTGATATTGAACGAATTATTCTTGAAAGGGATTGTTTATGGCAGATTTAATGAGCATGAACTGCAGCTGTACTCAATGGAACAACCGCAGTGTAAATAGAATCTACGAACATCTCGCTGAATCCGATGCACCGCTTGCGATGGGATATATACCTTATCAGAAATGGGAAAATACGTATGAGCCTTGCAGAGGACTGCGAAATGGAACAATCTTTCCGGCTCTTTATAAGCCATTTTGCGGAAAAGGAGGTCGGAATTAATGAATCAGAACTGTTATACCGGCAATCAGGGAACTATGCGTATGATGCGGGGCGGCTGCACACGTAATGCACAGAATGGCTGTGGATCAGCACAGGGAAACCAGCAAAGAAATAATTCACCTGAAATTCCGACCGAAAATCGTCGGCAGCTTTTGAATTTCATTGATGAAGTAAGCTTTACTGTTTATGAAACCCTGCTTTATCTGGATACCCATCCGAATGATCTGGAAGCACTCCAGTTTTTTCACAAATACAATCGTCTTCGTGAACACGCTTTGAAAGAATATGCGAGACTGTATGGGCCATTGACAATCTCCACTGCAAATGACAGGGAAAGTCAGAATTGGGAATGGATGAATCAGCCATGGCCGTGGGAAGGAGGCAATTGTTAGTATGTGGAATTATGAAAAAAGACTGCAGTATCCTGTAAATATTAAAACGCCAAATGCAAAAATCGCCCAGATCATCATGAGCCAGTATGGCGGTCCGGACGGTGAAATGGGAGCTTCTATGCGTTATCTTTCACAGCGTTATACAGCTCCGAATCGTATGACAGCGGCGGTGCTGACCGATGTCGGTACAGAAGAACTGGCACATCTTGAGATGGTTGCAACGATCGTACATCAGCTGACACGCGATCTGACTCCGGAAGAGATTGAAAAAAATGGTTTTGCACCATATTATACCGATCACACAGTAGGAATCTGGCCGCAGGCTGCAGGAGGCGTACCGTTTAATGCCTGTGAATTTCAGTCAAGCGGCGATCCAATTACCGATTTGTTTGAAGACCTCGCTGCCGAACAAAAAGCCAGAAAAACGTATGACAATATCCTGCGGCTTGTCAAAGACCCGGAAGTGGCAGATCCGATTCGATTCCTGCGAGCACGTGAGATTGTGCATTTTCAGCGATTCGGTGAAGCGCTTCGTTCTGTTCAGGATATGCATGATGCGAAAAACTTTTATGCATTTAATACAAGCTTTGATACACCTGTCAAATGCAATTAAAACCATCACTTTCTCTATAATATAAAAG
>CAZEPO010000342.1:0-1475 GCA_964514125.1 uncultured Lachnospiraceae bacterium
ATACGAATCTTGCCTTTGAGGTAGCCATGCTCCCGACAGCAGGCGAGACAGCAGTAATTGCGGCTGCCGACCGGAAACCATCGGATCCGTTTCTGTGCGGTCCGTCTGCAGACCGGGCAGATAGTGGAAGCTACGACACGGTCTTTCATTGCGTGTGTCCGGCTCTCAAACGGCTTCGAGACAAATTTGGTGTAGGTTTCATACGTCAGATAGAGCTCCTGTCTCCGGTTCTTGGGCGTCTGGTAATAGTCCACGGAGGAGTTGTTCAGGATCTCAGGCTCGCGAAGCTGCTGAACGATCAAAGCGGTATATTGTGCATCGCTGAGTGCGCTGTGGAAGGGGATCGTCTTTGGAATATGGAGCTGATCGACCGCTGCTTCGAGCGAACGGCGCGTCTTGCGGTCCTCGTAGACGATGCTGAAAATCTTCTGAATATCGTAATAGATCAGCGGAAATGCAAAGGGCGAAGGCAGCTGATGAAAATTCAGGTTGCGCTGAAGCTCCGTCAGGTCACACGAACCCCAGATACAAAACAAGGGATCTTCACCGCACCATGCGAAAAAGTCTGAGATGACCGTAGGAAATTCTCTGGCAGTATTCAGTTCTGCAGGAGTCAGATGAACGATCTGCTTTGTCCGAAAATGAAGTGTCCGGTAGACAACAGGACGAATCACCTCGTGAAACTGATCAATGATCTGCAGATCTTTATTCAGTTTGACAGCCCCGATCTCAATGATCTCGAACGGAAGGCTTGGGATTCCGTCATTTTTTCCGGTCGGACACTGATTCCATTCCAGATCCAGAACGATATAATTCATAGCATATTATACTGTGCTTTCTATTGATTTGTTAGGCTTCAGAGACAGGCAGACAACAGGCACGTTCAAGTCTGCCTCTGAAAGACTTCGATTTTACCGTATCAGTATACACAACCTACTCACAAAATACAAGGGCAGCGCTGTTTGCTGCTGGTTAAAGTGTATAAGAAATTGCAAAAATTTCGTCAATTTGCCGAGGCGGCAAATTTTGATGAGCAGAACCACCAATGAAAACAAAAAAAGTTTGTACAGTAATGGCATGGCACAACGGAATGGATTTTAGTATACTTGGTTCATGTAAAAACTGAGTGAGATGCAGAAATGCAATTACAGGAGGATTATTATGGCAAGCTTATCATTATCACATATCAACAAAACTTACCCGAATGGTTTTGAAGCTGTAAAAGATTTCAACCTTGAGATTGAAGATAAAGAGTTTATCATTTTCGTAGGACCGTCAGGCTGTGGAAAATCCACAACACTTCGTATGATCGCTGGTCTGGAAGAGATCACAGGCGGTACACTGAAGATTGGTGACAGAGTCGTAAACGACGTTGAGCCGAAGGACAGAGATATTGCGATGGTATTCCAGAGCTACGCTCTGTATCCGCATATGACTGTATATGACAACATGGCATTCAGCTTGAAGCTGAGAAA
>CAZEPO010000343.1:0-1463 GCA_964514125.1 uncultured Lachnospiraceae bacterium
CATTGCCGTAAATCTTCATGATGTGCTGCATCTGTACGATTGTTTGTTTTGCCATGATCTTTGTTCACCCCGATTATTATTTTGCTGCTACGGACGCCTTCAGTTCTGTTACTTCGTCTGCTGACATTTCCAGTGCAGAAAGAACTGTGATGTCACCGTTGATGATCTGTGCCTGAAGATCTTCTACAACTGTTCTGATCTCTTCCGGAACAACTTCTTCATAGTGTGCATCTTTTACCAGCTCTACGCCGCCTTCAGCGAAGCCAAGTGTTTCTGTGATACCGTATTCCAGTTCACCGTTCATATCTTTAACGATTGCTCTGTAGATTGCGTTTCCTACGTTCTTAAGAGCAGATGTCGGAATGTTGCTTGCGTAGTTTGCCATAGTCTGTGCCTGGTCAGAGTCTACACCGATTACATATTTGCCTGTTTCGCCAGCAGCCTCGATCATACCGTTTCCTGCATTACCAGCTACATTGAATCCTACGTCTGCGCCTGCATTATACATGGACAGAGAAAGGTCTTTACCCTTTGCAGAGTCATCATAGTTACCTACATAGCTTACTGCTACTTCGATATCCGGGTTAACCTGTTTTGCACCCTGGATATAACCAACTACGAAGTCGTTGATTACGATGTTGTCCTGTCCACCAAGAAGGCTGATGATATTGTTGGACGGATCGATTCCCTCAACCTCTTCAGACTTTGTCATAAGACCTGCGATTGCACCTGCAAGATAAGAAACTTCGTTCTGTTTGAACATTACGTTGTAGATGTTGCCATAGTCACCGTTGCTCTCGAAGTCATATGTCTCATCGAAATAAACAAATTTCTGATCCGGATACATATCAGCTGCGTTGCAGAGTGCATCTGCCATCTGCCAGGAACCTGTAACGATCATGTCATAGTCGCCTGTATCGCAGTAATCCAGAAGTGTCGGCTCCCAGTTAACCTGATCAGCAGCACCGCCGCCCATCTGCTCTACTTTGAATTCAAAACCATCGATTTCTTCTGACAGTCTGGTCAAACCTTCGTTTGCTGAATCGTAGAAGGATTTGTCACCAAGTGTACCAGCGATAACCAGAGCTACTTTGTAGTCTGCGGATTCCGGTACGTTCAGTTCTTCTGCTCCTGCTGTTGCAAAGCAAGATGCTGTCATCAGTGCAGCCATTGCCAATGCCATTGTTTTCTTCATTTTGTTGTTCTCCTCTCACATGATACTAATTTTCTTTTAACAAGCCATCGTAATCCAGAATCACGATGTTGGATTTCCTGATTTCCAGAATGTTCTTATCCTTAAGTTCCTTCAGAACACGGTTGACACTGCGCGGTGTCACCGCCATTCGCTCGCTGAGCAGCTCAGCACTGAGCGCCAGTCCCGTTTTGCCACGGTCGTTGGTGTTTTCAATCAGGAACTGACAAATACGCTGTTTCAGGGAATACAGGGTGTTATTTCCCATCCG
>CAZEPO010000344.1:0-1461 GCA_964514125.1 uncultured Lachnospiraceae bacterium
CCGCGATCAGCGCCAGATCAGACTCCAGCTCCAGTGTATCCGGATCAACTGCACGGTGGATACCGGAGATCACGCGCTGCTCTTTTTCCATAAATTCTGACTGATGAACCAGAACAGTCAGTGTGTCAATACCGGACGGCATATGTTCAAAGGAGATTCCGTTTTCTTCCAGTACCTGAAGTACCTTGCGGCCAAAACCAATCTCAGAGTTCATCATCTGCTTCTCGATCGTCAGTGTACAGAACCCTTTTTTGCCTGCGATACCGGTAATCGTGTACTTCGGCTGACGGCAGGTGCTCTCCACGATCAGTGTACCTGCATCCTGCGGACGGTTTGTATTTTTGATATTGATCGGAATACCTTCTTTGCGAAGCGGGAAAATTGAATCCGCATGAAGTACCGTCGCTCCCATATAGGACAGCTCACGGAGTTCGCGATAAGTAATCGTCTCGATCGGCGCCGGATCCGGAACAATGCGCGGATCAGTCACAAGGAATCCAGATACATCCGTCCAGTTCTCATACAGATCTGCATGAACCGCTCTGGCTACGATGGAACCGGTAATATCGGATCCGCCGCGTGAAAAGGTATGGATACGTCCATCTGCATATGCACCATAAAAGCCCGGAATAACAGCTCTCTCTGCCTCTGCAAGACGTGCTGACATCAGCTCATTGGTCAGCTCTGCGTCAAAAACGCCGTCCTCATCGAATCGGATCACCTCTGCTGCGTCAACGAATTCATATCCGAGATAGTTCGCCATGATGATTCCGTTCAGATACTCACCTCTGGATGCCGCATAGTCACTGCCTGCCTGATCCTCAAATGCTTTTTTGATCGTATCAAACTCCTCCTGCAGAGAGAGATCCAGCATCAAACCGGAAATGATCTCCTGATATCGATCTGCGATCGCAGCCAGCTTCTTTGTGATATCCTTGCCGGATGCAGCTGTCTGATAGCAGTCATACAGCATATCTGTGACCTTTGTATCTTTGTCATTTCGTTTGCCCGGTGCGGACGGCACCACATATCTTCTGCCTGTATCTGAATGAATGATCTCGCCTACCTTGCGAAACTGCTCTGCACTTGCCAGAGAGCTTCCTCCAAACTTCACTACCTTTTTCATCCTGCGTTCCTCCGCCTATTTTTTCATAATCTCCATCTTGTCATCGATCAGATCTTCTCTGACTGATCCTAACAGAATAACTGCATCGCAGTTTTCATTGCCTGCTTCGATCAGATATCTGCGATCACGTCGCTCATATCATAGAAGCCTGCAGCTTTGCCGCACATGAATTTGGCTGCCTGCACTGCTCCTTTGGCAAACACGCTCTTTGAATATGCTGTGTGCTTAAATTCGATCACCTCATCGAGACCTGCAAAGATCACTTCGTGCTCTCCGACAATATTGCCGCCGCGCACTGCGCTGATGCCGATCTCATACTGATCTCTGCGTTTGCG
>CAZEPO010000345.1:0-1458 GCA_964514125.1 uncultured Lachnospiraceae bacterium
CATGTAGAAGTATAGCACAGAAAAAGCAAGAAATAAAACATTCTAAGCAATTTTCTGAACAGATGATTGCTTTACAAATACGAGAATCGAACGTATAATGAGAAGCGGAGTATTATGACAAAAACAAGAGAAATGTGCACAGCACAGTAGTTTGAAGGAGGAAATGTCATGGCAGTACTGGTAACTGGCGGAGCTGGCTATATCGGCAGCCACACATGTGTTGAACTTTTGAATAATGGTTATGAAGTTGTAGTAATGGACAACCTGTACAATTCGAATGAAAAGGCTCTGGAGAGAGTGGAACAGATTACAGGGAAAAAAGTGAAATTCTACAATGCAGACATGCTCGATCAGGAAGCAATGAACAAGATTTTTGAGCAGGAGACAATTGATTCCGTAATCCATTTTGCTGGTTACAAGGCGGTGGGAGAGTCTGTACGCAAACCGCTTGAGTACTATCATAACAATATCACAGGCACCCTTCTTCTCTGCGATGTGATGAGAAAGCACGGTGTAAAAAATATTATTTTCAGTTCATCTGCGACGGTATACGGTGATCCGGCATTTGTGCCGATCACAGAAGAGTGCCCGAAAGGACAGATCACAAATCCATATGGACAGACCAAAGGCATGCTGGAGCAGATCCTGACTGACCTTCATGTATCTGATCCGGAGTGGAATGTGGTACTGCTTCGCTACTTCAATCCAATTGGTGCACATAAGGCAGGTATCATCGGAGAAGACCCGAAGGGAATCCCGAACAATCTGGTTCCGTATATCGCACAGGTTGCAGTCGGCAAGCTGGAGAAGCTTGGTGTATTCGGTGATGACTATGATACACCGGATGGAACCGGCGTACGTGATTACATCCATGTAGTAGACCTTGCAAGAGGTCATGTAAAGGCAATGAAGAAATTTGAGGACAAGCCGGAGGTTCGTATCTATAACCTCGGTACAGGCAATGGCTACAGTGTACTTCAGGTACTTCATGCATTTGAAAAAGCATGCGGCAAGACACTTCCGTATGAGATCAAAGAAAGACGTCCTGGTGATGTTGCAGCCTGCTATGCAGATCCGGCCAAAGCCAGAGAAGAGCTGGGCTGGGAAGCTGAATATGGCATTGATGAGATGTGTGAGGACACCTGGAGATGGCAGTCCACGAACCCGAATGGATATAATGATTGATCCGGAACGAGAACTTTATCGATATGCGAATAGAAGTCAGACAGTATTCGCTTAAGTTTGACATATTTATCACAAAAAATGCTGGACGAAACTTGTCATTTATGAGAGAATAAAGGGTAAGCAAATTTACAACTGAAAGGAGTTTTAACATGATTTATTCACATGAAGTAGAAAAAATGTGCCCGGTAGCACAGGGTGTTCATCATGGAGCTGCTCCGATTCCGGAAGAAGCAAAATGGGTACAGGCAAAAGAAGTAAAAGATATTTCTGGTT
>CAZEPO010000346.1:0-1451 GCA_964514125.1 uncultured Lachnospiraceae bacterium
ATCATGGCAGCGGCAATCGCCAAATTTTCCGGTGCGAGACATGTAGTGATCACAGATATGAATGATTACCGTCTGGATCTTGCAAAAAAAATGGGTGCAACCAGAACGGTGAATCTGAAAGAAGAGAATCTGACCAATGTCATGTATCAGATCGGTATGACAGAAGGTTTTGATATTGGTCTGGAAATGTCAGGCAGTCAGGCGGGACTTTCGGACATGATCCACAACATGAAGCATGGCGGCAAGATCGCACTGCTCGGTCTGCAGAGAACAGATGCGAAAATTGACCTTGAAACGGTCATCTTCAATGGCTTGAATATTCGCGGTATCTACGGACGTAAAGTCTGGGATACCTGGTACAAGATGTCTACCATGATTCAGGCTGGACTGGATATTTCGCCGATCATTACACATCGTTATGATATCAAAGATTTCCAGAAAGGTTTTGATGCAATGATCTCTGGACAGTCTGGTAAAGTAATCCTTGACTGGGCGCATATCAATGACTGAGAGAATGTACAGAGGAGAATTGATTGAAACAGAAATGGGTCGTGAAAGAAAGGAAAAAGCTATGGCACGGAAAAATGATATTTTAAGCATCTATACAAAAGAAGTAGAAGAGATCAAAGAAGCTGGCCTGTTCAAAGGGGAGGCGCCATTTGTATCACCGCAGGGTCCGCGAGTGAAAATGGAAGACGGCAGAGAGTTGCTTTGCATGTGCGCAAACAACTACCTTGGACTGGGTGACAGCCCACGTTTGATCGAAGCGGCCAAAAAGACCTACGATGAAAAGGGTTACGGTGTGGCATCGGTGCGTTTTATCTGCGGAACGCAGGATATCCACAAACAGCTGGAGCAGAAAATCTCAGGCTTCCTCGGCACGGATGATACGATTCTGTATTCCTCCTGTTTTGATGCAAACGGCGGTCTTTTTGAAACTATTTTGACTGCAGAGGATGCGGTAATCAGTGATGAGCTGAACCACGCGTCCATCATCGACGGTGTTCGTCTTTGCAAGGCAAAACGCTATCGCTACAAAAACAACAATATGGAAGATCTGGAAGCACAGCTGCAGGCAGCGGATGCGGCAGGCGCACGGATCAAGCTGATTGCTACAGACGGTGTATTTTCTATGGATGGTATCATCTGCAACCTCAAAGGAGTCTGTGATCTGGCAGATAAATACAACGCACTTGTTATGGTGGATGACAGCCATGCAGTTGGTTTTGTCGGTGCACACGGACGCGGTACTGCAGAGCACTGTGGCGTAGAGGGACGTGTAGACATTATCACAGGTACACTTGGCAAAGCGCTGGGCGGAGCATCCGGCGGATATACATCTGGCCGCAAGGAGATCATCGATCTGCTTCGTCAGAGAAGCCGTCCATATTTGTTTTCCAACTCCCTTGCTCCGGCAATCGCAGGTGCCAGCATCGAGATGATCAATATGC
>CAZEPO010000347.1:0-1431 GCA_964514125.1 uncultured Lachnospiraceae bacterium
AGGTTTACTTTGCGCGGTGCAATGCGGCGAATATCATTGATGATCACATCATCCAGTTCGACTTTTACACTCTTCCGTTCTTTGTCTCCGTTCATGACAAGCATATATGCCTTCGCCTGCGGATTCCCGGATGTAAAGTCCTGAAGCTTCAGAGACTTATTATTCTTGTAAAAATCCAGTGCATGAGAGTTTTCCGGTGCCAAAATTTCGAGTTCAGCCATATCAAAGCTGCCCACTCTTTTTCTCTTTTGTTTGGAATAGATCGCATCGATGTCCAGTTCACCATTAACATACAGATACTCATATTCCACGTTAAATTTCGGGGTCACGATCGCTGTTACAACAGCCAGCACTGCACCTGCGATCAAAAGCGGCCAGATCACAAAACCACCTACGATCAAAAGTGCTGATGCACCGATCATGATTCCTTTCAATGCTTTTTTGGAAGCTGGTGTTTCCCGCTTCACTAAAATCTCCCTGTACATATCGCTCATTGCTTTTCCTCCATTTGGTTTTTCTTTTATTTTAATAAGAATGTAAAAAATTGTCCATACAGTTCTTTGTATTCTGCATTGGCAAAAACACAGCCATAGGCTTTTTCATTCGGATAGAATCCATAGTTCTCCAATACTGGTGAATCTGTCAGATCAATTGCTGCTATGATCTTTTCTGCCCCTTCGACTGCTGTCTCGTTCTGTTCTGCCTCAGAAGCTTCTGTTTCGGATTCATTCACGTCTTCTATTTTATCGCGGTATACCAAAAGCTGGCTCCATTCGTTCTGCTGTTCTTCTGTGAGCATACTGCTCAGATCGGCAAAAAAGCTCTGATTGCAATAATACTCAAAGGCATCTTCATCCAAAAGCAGTATTTCCAATTCATTCGCTGCTGCCAACACGGTAAATTTGGTCTGATTTGCAGTCAAATTCGGATCCGTCTCATCGCCAAGGACCAGGCTTGCATCAATCGTAATCTGCTGTTTTTCCCCGAGTCCGCCGATCATCTCCACAAACTCTGCTGTCATAGCGTCGGTATCGCCCAATGGATTTCCGTTGTCGATCAGCTGAACATTCAGCAGATGTTCAATCTGCTTGTTATGATAGATTTCAACACCCACACTGATCAGAAAGATCACAGCCAGCAAAGCGGCCATCAATGGCTTGTAATAGTCCCATATATAGCCAAGTCTTTGCCCCCATGACATGCCTGCTAGTTTCCGCAATTCTTCCTGTATGACTTGCTTTGGTTCTTTGTCATTCATAAAAGCTTACTCCTCCATACGTAAGATAGAAATGATTGTAACATAAAAGAGGGTAAGCGGCAATCGCCTACCCTCTTTGTAAGTATAAACTTCTCAATGCTTTATTACATCATTCCCATGCCCTGGCCGCCTGCCGGCATTGCCGGAACATCTTCTTTGATGTTGCCTACTAC
>CAZEPO010000348.1:0-1417 GCA_964514125.1 uncultured Lachnospiraceae bacterium
ATAGAAATAATATAGTCCAAGCGTAAGAAAGGGGATATCACTTCGGTGGTATCCCCTTTCTCCATCTCTATTTATGACTCTTCTTGCGTATTCATATACTTTCTTGTCACTTATAAAAAATCGTGTTATACTAAATGATATGTTGTACAAAAGGGTTTTACGGAAAGGAGAACGTATGGATAATTTTACATTTTATAGTCCGACTTATTTTGCATTTGGAAAGGGAACCGAAAATGAAGCAGGTCACTATGTGAAACGTTTTGGCGGAACGAAGGTTCTGATCCACTACGGCGGAGGCAGTGTTGTGCGTTCTGGTCTGCTGGATCGTGTTAAGGCTTCTCTGGAAAAAGAAGGACTTAGTTATGTGACACTTGGTGGGGTAAAACCGAATCCGAGAAGCGGACTGGTATATGAAGGAATTGAACTTTGTCGTAAAGAAGACGTAGATTTTGTATTGGCAGTAGGAGGCGGAAGTACGATCGACTCATCGAAAGCAATCGCAGTGGGAGTACCGTACGAAGGTGATTTCTGGGATTTCTACTGCGGAAAAGAACTTCCGAAAAAAGCACTTCCGGTTGCTTCTGTTTTGACAATTGCTGCAGCCGGCAGTGAGGGCAGCATGGGTTCTGTAATCACACATGAAGATGGTATGTACAAGCGTGCGTGCGACAATGAAGTGCTGCGTCCGGTATTTGCGATCATGAATCCGGAGCTGACGATGACGCTGCCGCCGTATCAGACAGCAAGCGGCTGTACCGATATCATGGCACATGTATTTGAACGTTATTTCACAAATACAAAGAAGGTTGAGATTACAGACAGACTCTGTGAAGGAATCCTCAAAACGATCATTGCAGAACTGCCGAAGGTTCTGGAAAATCCGTGTGATTATGAGGCGAGAGCCAACATTATGTGGGCTGGTACACTGGCGCACAATGATGTATGTGGTGTAGGTAGAGAGCAGGATTGGGCAAGTCACAATTTGGAGCATGAGCTTTCTGCTTTCTATGACTGTGCACATGGTGCAGGGCTTGCTGTTATGTTCCCGGCATGGATGACATACGTTATGCCGCATGATGTAGATCGTTTTGCACAGTTTGCAGTGCGTGTATGGGGCTGCGAAATGAATTTTGCAAATCCGGAGGAGACTGCAAAAGAAGGTATCGCAAGAACAAAGGCATTCTTCAAGTCAGTCGGTATGCCGACGACATTTGAAGAACTTGGAGCAAAGGAAGAAGATATTCCGAAGCTGCTTGAGACACTTCAGATTGATGGCCGTACAGAAGGTAAGTTTGTCAAACTTGGACGACAGGAATGTGAGGCAGTTTATCGCCTGGCATGCAAATAAAAGCGTTCATACCTACAAAAACGTCGATGTAATTGTTTTACATCGGCGTTTTTCTATGTTACAATAACA
>CAZEPO010000349.1:0-1399 GCA_964514125.1 uncultured Lachnospiraceae bacterium
CTTCGGTCATCGACCGATACGATCCGATCTGCTGCCTCCAGATACTTCGGGAGACGCTTATTCATCAGTTCTGTAATGTACGCGACATTCATATTTCCTTCGAGAAGTGGACGATTATGAGAATTCTTCACACGCTCATAGATTGTCTCCGGTGTGGCACTGAGATAGATGATCTCGCCGCTCTTTCGCATCGCTTCTACGTTTTCGGCGCGCATCGGAACACCACCGCCGCAGGAAACGACCATATTCTCCTGCTGCTGCAGATTGACCAGAAGCTGCGTCTCCAGCTGACGGAAATATGCTTCACCTTTCTCCGCAAAGATTTCCGAAATCTTCATGCCCTGCTCCGCTTCGATCTGCTCGTCCATCTCTACAAGATTCATATGATACTGTTTCTGCAGATTGCGCGCAACCGCAGACTTGCCTGCTCCCATAAAACCAATCAGAAATAAATTCTTTTTCATCGATTGATCAGCTCCCCTTCCATGTATTTTCTGCCATTAAGCAAGATTCTACCATATCCTTCCCAAGCTGACAACTTGTATAAACCTTAAAAACAGTGGAAATATATGCATAAAACTGATTCAAACAATCTGCTAAATCCTCTGGCAGAATCTGATACACCTTTTTCTTGATTGAATACGACACATCATAATAGGCTTCCGTCATACTGCCATTCTCTGCAAAAAGAACTGCCGCATAAATCTTTTCTTTCATGCGACAGTTCTTCTTTCTAATTAATTCTTCTGTTTTTTATATTTAATTTTTTAGCGATAGTATACGGAATTCCATCTCAGTTCATTTTTGAAATTGCGGATGGTTGTATCTTTGTCAATATAAACTGCTTCGATACCCATAGCAGCTGCCCAGTCTCCCATCTGCTCTGCAGTCAGGTCATAGGAGAATGCGGTATGATGTGCACCACCTGCGAGGATCCATGCCTCTGCACCTGTCTCCAGGTTCGGCTGCGGTGTCCAGAATGCAGTCGCTACCGGAAGTTTCGGCATCGGTTTTTCTACCTTCTTGCAGTCTACTTCATTGATAATCAAACGGAAACGGTTGCCCAGATCGATCAAGGAAGTTGCAATTGCCGGTCCTGTCTTGGATGTAAATACAAGACGTGCCGGATCTTCTCTGTCACCCATGCTGAGCGGATTTACTTTGATGCTGATCGGGCCTTCTGCAACGGTCGGGCAAACCTCAAGCATATGCGCCTGAAGAATACCTTCTTTGCCCGGCACCAGATTGTAGGTGTAGTCTTCCATAAAGGAAGTTCCTTTTGCATTCGGATCATTCTGTGTCATGATCTTCATCAGACGTACCATAGCTGCTGTCTTCCAGTCGCCTTCGCCGCCGAATCCATAGCCTTTTTCCATCAGTCGCTGGATTGCCAGACCCG
>CAZEPO010000350.1:0-1395 GCA_964514125.1 uncultured Lachnospiraceae bacterium
CTTTCATTGTGTGATAATATTGTAATAATTTGGAATAAGCTTATTTAAAACGAATAATATGTCCGATCGTAGTGCCTGACATATTGACCGTAGCTGCCGGTCCAAACGAATTAAAGATAAATGTGCCATTCTGATAGCTTCCTACAGCACCGCTTCGGCCGCTGTCATAGAACAGACCGTTGCCCGCATATACATTCGTATGCTGATAATCTACATAGGTACAGATATCTCCCGGAAGAAGATTGCCTTCCTTCAAAAGCTGATTCGGTGTCTTATACACCGGTATGATCTCACAAGCTGCCATAAGCTCTGCTTTGGTCTTGGCCTGTGTCTTGGCACTTCCTCCATACTGGATTCCGCCGCCGACTAATCCCCAGAAATTGCCTGATCCAAGCACTCCGACCTCACGCAGTGCCCACCGCGGAAGCAGTGCACAGTTGCAGTAAGTGATTCCTTTTGTTCTGGAGTTAGAGTAAGCCTTTGACCAGGTACTCGGTGCCAGTGAACTGCTGTTGGAATAGCCCCATTTAATGCCATTCTCTTTGTCTGCTTTTATCTGATCTGAATATTTCTGTAAAACATTCAGCAGCTTCTTTGCTTTGGCAGATGAGGTATTCGCTGTATTCTGCCCATTCTGTTCCGCTGAACTGCTGCCCTGTCCGGAAGCATTTGACTGACTGCCGGAAGCATTCGTCTGGCTGCCTGCTGCTGCGCCAGATGTGACCGGTGTCTTGACCTGAACCTTGCAGGTCGCTTTCTTGCCGCTTCCATCCTTCGCTTTGGCTGTGATCGTCGCCGTACCCGCACTGATTGCCTTAATCTGTCCGCTCGACGATACCGTCACAACCGACTTGTTACTGGAACTCCAGCTTACCTTTCTATTGTTGGCCGAAGTCGGTGTAGCTGTCGCTTTCAGTTTGTAGGTCTTGCCAATCGAAATCCGAATATTCTTCTGATTCAGCTTCACCTTCGTAACCGGCTGCTTCACCGTCACTTTGCAAGTATACTTTTTACCGTTGGATTTGGCTGTGATCGTCGCGGTCCCCTTTTTCTTTGCTTTGACCACACCATTCTGATCGACTGTCGCCACGGACTTCTTGGAAGAAGTCCATGTCACTTCATCTGACCTGTTCATCAAAACCAGAATACTGGTTTTCCCCTTCATCAGAGAAAGCGTCTTCTTATTCAATTTGACCGACGCTGCAGATACGCTGATCGGCATCATCAAAAGCACAACTAACAACAGCAGAAGCGCTCTGCTTAAATAGCTCCTGTTCTTTTTCATACGCAAGGGTACTCTCCTTTCTCCTGATCGCACAGCTGGTCTTATATCAACCATACTGCTTTCTATAAAATCAATACTCCCTGATTTGCCACTTATTAACAGCTATGTTT
>CAZEPO010000351.1:0-1394 GCA_964514125.1 uncultured Lachnospiraceae bacterium
ATAAAACACTTCCAGACTGACCTATGAAGAAGTACGAAAAGTCTTACTTCAGCGGATATATGCGTTAAGAAATCCAAGCTATTTGTTTGAGATGCGCAGCATCGAGTTATTGCTTGGATTTCTTGTTCTTAGCAGATATCTGCTGGAGTATTAGACTTTTCTGTACTTCGGAATCAGTCAGTTTGGAAGTAGTTTTATTTCCGCGCTTGGCGTCCTGTTATTTACAAAAAAGTATAAATATATGGAAGCAAATGCTCACATAGTAAGGGCACAGAATACAGCGCCGCAGGCTTTCTGATAATCCTGTGGTGTCAGTTCAATCTGGGAACCGATTCGGCCGCCGCTGACAATGATTTTGGGATACTGCAGTGCAGTCTCGTCCATAAATACCGGATAATTTTTTTTCATGCCGATGGCGGTACAGCCGCCGCGTACATAGCCGGTGATGCCGAGCAGTTCTTTGACATGGATCATGGAAAGCGACTTGCAGCCTGCCGCTTTGGCAGCCTTTTTCAGATCGAGTTCTTCATCGATCGGGATTGCAAAGACGCGATAGGCTTTGTCTGCACCTACGGTCACCAACGTTTTGAACATGATCTCATGTGGGAAACCAAGCAGGTCGGCAGTCTGTTTGCCGTCTATAAATTCATCACATTCGTAAGTGTGTGTCGAGAATGGAATCTTCATGCGCTCCAGAATACGCATTGCGTTTGTTTTGACTTCTTTTGTTTTAGCCATAATTGTGATCACTCCTTTAATTGGAAGCGGATATTCGGAAGAACTCGGATATCCGCATTTGTTTTTCACATATCCGGTACGATTTTAGCATTGAAACAATGTATCTGCAAGAGTGACTCTTTTTTTCTTGTCTCATATAATAAGATGAAAGCGTTTTGTGAGGAAGCAAAATGAATTATTTTTCATATGGATACACAGACCGGACGAAAGCGTATAGGGACAGAAAACAGATACCGGGTGCTGATCTGACGGCAGAGGAAATTTGGCAGGAGCGTATGCAAAGCGGCTGGAATCCTTATGCAGCCGAAGAAGAACCGATGCAGTCAGAGCCGATGCAGTCCCAAATGCCCGAACGAAAACTGATGATGCCAGAACCTCTGCAGCCAGAGTTGCAGCAGCCAGAACCAGGGCAGTCTCCAATGCCGAAGTGGCATCCGGAACCGGAACAGTCAGTGATGCCGAAATGGCAGCCAGAACCTCCGAAAACAGAGCCGTCGCAGTCGCTAATGCTGGAATGGCAGCCAGAACCGGAACCGCAGCCACGCCCGTTTTTTATGCAGCCGGATTTTTCGGAGATTATGGAGGAACAGAAACAGGTGGAACGGGATCTGCGCACGCTGCAGTCGATGTACCCGAATGCTGCACGTACACTGCTC
>CAZEPO010000352.1:0-1382 GCA_964514125.1 uncultured Lachnospiraceae bacterium
GTGCTCAAAGCAGCAGTAGAGGCACAGGACTATGAGGTAGTTTCTGTGGAGTAAATTCATCGAAACTACAGTTACTGATGCTTTTTTGTAAATAGGACGCCAAGAGCGGAATGAAAAATACTTCCTATCTGACTGATTCCGAAGTACAAGAAAGTCTAATACTTCAGCGAATATCTGCTAAAATCAAAAATCCCCTGATAAACTCGACGCAAGTGCCTCAGACAATATCAGGGGATTTTTAACGCAGATACTCGTCGAAGTAAGACTTTTAGTACTTCTTCATAGGTCAGCAGGAAGTATTTCTTGCCCTTCTGAACCAGTTAGCAGGACATAGTTTTTTTATGTTCATGGCGTCCTAATTATCCAAAAATACAAAGATGTATGGCTTACAGATGCCAGATATCCCGGTTGTATTCTGCAATCGTGCGGTCTGAAGAGAAATATCCAGCCTTGCTGATGTTGATCAGCATTTTCTGTGCCCAGGTTCTGCGGTCTGCATAGTCGACGATCGCCTGTTCCTTAGCGGATTTGTAAGCCTGGAAATCCGGCAAAGTCATGAACCAGTCTTTGTTGATCAGTTCATTTTTGAGACGTTCCAGATGTTCGCGGCTGCCGACATTGAGAAGGGTATCACTGGTGATAAAGTCGATCGCTCTGTGGATAACTGGGTCATTTTCGTAGTAACTGCGTGCAGAATAGTCGCCTCTTGCGTAGCGGCTGATGACAGTCTCGCTGGACTCACCGAAGATGTAAATGTTGTCGTCACCGACCAGCTCATGGATTTCGACGTTGGCACCGTCCTCTGTGCCGAGGGTTACAGCACCGTTGAGCATGAACTTCATGTTGCCGGTACCGCTGGCTTCCTTGGAAGCGAGCGAGATCTGCTCGGAAATATCACAGGCCGGAACCAGCTTCTCTGCATTGGTCACATTGTAGTTTTCGACCATGATGATCTTCAGATACGGGCTGACCTGCGGATCGTTGTTGATCACTTCCTGCAGGCAGAGGATCAGATGAATGATATCCTGTGCGATCACATAAGCCGGGGCTGCCTTGGCACCGAAGATTGCGGTGATCGGCGAAGCCGGTTTGCTGCCATTTTTGATCTCCAGATATTTATCAATCAGGTATAGGGCATTCATCTGCTGTCGCTTGTACTCATGCAGACGTTTGATCTGAATATCAAAAATAGACGTTTCATCGATTGCGAGATTCTGTGTACGAAGAAGGTAATCTTTCAGGGCCAGTTTGTTTTCCTGTTTGATTGCCAGAAGCTGGTTGAGCACAGAATCATCATCTATAAATGCAGCGAGCTTTTCCAGTTCTGCTGCATCTTTTTTGTAGCCGTCCCCGATCAAGGAGGAAATGAGGGCTGCAAGCTT
>CAZEPO010000353.1:0-1370 GCA_964514125.1 uncultured Lachnospiraceae bacterium
GTGATAGTGGTACGGAAGAATCTGGCCGTCCATGACATAGAGCATTTTTTCTGCATAAGGTTTGGCATATTTGTCTTTGGCATGGAAGTTTCCGTTGCGGAAGGTAAAGATGGTAAGACCAATCTTGTCGAAGTCACCGCTTCCGAAATCGGTGATATCCCAGCCGAGCATATTTTCGACCAGTTCTACTTCATCTTCGCCGAGATTTTTCCAGTCCTCCGTTGTATAGTAGGCAAATGGCGGAAGCGGAAAAGATGCTTTTTTCAGGGCATCGATCGTATACTGAATAATTTCATTTGCTCTTGAACGTTTCATAAATAAAATCCCCCTTGGTAAATAAATATTTGGTTATGAAAGTTACAGTTTGATATTTTTGAACAGAGAAGCAAGCGAAGTGGTAGCTGCCTCTGTCTCTGGCATTTCAAATACTTCTTCTTCGATTTCTTTGGCAGCGACATCTTCCAGCGCTTTCATGCTGAGACTGAGCTTGCCGTCTTTGACAGCGATGACTTTCACCTTGACTTTCTGACCTTCTTTGAGGACAGCGCCCGGGTGCTTGATTCTCTGCTGGCAGATCTGTGAGATATGCAGCAAACCGTTTAATCCGTTGCCGAGATCCACGAATGCGCCATATGGCATCAGTGATTCAATCGTTCCCTCTGTGACAAGACCGACTTCCACATTGGAGATACGGGTCTTTCTTTCGGCTTCTTCTTTTTCCCGCAGGATTTCCTTTGCAGAAAGAACCAGACGGCCTTCTGCCTGATCTGCTGTGATCACGCGTACCTCAATCTCTTTGCCAACCCACTCATCGAGGTCTTCTACATAGCCAAGAGAGAGCTTGGAAGCAGGAATAAATCCACGGATTCCTTCTACATAGGTGATCACACCGCTTTTGACTGCCTCAGCGATCTTGACAGTGATGTTGGACTGTTCCTGCTGAAGCTGTACAAGACGCTCCCAGCCAAGGACTGCAGCAGCTGCCTTCATGGAAAGCTGGATCCGTCCCTGTGAATTGTCACGGCGAATGACTGTAGCAGAAATTTCCTGGCCAACTTCAATATCACGGAATGTATAAGAAGGATCGTCACTTGCATCGCTCAAACGGATCACGCCGTCCGTGTAGATGCCAAGATCTACCGTCAGTTCATCATCAGAAACACCGATCACAGTTCCTGTCAGGATATCACCTTCGTGGATTGGTTTCAGAGAAGCACGGATCGCATCTTCAAAATCTGCCATGGTCTCTGTCGGTGCGGTCATTTCTTCTGGTTTCATAGTTTCTTCACTCATGCTGATTACCTCCAGATGTACTTTTTATCGATATTTTAACATAAAGGAGGGTACTTTGCTACCGAAAAGTAAGAATG
>CAZEPO010000354.1:0-1369 GCA_964514125.1 uncultured Lachnospiraceae bacterium
ACACGTCTGGCGCGTGCCTACAACCTGACTGTTCCGCCAAGCGGCCGTACCCTTTCCGGCGGTCTGGATCCGGCGGCGCTTCATATGCCGAAGCGTTTCTTCGGTGCAGCGAGAAATATGCGGGAAGGCGGCAGTCTGACCATTCTTGCAACGGCACTGGTTGACACCGGAAGTAAGATGGACGATGTGGTTTATGAAGAATTTAAGGGAACCGGAAATATGGAGCTGGTACTTGACCGCAAGCTTTCCGAAAAAAGAGTATTTCCGGCGATCGATATTCCGAAATCTGGTACAAGACGCGAGGACCTGCTTTTGGACAAGGATGAGCAGGAAGCGGTCTATATCATGCGCAAGGCGCTTAATGGTATGAAGTCCGATGAGGCAGTCGAGAATATCCTGAATATGTTTGTGCATACGAAGGACAACCGTGAACTGGTACAGCGCGTAAAAAGGCAGAGATATGTGTAAAAAGCTGTTGCATTTTGAAATGATCTATGCTATGATTCTAATGTTGTTTAAGTGATATGAACTGCAGGGACTTGCAGGGATAGTCTGGGGAAACTTGCTGTGGTAACATCTGAGCAGCATTGACCAGGAATTGATTCCGGCAGTCGTGCCGGAATAAGCAGTTCACAAAATAAGAATTAAGAGGTGAAAATCATGAAAGAAGGAATCCATCCGAATTATCATCAGGCAACTGTTACTTGCAACTGTGGCAACACATTCGTAACAGGATCCACAAAAGAAAACATCCACGTAGAAATCTGCTCCAAATGCCATTCATTCTACACAGGACAGCAGAAGGCTGTATCTGCTCGTGGACGTATCGAAAGATTCAATAAGAAATACGGTATTGAATCCAAATAAGATCAGGATGATAAGGCTGAGATTGCAAAATCTCAGCCTGTTTTTGCATTAGACAAAAGTAAAAGTGTGGGCAGAAAGGACAGAATATGAAACCATCCGGAATTGGCGGACAGGCAGTGATCGAAGGCATTATGATGCGTAATGGCGGAAAATATGCTGTAGCTGTCCGAACGGCTGACCAGCAGATCATGGTTGATGTTCAGAACTGCAGCAGCAGCCGTATTCAAAATAAAAAATTTGCGAAGTTGCCGATCATCCGCGGCGTGATCAATTTTTTTGATTCACTGATCCTCGGTATGAAGGCACTGATGTATTCTGCTTCTCAATTTGCAGAAGAAACCGATGAAGAACGGGAAGAGCGGGAAGGCAAGGCGCGTCAAAAGGCAGCGGCCAAGGCAGACAAGCTCAGAGCCCAGGGAAAAGAAGCCAAAGCACAGGAAGTACTTGACAAATGTGAGAAAAAGCTTGCCAAAGAAGCGGCATCCGGCTCCGGCGACAGCAA
>CAZEPO010000355.1:0-1367 GCA_964514125.1 uncultured Lachnospiraceae bacterium
CGCACCCGACGATGGATGAGGTGAAGGAATATCTGGCGGGCAATCTCTGCCGCTGCACCGGATATCAGTCGCAGTATCGTGCTTTGGAAAAATATTTCGGAAGGGAGGAGGACTAAATGAGCCAGATGAAGAAAAAGAACTATGTGGGACAGGCTGTCGTAAAAAAAGATGCAAAAGCCCTTCTCTCCGGCAAACCGGTTTATACGGACGACTTGGTGCTGGAAAACACACTTACCGTAAAACTGAAACGAAGTCCTCATGCATTTGCAAAGATTAAGAAAATCGATACGTCAAAAGCAATGCTTGTTCCGGGGATTGAACTAATCCTTACTTATAAGGATGTTCCGCAGAAGCGTTTTACACTGGCGGGACAGACTTTTCCGGAGCCAAGCCCATACGATCGTCTGATCCTGGATCAGTACGTCCGTTTTGTAGGCGATCCGGTTGCGATCATTGCAGGAAAAGATGAAGCCTGCTGTATGAAGGCGATGAAACTGATTAAAGTGGAATATGAGGTGCTGGAGCCAATCCTTGACTTTAAGAAATCACTGGATAATCCGATTCTGATCCATCCGGAAGATGACTATGTGGGACATAAAGAACTTGGAACCGATCCGAAACGAAATCTCTGTGCATCAAGCGATGACCATGACGGCGATGTAGATGCAGTGCTGGCAGCCTGTGATTATGTGGTTGATGAGCATTACAGGATCAAAGCGGTCAGTCAGGCAATGATGGAACCGTTCACTGCGTATACTTCGATGGACATTTATGGCAGACTTCTGGTACAGAGTGCGACTCAGATTCCGTTCCATGTGCGCCGGATCGTATCACACGCACTGAATATTTCCAAATCTCAGGTGCGTGTAGTCAAACCGCGTATTGGAGGCGGATTTGGTGCCAAACAGACGGCGGTTTGTGAAGTGTATCCGGCGATTGTTACCTATCTGACCAAAAAGCCAGCACATCTGACCTATACTAGAGAAGAATGTTTTATCTGCGGTTCTCCGCGACATGAGATGGAAGTGCATATTCGTCTTGGAGCCGACAAAAACGGTAAATTCAAGGCAGTAGATCTGTATACGCTCTCCAATACAGGTGCTTATGGAGAGCATGGACCGACAACAGTAGCACTCTCCGGCACAAAGTCCCTTTCACTGTATTATGGTTTTGAAGCACATCGTTTTGCCTATGATGTAGTTTATACAAACAGGCTGTCTGCAGGAGCTTACCGTGGTTACGGAGCAACGCAGGGCATTTTTGCACTGGAATCAGCGGTGAACGAACTGGCACATAAGATGAATCTGGATCCGACTGTGCTCAGAGAAAGAAATATGGTACATGAAGGCAACCAGTATACGCATTAC
>CAZEPO010000356.1:0-1364 GCA_964514125.1 uncultured Lachnospiraceae bacterium
GCGGCGATCTGGCTTATATGTCCAAGCGTGCACGTCAGATGCTTGATGAGGCAGGATTTGAAGATGCAGTCATTGCAGCTTCCAGCGACCTCGATGAATATCTGATCGACAGCCTGAAAGCACAGGGTGCAGCGATCACTTCCTGGGGTGTTGGCACCAATATGATCACCTCAAAAGATTGTCCGGCATTCGGCGGCGTATACAAGCTGGCCGGTATCCGGGATCCGAAGACCGGCGAATTTGTGCCGAAGATCAAGCTTTCCGAAAATACAGCCAAGGTAACGAATCCGGGCAACAAGAAAGTCCTTCGTATCTATGACAATGAGACAGGCAAGATCCGTGCAGATCTGATCTGTCTGGCAGATGAGGAATATCATGCAGAAGATGATCTGATCATTTTTGACCCACATGAGACTTGGAAAAAGACGAAATTAAAAGGCGGCACTTATACGCTGAGAGAGATGCTTGTTCCGATATTCCGAAACGGTGAGTGTGTTTATACATCACCGTCTGTTATGGAGATCCGTGACTACTGTGCAAAAGAAAAAGAGACGCTCTGGGATGAGACCAAGCGTTTTGCCAACCCGCATAAGGTTTATGTGGATCTTTCCGAGAAGCTGTTCCAGATCAAGAGTGATCTGCTGGAGCAGATGGGTCGTGAGACAATGGCTCTGTAAAATTCAATAGAAAGGAGATTTTCGTATGTACAGAAAAAAAGTTTTGTTTGTAACTTCAGAGGCAGTACCTTTCATCAAAACAGGAGGGCTTGCAGACGTAGCAGGTACACTGCCGAAATATTTCGATAAAACAAGATATGATGTCAGAGTTATCCTTCCGAAATACGCATGTATGAAATGGGAATGGAAGGAACGTCTGACTTACAAGACACATTTTTATATGCCGCTTCACGGACGCGATCTCTATGTGGGCGTGCTCGAGACCGTGATCGACGGAATTCCATTCTATTTCATTGACAACGAAGAATATTTCAACGGCGGTGCGCCGTACGGCGACATCAAATGGGATATTGAGAAATTTATCTATTTTTCAAAAGCAGTGCTCAGTGCACTTCCGTCCATCGGCTTCCGCCCGGATATCCTGCATTGCCATGACTGGCAGGCAGGTCTGGTGCCGGTATACCTCAACGATGCATTCCAGGACAATGAGTTTTTCTGGAATATCAAGACCATTATGACAATCCATAACCTGAGATTCCAGGGTATTTACAGCCGTGAGTATATCCAGTATATGACCGGACTGTCAGACTACTACTTTACACCGGATAAGCTGGAAGCATACCATGATGCCAATATGCTCAAGGGCGGTCTTGTCTATGCAGACCGTGTGACGACGGTCAGCGAGAC
>CAZEPO010000357.1:0-1354 GCA_964514125.1 uncultured Lachnospiraceae bacterium
AAAGTATATTTTTTAGTGTATACTAATAGTGATAAACTTTTTTCTTTCTGGCTATAAAGGTAAATGTCACTGCCGATGCCAACATCTCTGCGACAAACAGCGAATACCAGACGCCGTCCAATCCAAAGAAGATCGGCAGGATCAGTACGGACGCAATCTGAAAGACGAGTGTTCGCAGAAATGAGATTGCGGCGGACACGACACCGTTGTTCAGGGCAGTGAAAAATGCAGATCCGAAGATATTGAAGCCGCTGAACAGGACAGAAACTGCAAAGAAATGGAAGGAGATAACAGTCATTTCCAGCAGAGCAGCATCTTTGCTCGCAAAAAGTTTTGCCATCGGTTCTGAGAATAAAAAGGCAGCGGCGGCCAGCACAACGTTGGCCATAAGGACCAACGTAATACTCTTACGGAACAGGTTCTTCAGTTCGCCATGATTCTGCGCACCGTAATGGTAACCAATGACCGGTGCGACACCGATTGAATATCCGAGAAATACTGCTGCAAAGATAAAGCCGATATACATAACTGCGCCGTAGGCTGCTACACCATTCTCACCTGCAAATTTCATAAGCTGGAAGTTGTAGAGGATTGATACGACTGACATAGAAATATTCGTAACCAGCTCCGACATTCCGTTTGTACAGGCTGCCAGCAGTGCATGTCCATCAAAAGAAGTCTTGCCGAGACGAAGCACACTGCTGTTTTTGCTGGCAAAATAAACCAGCGGGACAATTCCGCCGACACACTGTGCGATTGCAGTGGCAGCTGCAGCACCTGCGAGTCCCCAGTGGAAGCCGAGAATAAATACGGCATCAAGAATCATGTTCATAATACCAGCCCCGATCGTAACGATCAGACCGAGTGTCGGCTGTTCTGCTGTGATCAGAAAACTCTGGAACAGATTCTGCAGCATAAAGACCGGGATTGCAGCAAGCAGGATTCTTCCATAAATAATACAGTAAGGAAGCAATTCCGCATCAGCGCCCAGCAGCACTGCGATCGGTTCGATAAAAATAATACCAAATACGGCAAGCACAACACCTGTGATCAGTGTGATATAGGTAAGCATGGAAAAAATACGGTTGGCACGTTCGGTATTTCGCATACCCAGAGTAGCAGATACCAGCGCACTGCCTCCTGCACCGAACATAAATCCGAAGCAGCCGAGAATCTGGATAAACGGATAAATCAGGTTGAGCGCAGCAAACGGTGTGATGCCGACAAAGTTTGATACAAACAGACCATCTACTACACTATAAATCGAAGTAAAGATCATCATAATGATAGACGGCAGCGTAAAGCGCAGAAGTCTGCGGTAATCAAAGTGATCAGAAAGCTGAATGTTCATAAA
>CAZEPO010000358.1:0-1351 GCA_964514125.1 uncultured Lachnospiraceae bacterium
AAGTTCCTCCTTTCGCATTATGCAATATGTATATTTTCGCAAACATAAGGTTTTTCTTATTATATAACATGACCATAGTATTTGCAAACACTTTTCTCGATTTGATGTAATTTTTTATACTTTTGCATCATTTCAGCCCATTTTTTTAGTTAGTTTCAAAAAACCGATATTTTATCCTGATATTTATCTATACAAAATCTGCTTCCTTTCCGTTCCTGTTCTTGTGAGAACCTGACCTTTTGTGTTATAGTAATAGGAAATATCTGCTAAACAAAGGAGAATTATCATGTATCTTGCAAAAATGAACTACCTCGAAGTAGAAGAATATCTGAAAAAAAATGATACGATCGTTATCCCGGTCGGCAGCCTCGAAAACCACGGCAAACATATGCCACTTGGAACAGACACCATGATTCCGGACAAAATCGCAGAATATCTGGATCAGAGAAGTGACCTTCTGATTGCTCCGACCCTCAATTACGGTGCAACTGATGATCTGGTAGGCTTTGCCGGTACTGTTTCGCTTGGTGTAGAAGGGCTGATTTCTCTGCTCCGCACAATCTGCGACCAGTTTTATCGCTATGGTTTCCGCCATTTTATGATTCTGAACGGACACGGCGGCAATTCCGCAGCAATTCAGGCGGTTGGTATGCATCTCTACCGCAAAGGTGCTTATCTCGCCAACCTCAACTGGTGGCTGATGGCCGGTCAGATCAATCCGAACTGGGCAGGCGGACACGGCGGCGGTGAAGAAACTGCTGGTGTGATGGCAGTTGATCCGTCCCTGATCAAAACAGAGTACATCGAACTGCCGGAGGCAATGCGCAACGATGTCTCCGATGAGATCCCGACCGGTGCATGGACCAATGTTATGTACAAAGATGTCGCTGTAACAATTCCACGTGAGATCAAGGACATCACAGACAATGGCTGGCTCGCACATGGCTTTGCCAACGATGCGCCGACCAAAGCGACTCCGGAATGGGGACGTGAAATGCTTGAGGCCGTTGCTGATTATATTGCTGATTTTGGTACTGTATTCGGCAAAGCTCCGCTTCCGGAGAAGCTGGACTAACTGATTTCATATGGAGGAAACATGAACTTACTGACCTGTGAGCATCTGACCAAAGTTTTTACGGACCGTAAACTTTTGGACGATGCAGATTTTTCTATCAACGAAGGAGAAAAAATCGGAATCATCGGTGTCAACGGAACCGGCAAATCGACATTGCTGCGTATCGTCGCCGGACTGGAAGAAACAGACAGCGGAACAGTCATCAAAGGCCGCAACCTGACGATCCGCTATCTTCCGCAGACTCCGGTATTCGATCCTGACGCCACAGTGCTCGAT
>CAZEPO010000359.1:0-1351 GCA_964514125.1 uncultured Lachnospiraceae bacterium
ATTTATTATAGTATAAACCTGTCGGTAAAACAACTAAATTCTGCCCTCTTTGAATACCCGCATCATTTCTCTGGTGAGGCTGATTCCATCATCTGCCGGAATTTCTTCTCTCGTACACCATCTGCCTTCAGAAAGCTCCGTCTCATCGAGCGTGATCTTGTCTGCCCCGTCTACTTCTGCAAAAAATCCCATCAGCAGCGTATCCGAAAATGACCACGGCTGACTCTTATAATAACGCAGATTCTTAACTTTTAGTCCTACTTCTTCCATAACCTCCCGCTTGACTGTTTCTTCAATCGTCTCTCCTGTCTCTGCAAATCCGGCGATCAGCGCGTAGCGTTTAAAATCCCGGTCTGCATACTTGGTCAGAAGCAGCCTGTCATCATGAATCACACCGACGATCACAGCCGGACAGATTTTCGGATATTCTGTCAGTCCGCAGGAATCACAGCGCATCATGCGTTCTTTGGTATCGTGTTCCATTGCTTTGCCGCATCTTGGACAAAATCTTCTGTTTTTGTACCACTGCGCAATCTGCATTCCTGTCACACCAGCAAACGCTTCCTCTCGCGGCGCTGCTGTACGCATATATTCGATTTTGTGCCATGCAAAACCCGGAAACGCAACCGCATCGAATGCCTGTTCCCGAAACAGATAATACGCTGTCTCATCAATACGGAATAAATATGTCTCCTGTCCCTTCAGTTCCGGAAAACGTGCCGTCACTTCTCCATAAGTAAGATAGACAATCTGTTCCTCACTGCCGCCAACCAGCACTTCTCGGCCGCGATAGACCAGCACACGGCTGTCCGCCTTTGGCGGAACCGGAATATATTCGTTGTGAAACCGTCCTTCTCCTATATCCTGTATCATACTTATCCTCCGTTTCTGTTTCTTTTTTAATTGCGAAAAAGGATGAAATCGCTTTCACCCTTTTCATTGTCCTGTTCTTATTTACCATTGTGTATTCCAGACAAATTCTTCAGCCACAGACTGTCCGACTTCCTGCGGTGTCTTCTGCTCCTTGGCCCTTGCCTGCTCTGCTTCTGTCCGATCTTCTTTCACCTCTACCAGAAAGCATCTGTAATCACCTACTACATAATGGTAAATACTGCGGTAGTTTTGCGAAGAATCATCTACAATCAGAATATAGAGATAATCTTTGTCTGTCGTATAGGCTGCACTCGTACTGATCTGTGCATTGACATTACTATAAAGCAGATTGTTCGTCAGCATATCACGCAGCTGCTCATATTCCATCACAGAATAATTTGTATCCAGATAGCTGCAGGTGATCACAGAGGTCTCCTCCTGCTCCAATCTATCAACTTGTTTATAAACGGTCTTCTCC
>CAZEPO010000360.1:0-1350 GCA_964514125.1 uncultured Lachnospiraceae bacterium
AGATGTCAATCGAAGAACTGCAGGAGGCGATTCTGGAAAAGATGCGCAGAAATGGACCGGTTACAGAGCGAATGAGACAGGACGTGATAGAGAATGTATATCACAATTCACTTTTGAACTGGGTGAGAAGTTTTCGGAATTAAATAGGAAGAAACAGATTCCGATGAGAAAGAATGGGGTTGAGGGCATGTATGACAGTGGAATAAATCAGGATAATGCACAACAGATGAACAGGGAACTGGTTCTGCGTTTCCTGCGCAAAAGAGGGGTATGCTCAAGAATCGAGCTGGCAAAGCTGACGAATCTGAATCCGGCGACGATCACGAATATCATTAATGATTTTCAACGAATCGGTGTAGTTGAAGAAACTGGGGCAATCTCAGAGGGAAAAGGCAGGAGCGCGATGGGGCTTGCCTTAAGTGCATCGAAATACAGCGTGATCGGAATTCGTTTGACCAGACGGTGTATGCTGGTAGGTGCATTTGATATCAGCGGCAAAAAGATTCATTCTGAGGAATATAATCTTGTTCATAAGACACCTCAGGCAGTGCTTGATATCATGAAGACATCAGTTCGGAAAGCGATTGATAAGTGGGCAGGCAGAGAAGTGGTAGCGATTGGCTGTGCGGTTCCGGGACCTTTTATGCGCCAAGAAGGGCGGATTGCTATGATGACCAGTACAGTTAATTGGCAGAGCATCAATATCAAGCAGGAGTTGAAAAAAGAATTTGAACTTCCAATCTTTATGGAGCATGATGCTAACGCGGGAGCATTGGCATATTACTGGAATAACGGCGAGGGCAGCGAACTGAACCAGTCAATCGTATACCTTGCTGTCGGTGAAGGTGTCGGAGGCGGTATCATAGACAATGGCAAGCTACTGATGGGCAAGCGTGGGATTGCAGGTGAGATCGGTCATATGAGCATTGATGCACATGGAAGATATTGTGAATGCGGAAACCGCGGTTGTCTGGAAACCTACTGTTCTTCCATATCCTTCACACAGGAGATTAAACGAAAGGTGCAGGGGGGCGATTACAGTATTGTAAAAGAAGACAGTACATTGGCAGAAATTACAGAAGCGATTCGTAAAGGAGACAGACTTTCGGTTGACGAATACCGCTATGCCTGTGATTGTCTGGCAGCTGGAGTGGTGAATATCATCAATATTCTGGATCCGGATACGATTGTGCTGGACGATGAGTTTGTTTCAGTCAATCAAGAAATTTTGCGAAAGAGTATGGAGAATATTATTGACCAGTCAATCCTGCATCTGGTCAACCAGAAAATCGAGCTGATTATTGGAGATGGAACGCAGGAAACCATGCTTCAGGGAGCTGCTTATGTGGC
>CAZEPO010000361.1:0-1346 GCA_964514125.1 uncultured Lachnospiraceae bacterium
TGGAGTATCGCCTTGCCAAGGCGAGGGTCGCGGGTTCGAATCCCGTCTCGCGCTTTAGAAGATTCCTGAATGATGTTCAGGAATCTTTTTTGCTTCTTCAGAAAATATATCGCATGACAGATCAAAAAGGAATTAGAAAATCCCCGGTTTCAGGAATGAGAACCGGGGAATATTGTTTAAGAGGAAAGTGCCGCTTTCTTTTGTTGAAGGATCTGCTCCAGTTCTTCGATGATCAATGGATCATCACAGGCATCGAGCAGTGCTGCTGCGAGGCGAGGAATTGAAGAAGATGAAAAACTGCTGCTGCTAGTGATCTGATGGATCAGAAATTCTTCTTCTGAGGTGGTGGCGACGAAGGTACGGCCAAAGTTTCTGCCGGTTCGTACCAGGGAATCTGATCTGATCAGTTCTTTTTCAATCAGAGAATTGATTAACAAATGGATATAGCTTTTCTTCCAGGTCCGCTCAGGTGTCATATTAACTATCTCCGTTGCGGTTAAAGGCCTGTCTGAATTCCAAAGCAAATGCATGATTTCTTTCTCGGATTTGGTGAGAGTTATTTGCTTCAAAATAATTACCTCCTTTAACTTTTCTAGGCTATATAATAGTTGGCGTATTTAAAAATGTCAATAAAAAAGATTCGATAGATTTTGGGTTATAATAAATAATTATTCGTTGTAAAACGAGTTTAAATGTATAATAATGAGAAACATGTATAAAAAATACTTGCATTTTGAGAGATATAGTGTTATTATTTAAGAAATTTTTTAGAAATTAGACAGATTTAGCAGATGAAGATTATTGATTGAAGCAATGATCAAGCAGACAACGAGGTCTAGGCAGAACGTTACCGTCACCCCGTGTGACATTTTTTTTGCTCATTTTGCTTTAGTGAGTTAAAACGGTACAAAAGCATTACGACATGGCGTTCCCTTTTTAACTCTGCAGATCTGATGACAGGAGAGATGGAATGGATCGATCAGCGGCATTGGAACAGTTACTGCGTTCCTTTGAGGTATATTATAATGTGAAACGGGAAGGTGTGGAGCCGCCGTTTGCTGCGGAAGCAGAATTTCACTCACATGATGAGCAGTATTTTCTGATGCGAAGTGCGAGAATCGGGGAAGCGGATTCAAAGGAATATGTGTATTTTGCAACTCCGGAGCAGTTGGATGAAGCAGCTTTGCTTGATCTGGATCGTACTGCATGGGAGCAGGGACTTGCCAAAGTGGTTCCGCATGCGGAGCATCGCAATTCAGATGTGACATTGTTTGTGCTTGCTGATCATATCACAGAGGAAGCTTTTCAAAAGATTCCACGACTCCGCCACTACAAGAGCTATCGAT
>CAZEPO010000362.1:0-1343 GCA_964514125.1 uncultured Lachnospiraceae bacterium
GCAGCCAGTTCAATATGACCCATACGCTCTCTACGAACGCTTGATTTTGTCACTTCAACGCCGCATCGGTCGCAGACAACACCTTTATAGCGGATTTTTTTGTATTTACCACAATGGCATTCCCAGTCCTTGCTCGGTCCGAAAATACGCTCGCAGTAAAGACCATCTTTTTCCGGCTTCAGTGTTCTGTAATTTATAGTTTCCGGCTTGGTGACTTCTCCGTGAGACCATTCTCTGATCTTTTCCGGAGAAGCAAGTCCGATTTTGATTGCCTCAAAAGTCATCGGCTGATAGCCTTCATTGTTTGCTGTCTCAGGCATTGATGTACTCCTTTCACACGCTTACTCTTCGTCAAAAGTTTCTTCCACTTCCAAAAGTACGTCTTCATTGTCCTCTTCTACAGTTTCTTCTACATTCACCAGCTCCTCGCCGTCGAATTCCTGTTTGCTGAAACCGTAGTTTCCGAAGGATTCTTCTTCTCGGTTGTACTTGCGGTCGCCTTCGATAACAGAGCGAAGATCAGTATCGCCGTAATCGATTGTTTCCATCAGTTCAACTTCTGTGTTGTCATCCCTCAGCACTCTTACATCAAGACCGAGTGACTGAAGCTCTTTGAGAAGTACCTTGAAGGATTCCGGAACACCCGGTTCTGGGATGTTCTCACCCTTAATAATTGCTTCGTAAGTCTTCACACGACCTACAACATCATCCGACTTCACTGTCAGGATCTCCTGCAGTGTGTAGGAAGCGCCGTATGCCTCAAGTGCCCAAACCTCCATCTCACCGAAACGCTGGCCACCGAACTGAGCTTTACCACCCAGCGGCTGCTGTGTAACCAGTGAGTAAGGACCTGTGGAACGTGCGTGAATCTTATCATCTACCAGATGGTGCAGTTTCAGGTAGTGCATGTGTCCGATTGTTACCGGGCTGTCGAAGTACTCACCAGTACGTCCGTCACGCAGTCTTACTTTACCATCTCTTGAAATCGGAACACCTTTCCAGAGTTCTCTATGATCTCTGTTCTCATACAGATAATCCATAACCTCCGGAAGAAGCTCTTCCTCATGTTTTGCTTTAAACTCATCCCACTCCAGATTTACATAATCATTTGCAAGATCCAGAGTATCCATGATATCTGCCTCGTTGGCTCCATCAAATACCGGTGTAGCCACGTTGAAGCCAAGTGCTTTCGCTGCAAGGCTCAGGTGGATCTCAAGAACCTGTCCGATGTTCATACGGGAAGGTACGCCCAGCGGGTTCAGAACGATATCCAGCGGACGTCCGTTCGGCAGGAACGGCATATCTTCAACCGGAAGTACACGGGAAACAACACCCTTGTTACC
>CAZEPO010000363.1:0-1339 GCA_964514125.1 uncultured Lachnospiraceae bacterium
TGGTCTTATTTCAGTGCGACAAGATACATGCTCGGGATCAGACCGGAATTTGATGAGTTAATAATTGATCCCTGTATTCCTGCTTCGTGGGATGGATTTAAAGCAATCCGTCAATGGAGGGGGGCTACATATCGCATTACGGTCGAAAACCGCGGTAAAGTAATGTCCGGAGTAAAACAGATACTTGTGGATGGGAAAGAGCAGGACAAGATTCCTGCATTTGAAAAAGGAAGTATCCACGACGTGTTAGTAATAATGGATAAATAGAGGGATAGAGCATGATTAAATTTGGTACAGGTGGTTTTAGAGCCATTATCGGAGAGGATTTTACGAAAGAAAATATACAGATCTTATCCAAAGCCCTTTGCGATAAGATGAAAAAAGAAGGCGTGGAAGCGAGCGGCATTGTAATGGGATATGACAGAAGATTTCTGTCAAAAGAGGCAATGCAGTGGGCGGCTATGGTATTTGCAGAAGAAGGTATTCACGTAAAGCTGATCCATAAGTCTGTACCTACTCCGCTTGTTATGTTCTATGTCATGAAACATGAATACCATTATGGTATGATGATAACGGCAAGTCATAATCCTGCTATTTATAATGGTGTAAAGGTGTTCACATATGGCGGAAGAGATGCGGATGAACAACAGACCATGGAAATTGAACAATTTATCGATGAAGTGACAGATATACCGGTAGATGCGATGGATTATCAGGAAGGAATCGAAAAAGGTCTCATTGAAGAGATATATCCGCTAAATGAATATCTTGACAGTATCATAGAGATGATCGATATGGATAAAATAAAGAAGCGAGGGCTTCGAATCGCCCTGGATCCCATGTATGGGGTCAGTGAGACTTCACTAAAGACCATTTTGATGACGGCCAGATGTGAGGTGGAAACAATCCATGAACGCCATGACACTTTGTTTGGCGGAAAGCTGCCGGCTCCGACGGCGGATACTCTGCGGACGCTGCAGAATTATGTATTAGACAGAAAATGTGATCTGGGCATTGCGACAGACGGAGATGCAGATCGTATCGGTGTAATTGATGATAAAGGTAATTTCATACATCCAAATGATATTTTGGTATTGCTGTATTATTATTTGCTGAAATACAAAGGCTGGCATGGACCGGCTGTGAGAAATATCTGTACGACACATATGCTGGATCGTGTGGCGAAAAGTTTCGGCGAAGCGTGCTATGAAGTTCCGGTCGGTTTTAAACATATTTCTGCCAAAATGTTTGCAGCAGATGCTGTAATCGGAGGGGAATCTTCCGGCGGTATGACAGTAAGAGGACATATTAAGGGAAAAGACGGAATCTATGCGTCAGC
>CAZEPO010000364.1:0-1331 GCA_964514125.1 uncultured Lachnospiraceae bacterium
CGGACTTGGCGGACGTATCAATACAGTTCTTCAGTCTGCATTCTTCAAACTGGCTAACATCATTCCGGAAGAGCAGGCAATCGACCTGATGAAAGCAGCTGCTAAGGCTACTTACGGACGTAAGGGTGATGCAATCGTTCAGATGAACTACGATGCAATCGACGCTGGTGCAAAACAGATCGTTGAGATCACAGTTCCGGAAAGCTGGAAGAACGCTGAAGAAGAAGATCTTACAGGTACAAAGGCTACAGGTAAGAGACAGGATGTTGTTGATTTCGTTAACAACATTCAGGCTGCAGTTAATGCTCAGGAAGGTAACAACCTCCCGGTATCTGCATTCAAAGATTATGTAGATGGTACAACACCGTCTGGTTCTGCAGCATACGAGAAACGTGGTATCGCAGTAGATATCCCGGTATGGAATCCGGAAAACTGTATCCAGTGTAACCGTTGTGCATATGTATGTCCGCACGCTGTTATCCGTCCGGTAGCTCTGACAGAGGCAGAAGTTGCTGCAGCTCCGGCAGAACTGAAGACACTTCCGATGACAGGTATGGCTGACTACAAGTTTGCTATCGTTACATCTGCACTTGACTGTACAGGATGTGGTTCCTGTGTAAATGTCTGCCCGGGCAAGAAGGGTGCTAAGGCACTTGCTATGGAAAACATGGAAGCAAACATTGGCGAGCAGAAATCATTCGATTACGCTGTAGAGCTTCCGGCAAAAGCAGACGTAGTAGAGAAATTCAAAGAGAATACAGTAAAAGGTTCTCAGTTCAAACAGCCGCTCCTTGAGTTCTCAGGCGCATGTGCTGGTTGTGGTGAGACACCGTACGCTAAGCTGATCACACAGCTCTTCGGTGACAGAATGTACATCGCTAACGCAACAGGATGTTCTTCTATCTGGGGTAACTCTTCACCGTCCACACCGTACACAGTAAACGAAAAAGGACAGGGTCCGGCATGGTCCAACTCTCTGTTCGAGGACAACGCTGAGTTTGGTTATGGTATGCTCCTTGCTCAGAACGCAATCAGAGGCGGTCTGAAGACAAAAGTTGAAGCAATCGTTGCAAACGAAGCAGCTCCGGCTGACGTAAAAGCAGCAGGTCAGGAATGGCTTGATACTTACAGTGTAGGTGCTACAAATGGTACAGCTACAGATAAGCTGATCGCAGCTCTTGAAGCATGCGGATGTGACGCTTCCAAAGAAATCCTGAAGAACAAAGATTACCTGAGCAAGAAGTCTCAGTGGATCTTCGGTGGTGACGGATGGGCTTACGATATCGGATTCGGCGGTGTTGACCATGTTCTCGCAAGCGGACAGGATATCA
>CAZEPO010000365.1:0-1329 GCA_964514125.1 uncultured Lachnospiraceae bacterium
GGTCCGGTAGCCGTTCCTTCACAGGATATGGTCCTCGGTATCTACTATCTGACACAGGAGAGACCGGGCGTTACAGGAGAAGGCAAATTCTTCAAGAGTGTAAACGAGGCAATCCTCGCTTACGAAAACAAAGTAATCACACTTCAGACCAGAATCAAAGTTCGTATGGAGAAGAAGCTGGAAGACGGAACTGTTCTCGCAGACAATGTAGAATCTACAATGGGACGTTTCATCTTCAACGAGATTCTTCCGCAGGATCTTGGTTTTGTAGACAGAAGCATTCCGGGCAACGAGCTGAAGCTGGAAGTTGACTTCCTCGTAGGTAAGAAACAGCTGAAGAAGATCCTGGAAAAAGTTATCAATACACACGGTGCAACCAAGACAGCTGAGGTACTTGATGATATCAAGTCCATGGGTTACAAATACTCAACAAGAGCTGCTATGACTGTATCGATTTCTGATATGACTGTTCCGCCAGAGAAACCGGAACTGATCCAGAAGGCTCAGGATACGGTAGACCGGATCACACGCAACTACAAACGTGGTCTGATCACAGAGGAAGAGCGTTACAAAGAAGTCGTTGAAACATGGAAAGAAACTGACGATATCCTGACCAGAGCACTGCTCGACGGTCTTGATAAATACAACAACATCTTCATGATGGCGGACTCCGGTGCGCGTGGATCTGATAAGCAGATCAAACAGCTGGCAGGTATGCGTGGTCTTATGGCGGATACAACAGGTCATACGATCGAGCTCCCGATCAAGTCCAACTTCCGTGAAGGTCTTGACGTACTTGAGTACTTCATGTCTGCGCATGGTGCTCGTAAGGGTCTGTCCGATACAGCGCTTCGTACAGCGGACTCCGGTTACCTGACCAGACGTCTGGTAGACGTATCTCAGGAACTGATCGTTCGTGAAGTAGACTGCTGCGAAGGCAAAGATGAGATTCCGGGTATGTATGTAAAAGCATTTACAGACGGCCGTGAAGAGATCGAAAGCCTGCAGGAGCGTATCACAGGTCGTTTCGCTTGTGAGACAATCACAGACAAAGACGGTGAAGTACTTGTAAAAGCTAACCATATGATCACTCCGAAACGTGCTGCACGTATCATGAGTGAAGGTGTGGATGCAGAAGGCAAGCCGTTCCAGAAGATCAAGATCCGTACGATCCTGACCTGCCGTTCACACAACGGTATCTGTGCAAAATGTTATGGTGCGAACCTGGCAACAGGTGAAGCAGTACAGGTTGGTGAAGCAGTTGGTATCATCGCAGCTCAGTCTATCGGTGAGCCGGGTACACAGCTGACCATGCGTACATTCCATACC
>CAZEPO010000366.1:0-1324 GCA_964514125.1 uncultured Lachnospiraceae bacterium
TGAAATCTTATTGCGTGCCACAGAACCCCTTGTCTACACACCTATAAATGTGATGAAAATGTGTGACCGTAATAGTTTCTTCATATTTTTACAATATACTATATCAAATATCTTTGTCAACAGGAGGATTCTCATGTATATTTCCGGACTGCAAAAGCTGACACTTCTTGATTATCCCGGGCATTTGGCCGCCATCGTCTTTCTCGACGGCTGCAACTTCCGCTGCCCTTTCTGCCAGAACAGCACTCTGGTGCTTCCTTCCGAAAAAGTTTCTTCTATTATTAATATAGAAGATTTCCAGACCTTTCTGAAAAAGCGATCCGGTATTCTGGAAGGGATCTGTGTCACAGGCGGCGAACCGACTTTGCACAACGAACTGCCGGATTTTCTCGCAATGATCCGTCGGGCTGGCTATCTCGTAAAACTCGATACCAACGGAACCAATCCGGAAATGCTGCGCCAGCTGCTTCAGGATGAGCTGCTGGACTATGTGGCAATGGATATCAAGGCCGGCCATGCCAATTATGCCAACACAGCAGGGCTGTCTGCGGACAGCGATCTGCTCGCCAAGGTCGAAACTTCTGTCGAGCTGCTTCTGCACAGCAGGATTGATTATGAATTTCGTACCACCGCCGTCGGCGGTCTGCATACCGAAGAAGATTTCCGCGACATTGCACAGTGGATCCGCGGATGTCAGCATTATTATCTGCAGTCCTTCCGGGACTGCGACCAGATTCTCATGAAAAATCATCCGTTCTTTTCTTTTTCAGAAGAACAGATGCATCACTTTCTGGAAATTGTCCAAAAAGAAATCCCTCAGGCAAGCCTGAGGGGAATCGACTGATTTTTATTCTTTTTTGACCAGATCACGGTACCAGTAACCAAATGCCTTGCCAGCGCCAACGGAAGACGCCGTTTTGAAACGGTCATAGCCAAATAATCCCGCCATGTACTGTTCCTGTTGGTTCTGGATGCCAGGCACTCCGATCACATAACCGCCATTTTGCTTCCTGCCAAGAAGCAGATGACGGTACTGATAAAAGCCATGCTGAAGGAAGCTGCTTCGGCCGACCTGCCACGCATCCTGCTGCAGCCGCACGATGTCACAGGGCATCATCTGCACACAGTCCCTGATCTCATCATCCGAAAACGGCTGAAAGCCTCTGCGCCGCTGCAGAATATAGTCCGGAATCGACTCTGGTTCTGCATTTTTTTCTTTCTGCACGCAAACCGTAGCATCCTCTTTGTCTGCTTCCGTTTCCGCCGCCTCCAAATCCGGTGCGGGTTCCGGCTGCTGTTCTTTTGGAATTTCTATCATTTCTTC
>CAZEPO010000367.1:0-1318 GCA_964514125.1 uncultured Lachnospiraceae bacterium
AAAAAGTGTATTTATAAAAGTACAAAACTTTTTGAAAAAAGTGCTTGCAATTTAAAAGGCATTAGTATATACTACAACCGTTGTGACCTTGATAGCGTAGAAGCGTGAGGTTGCTGTGGTAAATACCACAGGTTTTCCGTGGAGCGAATGTCAAGTTATAAAACTGGCGACAAGTCACTGTACAAAATTTTAATGGTCCTGAAAGAGATGGACACCGTGTGCTCTGAAGATACACACGGGTGAGTGTACAGTCACCGCTTGTCGTACTGAAACAAAGTGCGAATAAGGAGGCGACTTTTTTTATGGCAAATCAGGTTATGAGAATCACATTAAAAGCATATGATCATCAGCTGGTTGATGCATCTGCTAAAAAAATCATCGAAACTGTAAAGAAGAACGGATCACAGGTGAGCGGACCGGTGCCGCTTCCGACAAAGAAGGAAGTAGTTACTATTCTCCGTGCTGTTCACAAATATAAAGATTCCAGAGAGCAGTTCGAGCAGAGAACTCATAAGAGACTGATCGATATCATCACACCGACCCAGAAAACAGTTGATGCACTGTCAAGACTGGAAATGCCGGCTGGTGTACACATTGATATCAAAATGAAACAGAAATAATTCACAACGAAGCGATCCTACTCAGGTTGATATAGAAGCAACATCTAAGTTCCACTTATATCATTCACTGTTAACTAGGATGATCACCGAAAGGCGATCCGCTGTAGAAAAACAGGAGGGAAAAGAATGAAGAAAGCGATTTTAGCAACAAAAGTCGGAATGACTCAAATCTTCAGTGAAGACGGAGTACTTACTCCGGTAACTGTTCTTCAGGCTGGACCGTGTGTAGTTACACAGGTTAAAACAGTTGAGAACGATGGTTACAGTGCAGTACAGGTTGGTTTTGTTGACAAGCGTGAAAAACTCGTGGCTAAGCCGCAGAAGGGCGCTTTTGACAAAGCAGGCGTTTCTTACAAGAGATATGTAAGAGAGTTCAAGTTTGAGGATGCTGAGAACTATGCAGTAGCACAGGAAATCAAAGCAGACGTATTCGCAGCAGGCGACAAGATTGACGCAACAGCAATTTCCAAAGGAAAAGGCTTCCAGGGCGCAATCAAGAGACATGGACAGTCCAGAGGACCGATGGCTCATGGTTCCAAATACCATCGTCACGCAGGTTCCAACGGTGCATGTTCCGATCCGAGCAAGGTTTTCAAAGGAAAGAAGATGCCGGGTCACATGGGCGCTAAGCAGATTACAGTTCAGAACCTTGAAGTAATCCGCGTAGATGCAGAGAACAATCTTATCTTAGTAAAAGG
>CAZEPO010000368.1:0-1312 GCA_964514125.1 uncultured Lachnospiraceae bacterium
TAATAAATCAGCGTCTGCCGCGATATATTCTGCTGCCTTGCAATATCTCCAATTGAAAAAAACTTGTCCATACTAACCTCTTGACTTTATAGTTACTATACAGTTTATAATACCTCGCAATGATTGAATACGCAAGGAGGAACTATCAATTGAATCAACGTTTTAAAACCTTCTGGCAGAAAATGACAGAAGACTTTACTCTAAAGAAAGTACTGCTAATCATACTTGGTGCAATGATCACTTCATTCGGTATCCATAACATTCATCAGCGTACACATATCACAGAGGGCGGAGTTCTTGGACTGATGCTTCTGATTGAACACTGGCTTAAAATCTCACCAGCCTACATCACACCGGTTCTCGATATCGCCTGTTATCTGCTCGCCTACAAATTTCTGGGCGGACAGTTTATCCGGATCTCATTTTTTTCGACGCTTTGTGTTTCTGTTTTTTTCAAAATCTGGGAGAAATTTCCGCCCATGCTGCCGGATCTGTCCACCCATCCGCTGCTCGCTGCGGTACTCGGTGCTGTTTTCGTCGGCATCGGTGTCGGTCTGATTATTCGTCAGGGTGGCTCTTCCGGAGGAGATGATGCATTGGCTCTGACGATTTCACACGTTCTGCACTGGCGTCTGGCACGCGCTTATCTTTTTACCGATGTTGTGGTGCTGCTGCTCTCTCTTAGCTATATTCCGTTTCTGCGGATCGTTTACTCTCTGATCACAGTAACCCTTTCGTCCTATATTCTGGACTGGGTACAAAATTTCAAAAAGCCACAAAAATAAGAAGCCCTGACAGCTTCTTATTTTTGGTTGTTTATGCTCCTGCACAATTTGCTGAACCTTCTGAATAAAGCATCTCCAACCCATGCTGAACCGGATCGATCACTGCCTGAATATTTTCGACTGATGCCTTTTTGCTTCCCGGCAGATTGATGATCAGTGTTCGTCTGCGGATTCCTGCAGCTGATCTGGAAAGACAGCCTTTCGGCGTGATACGCATACTCTCTGCCCGCATTGCTTCCGGAATCCCTGGTGTCGGACGCTCTACCACTTCCATCGTGGCTTCCGGTGTAATATCCCGCGGTGAAAAACCGGTTCCGCCCGTGGTTAGGACAAGTGCAATCTCCTTTTCATCTGCACAGGCGATCAATTCTTTTTTAATCATATCTGCCTCATCCGGCACGATCGTCTGATAAACTACCTCAAATCCTTTTTCCATCAAAAGAGCTGCCAATGCCGGACCACTGGTATCTTCCCGCTCTCCTGCATATCCTTTGTCACTGACGGTAATCACTGCTGCTGTATAACTC
>CAZEPO010000369.1:0-1299 GCA_964514125.1 uncultured Lachnospiraceae bacterium
TTGTTCTGGATTTCTTGCTCCTAGCATAGATCTGCTGGAGTAATAGACTTTCTTGTATTTCTGAATCAGTTAGTCCGGAAGCATTTTATTTCCTACTCTTGGCGTCCTGTTTACAAGAAAGTATATTTTTTTATCAGAAAGTCTAAAGGTTTTCGTCACAGCTTCTTCGTTTTCTAGTCACGAAACGAACACATTCTCTGAATATAGTTAAGGGCGTATCAAATAACAGCAACAGAAAGGACTAGAAATCATGAAACGTAAATATGCAGCACTATTATTAGGATTGACACTCGCTATTTCTTCCACCGCCGCTTATGCAACACAGACAGAAGCTGTCTCGGAAGAACAGATTTTGGAAGAAAACGATGCCGTTGAACAGGCTCTGGAAGAAGCTGAGGCAGCTAACAGCTCGGAAGAAGCAGACGATGCGATCTACGGAAAGATCACTGAAATCAGTGAGACAGGTATTACAATTGAACTTGGAACTACGGTCGATGTTTCTGCGGAATCTGTAGAAATACAGATGGAAAGTGCCGAAGCTGACTCGGAAGAAAATGCAGATGCAAGTTCTGAAGCTGAAAGCTCTGATGACAGTTTAGAAGAATCTTCCGAAGAGCTTGCTGAAGAGGAAAACTCTGACAATGAAGCAGATGAGTTGCTGGTTGACAGCGATCACTTTGTTGCACTGAAATTTGACGGTATTAGTCAGGTCATCTCTCTTACTGATGATACCGTTGCCCTGCAGGTACAGCTTGCCGAAGATACGGAAGAAAACGCAGCGATCATAACAGATGACGAGATTACGGATATCGAAATCGTTGCAGAAGATTCCAGCGAAGAGAATGACGCTGAATCTCAGGTGGCGTTCTCAGATTCCGAGGCCGCTGATACAACTGATTTAGCGCTGTCAGATACTGAAATTGTCAGCGAACCTGTTGCAGATCTTTCTGATGAAGTGATAAATGATGAGACCGATGCAGTCGAACTCATTGTACTCGCCCTTTATGAAGAGGAAGAAACTGCTGAGATTTCTCTCGATGATCTTGCCATCGGTTCTTACGTCAAGATCACACTTGACGAAGATGGCAATGCTGCTGTCATCACTGTTCTTCAGGATTCAGAAACTCTGATTGAAGAAGCAGAGACTGCTGCAGAATAATAGAAATAATTTTTCTTTTTTATGTGTAAAATTTTTCTTGTCATATGCTGACGCATCATATATATTATAAAAGGATTTACTTTTAAATCTGAACCAAAACTTAATAATTGTCAAATATGATAAGGAGAATTTTATCATGA
>CAZEPO010000370.1:0-1298 GCA_964514125.1 uncultured Lachnospiraceae bacterium
CCAAAACCATTAATTGCAACTTTTACTGCCATGATTACAATTCCTCCTAAATGTAATTTAATAGGTAATGTTGTGATTTTTTTAACATTGCTTAAAAGAATCATCAACCTACGTGTTATTCTACCCAATTTGTCCAAAAAATTCAAGTCCTAATATTATTCTTGTGAAATTTTTGTAGACTTTTTTAATCCTATCCCTTATTATGATTTTCAAATGTGCAATTTGCCGATTTTTTACCTATTTTGGAAAATAAAGGAGAATGATTATGAGCATCAAACACGATTATCACATGCATTCCGATTTTTCCGGAGACTGCAGCACCCCTGCCGAAGCCATGATCCGGCAGGCGATCGATCTGCAGATGGACGGAATCTGCTTTACAGAACATCAGGATCCGGAGGTGCCGACTGATGTAGATTTTTCGATAGACTTTGAACGCTACTTTTCCCGCATGCAGGATCTGCGCAGGCAGTATCAGGATCAGCTTCAGATACGGATCGGCATGGAATTTGGACTGCAGAAGCAGCTCTCTCCCATGCTCCACCGCTTAGCGCAGTCTTATCCTTTTGATTTCATCATTGCTTCCCAGCACTTTGTCGATCAGGAAGATCCCTATTATCCTGTTTTCTTTGAAGGAAAAGAGGAACGTGCGGTCTACGAACGTTTTTTTGAAGAGCAGTATGAAACGCTGATCCATTTCAAGGATTTTGACACCTTAGGTCATATGGATTACATTGTACGCTACGGTCCGAATCAGAATAAATATTATACCTACGAGCGCTACGCCGACTATATTGATCCAATGCTGAACTATCTGATTGAAAACGGTAAATGCCTGGAAGTCAACACCGGAGGATTCCGCTATGGGCTGGGTGAAACCAATCCTGCTTCCGCTGTTTTGAAGCGCTATCGCGAACTGGGCGGTGAGCTGATCACAGTCGGCTCCGATGCACATACGCCGGACTATGTTCATTACGAATTTGACCGTACCTGTGAAGCACTGCTCCAGCTCGGTTTCCGCTATTACACCGTCTTTGAACAGCGTCAGCCGATCCAGCTTTCATTATCAGACTGATTCGCCGCATATAAAACATCTCTGCAAAAAAGCTGGTGCAAAGGATACTTCAATCGTTTTCCTCTGCATCAGCTTTTTCTTCTTATTTATTCTTCTGCCAAAGCTCGTCCCACCAGATTATAACCCAGATACGCATCGTTGACGTGATACTGTGCGATCCGCGGGTTTTCTGCCCAGCCTGCTGTGACCTGAATATATTCTCTGCCTTCAATCTCTGCCATAC
>CAZEPO010000371.1:0-1294 GCA_964514125.1 uncultured Lachnospiraceae bacterium
ACATATTTTTCGCTGTTTTCAGAGCCATTGCTGAGTCTGCATGAAAACTGATAGCAGCCTTCTTTCAAAATACCAAGCTCTAATTGTGCATTTTCCGCGGTTGGATTATCTGTGATCTTTTGGTACGTCTTTGAAGCAGAATCAAACTGCTGCCATTCATAAGAAAGAACTCCGGTACTGCTTGCCGCGTGTACCTCCAGTACAACCGATTCATTTGCCGCAAAGTACTTTTCATACCAGTACTCCTGAACGGATATGGTGTCTGCGTCTGATGCCAGAGTACTTTCCAACACCGCATTCTGCTCCGACAGATCGTCCAGCACTATAACTGAATCTACAGAGAAATCCATCAGCGGTTCAGTATCTTCTTCCATAGATTGTACCGACATTTCCATATCGCTCTCTTCTGCATCTAAAAGCTGTACAACATCATCCAAAATCATTGGCTCTTCAGCCAGTGCAATCATGGTATTCATCGGAAATGCCGTAAAAATAAAAGAAAGTGCCATGACAAAAAATATCATTTTTTTGTTTTTCCTCATATCAGTTCCTCTCTCCTGCATTTTTATTTGATGCAATTTCATGCTGTAAAATTCAATCATATTGTTTTGGTGTATTCTATTTTTTTAAGCAGCTTCTTATTGGAATATAACATGAAACTTTAAAAAATTCTACCGTTTGTCCGTGTTAAGCATAAAAATTGGCGGCTGAACTACGAGCAAAAATACGCTTGACATTAGTACGAAATCATACTATACTACCGCAGATATGCAATCAAACAGGAGGTTTTTATGACTTGGAATATCAAATCAGAGGCAAGACAATACAATCGTATCCTTTCAGAGATTGATGCAGTTTATCATGAGATCGCACTGAAGCAGGGATTCTCCGACAGTATCATGTTAATCCTCTATATTATAGCAGACAACGATGGCACCTGCCTGATCAGTGAACTGGTGAAACAATCCGGTTTAAACAAACAGACAATCAATTCCGCACTCCGGAAACTGGAAGAAAAATCCATCTTATATCTGGAAGCAGCTGGCGGCAGATCCAAACGCATCGTCCTCACAGAGAAAGGTACTTCTGTTGTACACAATACCGTCGATCGCGTTATCGCAGTAGAAAATAAAATATACAGTTCGTGGAAACCGGAGGAATGGGCACTGTATCTTGAACTGACAGAACGTTATTTGAATGAACTAAAAGAAAAAATGAAAGAAATATAAGGAGATAAGATTTATGAACATTCAGCTTTCTGATCACTTTGATTACCGCAGACTTCTGCGCTTTA
>CAZEPO010000372.1:0-1264 GCA_964514125.1 uncultured Lachnospiraceae bacterium
TTTCTTTCAACCAAAATCTAAAGCAAACCTTATGCTTTCTAGAAAAATATACTTTTTTGTAAATCACAGGACGCCAAAAACGGAAAATAAAATGCTTCCAGACTGGCCTATGAAATAAATAATTTCTATAGCCTCTTTGTTCACAATATGACTTGCAGGCAATTTCTTAAACAGCTCAGTTAAAAAACAAACAACGTCCAAGCTGACCTTTGCAGAAGTTCTTACCCTTCGAAACTGTCAGCTTGGACATTGTTTTGTTTTCTAACTGAGCGTCCTATGAATTACAAAAAAAGTATATATTTATCATTCTGGAACCGCTGCTTACGCTTTTCCTACAAACAGTGGTGTGGAATAGTACCGATCTCCGCTGTCCGGAAGCAGTGCAACGATCGTCTTGCCCTTGTTTTCCGGCCGTTTTGCAAGCTGTACTGCTGCATGAAGTGCTGCACCGGAAGAAATACCTGTCATCAGGCCCTCTTTTTTCATCAGACGTCTGGACATCTCAAATGCTTCCTCATTCTCGATGCAGATAATCTCATCATAGATTCCGGTATCCAGTGCTTTCGGGATAAAGTTCGCACCGATGCCCTGAATCTTGTGCGGACCTGCTTTGCCGCCGGAAAGCAGCGGTGAATCTGCCGGTTCTACCGCAACCACCTTGATCTGCGGATTCTTTTCTTTCAGATATCTGCCGGTACCGGTGATCGTACCGCCGGTACCCACACTGGCTACAAAAATATCTACATTACCATCGGTGTCTTCCCAGATCTCTGGTCCGGTTGTCCGATAGTGCGCGTTCGGATTGGCAGGATTCTCAAACTGACCCGGAATAAAGCTGCCTTCGATCTCACGTGCCAGTTCCTCTGCCTTGGCGACTGCGCCGGACATACCCTTACTGCCATCGGTCAGAACGACTTCCGCACCAAATGCTTTGAGAATATTGCGGCGCTCGACACTCATCGTTTCCGGCATCGTCAGGATCATGCGATAGCCTTTTGCCGCTGCGATCGCTGCCAGACCGATGCCTGTATTGCCGGAGGTCGGCTCAATGATCGTATAGCCTTCTTTCAGCAGGCCTTTTTCCTCTGCATCTTCAATCATAGATTTCGCAATGCGATCCTTGGCACTGCCTGCCGGATTGCGGTATTCCAGTTTCACAAGAACGGTTGCTTCCAGATTTTCTTCCTGTTCCAGACGGCAAACTTCTGCCAATGGAGTCTTGCCGATCAGTTCTGTAATGCTTCGATATATGTTTGCCATAATG
>CAZEPO010000373.1:0-1264 GCA_964514125.1 uncultured Lachnospiraceae bacterium
ATCTTCTTTGGTTCATTATACCAGAATCCTTTGGTTTTACAATGGATTTGCTGATATATTTATCAATTTTCAGAACTGCTCAACAAAACAAAAAAGAGTTTTCTGAATGAATTACAAGTTTTTAATTCATCAGAAATTCGTAGAAATCAAAACAGTTACGTTAATGGTAAATAACCGGTCCTCCCGACAAAATAAATTTACCTAATTGCATGTTAATGCTGAGGGTGCAGCACATACAATATCTTGTCCATCATGTGAGTGTCCTGCATGCCGTTCCATCAATATGCTCTTCTCTGTAATCGATACAATAATCACATTGACCTCCTTTCCTTTGCTCCGGCGCAAATTCTAAAAATGGGTATAAAAATACCACCGGCCTTATGAGGTGACCCCCAAAAGTCTAACTTTTGGGAGCGGTTCATTATGGCTGGTGGTATTTATTTGCCTAAAACATGTGCTATAAAATCATCATTCAATTTTAAATTATATTTTTCAAAGTGATAGATATGTCTTGTATCCCAATAGTACTGACCATCTTCATAAACACTTATCCCTGAATCAACATTTTCTCCGGTAATTTCATCAACCAAAACCATACCTGCAGCACAATCCGAATTAAATGACTTCAAGAATTGAAGGATCTTGTCTTTTTCAGGTATCTCTTTCTTTGAAACTAACGTTTTTACAGTAGGAAAACTCTCTTCGCCTGAAAACTCTCTGACATTACTGATTTCCTTCATGCACTCACTTCCTTTCTGGTCTAAATTAATCATTTGACCTGTATTTTTGTATTTTGTGGGACAGATTGTGAATGTACCATCAGCTCTCGCCCATATGATGTCATTTGGAGCCTCAACTGACACGCCTAGTTTATTGGTCAAACTCTGAGCAAAGCACTCTTCACTTTTACCGGTATTACAAGACAGTAGACGTACATCGGATTCCCCATCGTAATCAGTCCGTGTTTTAATTATATCTGCTATTTTCCGAATTCATCATCCGCAAATATTGGTCTTTTCTGAGACACACCCTGTTCTATGATTTTTTCGTTTTATTTCTCTATACTTTGCACTACTAGGCTCTGCATCTATTATAAGTATATCACTTTTGCCACTATTAACAACCGATTTTACAGCCTGCTTAGCTATCGTTTTTTCTTTTGTCGTTTTCTGCGTCTGTTCATAAACTCTCTTGCTGAAAAAATTATCTTTCAGCCCGTCCTGGTAGATCCGATCTCGTTGCTGCGGAAACTTCATCTTCTCCG
>CAZEPO010000374.1:0-1251 GCA_964514125.1 uncultured Lachnospiraceae bacterium
CTATCCGGGAGCACGGCATGAGATCCTCAATGAGCACAACAAAGAAGAAGTATTTAAAGATGTACTGGACTGGCTGGAGCAAAAGCAGCTGATCCTTTGATAAGAACGCTCCTTAAGATTTTTTCACAGTCAAAATGAAGATGAGGATTAAGGTTCAGAAAATTGGAAATACTGGTTTATATCATTCGTTGAATAAAACTGCAAAACAGTATGTATTCATGGGAAAGCAGCAACAGCGGATTAGAAGTATCAGCTTCATCTGTGGAGGTGACAGTATGGGACGCAAATTTCTGGAACGTTATCTGATTCTTTTGGCGATTTTGATTTTGTTGGCATTAGCGACATGGGGCTTGCAGGAACTTTTAGAAAAACCGGTACATGATGCGGTGCTGGTACTGGGCGGATTGGATACAGTCTCTTTCTGAAAGGCGGCCTTGCGGCGGATTGCATAGAAAATATGCTAAGCATATGTTTCTGATAAACAGCAGGCTGTGAAAGGAGCGATATGATGAGCAGTGTACTTTATCTGAAGATAGATAAAAATGTCCGCACGAAGGGGAAGCCCATCTGTCTGGGAGATATTGCGTCCCTGAACTGTGCGGAGAAGCCGATTGAAAACAGGGTAAAAACGCTGCACCTTCCGATGCAGGTGGCAAAAGGACCGGGCAGGTATGTATGTTCGATTTTGGATGTGATCGAAGTGATCCAGAAGGATTTTCCTTCTTTGGAAGTGAATAATCTCGGAGAGGCAGATTTTATCCTGACAGTGGAAAAAGAAAAAAAGCCGAACGACCTTGTCAGCTGGTGTAAGACCGCATTTGTCTGTTTTCTGTCATTTTTTGGCGCAGCTTTCTCTATTATGGCATTTAACAATGACATTGATATCGAGAAACTGTTTGGCCAGCTGTATGAGACTTTTACAGGACAGGTTTCCAATGGATTTACATGGTTGGAAATTTCTTATTCGATCGGAGTCGGACTCGGAATCCTGATCTTTTTCCATCATTTTTCGAGAAAGCAGAACTGCAGTGATCCGACACCGCTTGAGGTGGAGATGCGTACCTACGAGGACGAAGTAGATCAGACCCTGATCGAATCCGGGAACCGGAGGGCATCTTTGCGAAAAAAGCAGAGCGGTAAGGAGTGACGGTATGGAACAGGTATGGCTTACGATCATAGGATTTTCGGCAGGATTTATCGTGGCGGGCGGTGTCGTGGCGCTGATGATCGGACTGGGCATCATCACACGAT
>CAZEPO010000375.1:0-1235 GCA_964514125.1 uncultured Lachnospiraceae bacterium
ATTTCTCCATTCGCGATTTTGCAAAAAATACAGTTTTCAGTCAATTTTCTTCCCTTCTTTCAAATTTTCTTGGATTATGTCGCATACTGTAATTATATTTTATGAATAGCTCCGTAACTTGTCAATGGATTATCGTTGTGAGTTTTTTAACAAAGGAAACGTTTCCCGCAGCAGTAATTTCAAAGCAATTCTGTCGAATCCGGTCGGCAAATGTCAATGAATTTTCGTTGCCAATTTTGATGACCAATGCTACATTTAACCTATCTTTTTGTTGCAAAGGAGTATTCTATGAAACAATCTGTCGCTGATTCCTGCAGCAGCTGTACCAAACTTGCAGAACAACACGAACAATACCATACCCTGATCTCACAGATTTCACATGAAATACGCAATCCGCTGACGCTGATCTGCAGTTCTCTGCAGCTGATTGCAAAAAAATATCCTGCCGTCACCGAGACTGCACTATGGCCTCAGGTTCAGCAGGATCTTCAGGATACTATTCGTCTTCTGGAGGAAATTTCTCTTTTGAACCGCAGCACCGCCTGCCGCATGGACACATTTTCTGTCTGGGATCTGCTCTGCGGAGCCGCTTCCTCTTTTCAGGCTCTGATGCAGGAACGGCAGATCTGCTTCACCGTCGAATTTGCGCCGGAGCTTCAGCACTGCACCGGGCTTGGTGATCCGATCTTATTAAAGGAGGTCCTGTGGAATCTCCTGTTGAATGCAGCCGATGCAGTGGCTTCTTCTACGGATCAGGCGATGATCCGCCTGACCGCAGTCCTCTGTAACGATCAGCTGCAGATTCATGTCTATGATAATGGCATTGGTATTCCAGATGAATATCTTCCGACGCTGTTTGATCCGTTCGTGACGCACAAATCCGGCGGAACCGGTCTTGGACTCTGCATTGCCAAACGTGCCGCCCAGCAGCACAACGGAACTTTGACGATCAAAATCAGACCGGATCAAACTTTCTGTACGGACTTCTGTCTCACGCTTCCGCTTGGCAAACGTGACAGCCTCTGATCTTTTTCCAGAACAAAAGAGCGATCAAAAAGCCTGTCACAAATCCGCCCACATGAGCCATATAGTTGGTTCCGGCAGCAGTAAAGCCCTCCAGCAGGGACAACGCGGCCAACATCAGAAGACGCGGTCCCGAATAATCCAGCAGCCTTCCTTTATTCAGGATCACCGCACAGGCCAGTGCGCCGACCACTGCAAAAATAGCCCCGGAC
>CAZEPO010000376.1:0-1220 GCA_964514125.1 uncultured Lachnospiraceae bacterium
GATAGAATCAAGGGGAACATTTTTGCAGTTCCCATACGGTTTTCTTCTTGTGTTTTAAGTGACATTTTATTCCTCCTCAGTTTCTATTCTCAAAAGCTTTTGAAGAAGCTTTTGCAATTCTTTTCTTTCCTGTTCTGATAAATGTTCAACCCAAGTATGGTCGATTTTCGCAACAACGATCTCCAGCTCATGCTGCATATCTTTCGCTTTTGGGGTTAAGGAAATCAGCTTGCTTCTGGCATCTTTTGGATTTGTGATCTTCAAAACAAATCCTTTCTTTTCCAGACTGTCTAACAATCCCAACACAGTAGGGTGTGTAATGGCACACTCCTTTTCTATGTCTACGATTCTTGCACTTTGGTTTTGCTGCATAAACAAAAATTTTAAAATTCTGCATTGAGATGCTGTCAAATCATAATCTGCCAAAATCGGATTTGCCATTTTGTCAAATTCAATGGCTGCTGTTTTTATTAAAACTGCAATTCTATTAGTATTCATAATTTCCTCCTTTTCGTAGGCACCTACCAATTATAAGTAGGCACCTACCATTTGTCAAGAAGACAAAATACAGACAAAAAATATAATCATGTATTCGTCCGGCCGTTCCTGACATATATTATAAGGAAGAAAACTGCACAGAAAATCTTAGGTCTTATGAAATGACAAAAAAATCATAAAAATTTTATTTTATGACCGTTATGTGACTACTATGTGACCAAGGCAATATATAATAGCCATATAATAAATATTCTTAAATGGATAAATGAAGTGATGCACGAAGTAAGGGATAACGATCGATTGAAAAGGGAATCGAAATGAAACTTTTGGGGAAAGAAGAGGAGGAATTGCTATGAGAAGAAAAGAGGCAAAGTTTAAACAGTCGTCAAGATTTGTGACTATGATATTGGCAGGATCGATGCTGTTTAACGTATCAGGGATTCCGGTATTAGCAGAAGAAAATGTATCAGTAGAAGTTTCAACTGAGGCAGCGACGGAAGCCGCAACAGAAGCAGCAGCACCTGTACCGCAGGCAGCACCAGAAGCAGTACCGCAGCCTGCAGCAGAGACAGCACCGCAGCCGGTGACAGAAGCAGCGACTGAACCTGCAACAGAAGCACCGCAGCCAGTGACAGAAGCACCGCAGCCGGTGACAGAAGCAGTAACTGAGCCGACAACAGAAGCCGCTACAGAACCGGTGACAGAAGCAGTGACCGAGCCGG
>CAZEPO010000377.1:0-1218 GCA_964514125.1 uncultured Lachnospiraceae bacterium
CTGTGATTTATGGTGTGCTTGCGTTGGCTGCGTTTTTGTTGATGCTCGGGTATTGGAAGCTGATCAGAGAGAAAGAAAAGTGGCTTCAGTACCTTTATATTGCGGTGTTTGGAATTAATGCCGGTTATTTTTTTCTTTCCATATCATCTAGTCTTCAGGCGGCATTAGCGGTGAATCGAATTGTAGAGTTATTTTCTGTATTTCTGCCGTTTTTTATGCTGATGTCAATTATGAAGGTATGCAGAGTCAATTGTTCAAAATATTTGTTTGGGACATTGATCTTTGCTGGCTGTTTGGTTTTTTTGTTGACGGCGAGCGGAGGCTGGCTTACTATTTATTATAGAGATGTCAGGATCGACTTTATCAATGGAGCAGCGGTTTTGGTAAAGGATTACGGATCATTGTATTTTGTATATGGTGTGTATTTATTCCTTTATTTTACGGGAATGATTGCCGTTATTTTATATACAATGAAGCAAAAGACGGGTATTTCCAGCAAAATAGCTGCTTTTCTTTCTATGATTGTGATGTGCAGCATTGTGACATGGCTGCTGGAACAGTTGATCGATATCGAGTTTGAATTTTTGGCAGTATTCTATCTTTTTGCAGAACTTTTGATGCTTCTGCTGTATATGATATTGGAAGATGTGTCAGCAGCTGCAGTTCGGGAACAGTCTGCTGCTGATCGTGTTTCTGAGGACAAAGATGAAACAGAAGATCAGACAGAAGACGCTGTGGGGAATGAATCGCTCAGTGATCAGATACAGATACGGACAGCGGGGGCTGATCTGATCGGTATCGAAAAACTGTCTGTCCGTGAAATGGAAGTACTGCTTTTGATCATGGATAATAAAAAGCGAAAAGATATTGCGGAAGAGCTGGAAATAACAGAAAATACAGTTAAGAAGCATACGTCGCATATTTTTGCAAAACTGGGTGTTTCCAGCCGAAAAGAGCTGTTTGCAAAGTGCAGTCATGTTCCGGAACATAAAGTGATAAATTAATGGAGTATAAAAATGAAACGAAAGAAAATGGGATTTTTCTGCAGTCTGTTTGTGATTGCGGGGGTAATAAGTGGTTGTGCACTGAATAAAACGAAAGAGCCAATCGACCTGACTATCTGGCATGTCTATGGAGGCCAGACGGATTCACCTCTGAACGATATGATTGACGAATTTAATCAGACGGTAGGCAAAGAAGAAGGAATCTGTGTTCAGG
>CAZEPO010000378.1:0-1215 GCA_964514125.1 uncultured Lachnospiraceae bacterium
GCTTCATGCGCTTGTAGATCAATCCGCGAAAGATCAGTTCCTCTGCAAGCGGTACAAGCAGGCCCAGTCCGACTACCTGCAGCGCTAGTTCTGATGCCAGCAATGCCTCCTGTGTGGCATTTGAAAAAATTTCGCTGATCCGCAGCAGCGTCAGGACACTGCTCCATACGATGTTCAAAATGCCGCCAGCCAGAAAACAGAATCCGCCAAACGAAATCTTCTTCCAGATAGGGCTCTGTTCTCTGTCTGCAGCATCTGTATCTGCCTGCATAGATCTGCGGTCTTTCCAAAACAGCCACGCTGCAATAGGGATTGTCAATACAGCTGACACCGTCGTACAAAGTGTCACACTTCCGCTGCTGCCCAACAAGATCACAGAAACATCTGACAAAATCATATGAAGCAGCATAGGTACGGCAAGCGAGATAATCCAACTGATACTTTTCATCACATTCCTCCTGTTCTGTTTTTTTCAGCTTTCCGCTTTATAAATATGGCAATACCCGGCAGTTCTGTTTTCTGCCGGGTATCTTTTCACTTCTTTTTGAAGTATTTTACCGTTTCGGAATTGTATTCAATTCTGCAGAATTGATATGCCATGCACCTTCATAGTATGCCATGACAAATTTTGCAGTTTCATCACCGGAGGTTGTCTTCGTCTGTGTATCTGTGACTGCAGAACCGTCCTCATAATATTCTCCGGTTTCTTCTGTGACCTCTTCCTTGACCGCATAATGGTAAGAAAACTCCAGTTCTGTTGTAATCGCACCATTGTCTTCTTCTGTAAAAATCACATCGCCAAATTTCGCATCAAACTTGGAAATCGCTGCGCTCTTGAAGATCGCACCCTCTCTATGGAATTCGGCTGCCTGCTTTTTCACGATTGACTCGGCATCTTTTTCGCAATCCGGGAAAGTCTCTTTCAATTTATCCTTCTTTTCCGTTGCCGCTGCTTTGTACAATTCTTTCAGTGATTTGACAGCAAGTTCCTTCAGTTCGTTCTGTGCACTGGTCTTCAGCTTCATCTCACCGCTGTAATCTGCACTTTTGTTCTGCGTATCAAGCGTCACATGAACCGATTCAAAGATCTGATGACGCACTGTCAGACTGATCTCGCCCGGAAGCAGACTTGGAATCTTGTAGCAATCATAGGAAGCTGCGTTTCCTTCGCGCGTGATCCATTCCGGATCCGCCTGTACTCCCTCCAGATATACC
>CAZEPO010000379.1:0-1210 GCA_964514125.1 uncultured Lachnospiraceae bacterium
ATATTGTCAATGCCGCAGTTGGACATGCTGGAAAGCAGGAAGTCGATCAGACGATAACGGCTTGCAAAAGGGATGGATGCCATAAGGCGCAGGTTTACCAGTTCTGGAACAGTGTAGTCATAACTGTTCGGGAAAATAATACCGAGTGCACTTGTCTTGGAGTTTAACATTGTTCTTCACCACCTTCTACATTTTTGCTGATCATAGCGTTCGGTCCGATCTTTGCGTTGTCACCGATGACTACACCGGAGCCAACCGTTGCAACACCGTTGGAGTCTGCAGTCGGCATTGCACCAACAACAGCATTCTCACCGATCACAACATTTTCTGCGATGATACAGTGTTTCACAACTGCACCGGCTTTGATCGTAGTTCCGCCCATAACAACAGCATCCTCTACAATAGCACCCTTTTCAACACGGACACCGGAGAAAAGAATGGAGTGTTTGACTGTACCGTTGACACGGCAGCCGTCTGTGATCATAGCATTCTCTACGACTGCACCGGCACCGATCTTGTGGCCGGTCATACCGCTGTTGCGGCTGTAGATTTTCCATGTTTCATCGAAGAGGTCAATACCGCTGTGTTCCGGATCGAGCACTTCCATGTTAGCTTCCCAAAGAGAAGAGATTGTTCCGACATCTTTCCAGTATCCGCTGAAGTGGTAAGCATACATCTTACGGTTGTCGCGAAGGAGGTTCGGAATAATGTTGTTGCCAAAGTCATTTTCAGAGTTCGGGTCAGCCTCGTCCTCTGTCAGATATTTTTTCAGGATATCCCAGTTGAAGATATAGATACCCATAGAAGCCAGATTGGATTTCGGATTCTTTGGTTTCTCCTGGAATTCTGTGATTCTGTCATTCTCATCGGCTACCATCAGGCCGAAGCGTCCAGCCTCTTCCCACGGAACTTCCATAACTGCAACAGAGAATTCTGCGCCTTTTTCTTTGTGGAAATTCAGGAAATCGCTGTAGTCCTGCTTGCAGATCTGGTCACCAGAAAGAATGATCACGTATTCCGGATCGTAGCGCTCGATAAAAGCGAGGTTCTGGTAGATCGCATTGGCAGTACCTTTGTACCAGTCAGAGCCAGATGCCTGCTGGTATGGCGGAAGCACATGCACGCCGCCGTGGAGACGGTCCAGATCCCAAGGCTGTCCGTTTCCGATATATTCATTTAAAACAAGTGGCTGATACTGTGTCAGAATACC
>CAZEPO010000380.1:0-1207 GCA_964514125.1 uncultured Lachnospiraceae bacterium
GCAGGAACAGGGCGATCAGGTTCGGGATGGACATCAGACCGTTGAAGGTTTCTGCGATGCTCCAGAGCAGTCCGAGATCTACGGTTGCACCGAGGATTGCGACCAGAGAGTAAGCAACCATAAACGGCTTGAGCACCTTGGAGGATGCGAGGTATTCCAGACAGCGAGCACCGTACAGTCCCCAGCCGATGATGGTGGAGAAGGCAAAGCAGCACATCGCGATCGCTGTGAAGATGGACACCCAGTTGCCGTAGGTAGCAGTGAAGCCGCTGATCGTCAGCTCGGCTCCGGCTGCAGCACCATAATTGATCGGAACGCCGCTGCAGAGAATGGTCAGTGCGGTCAGTGTACAGATTACGATCGTATCAGTGAAAACTTCGAATACACCGAAGAAGCCCTGTTTGACTGGTTTCTGGGTATCGGCGCAGGCATGTGCGATCGATCCGGTACCAAGTCCGGCCTCATTGGAGAAGATACCGCGGGCAACACCCTTGGTCATACTCAGATAAAAGCTGCCGACCACTCCGCCGGTGATGGCAGATGGCTTGAAGGCGCCGACGATAATATCGTGAAATACAGCTGGGACACGGTTGATGTTGAGCAGTACCACACCAAGACCAAGCACAACATAGAGCAGAGCCATGAACGGAACCAGCTTCTCAGATACGCTTCCGATTCGTTTGATACCGCCCAGAAGAACGAGACCAACCAGAATTGTGATGATGATACCGATGATCAGACTGCAGGTTTTGACCTGATCTGGCTGAACCAGATTGAAGTTCAGCAGCGCAGAGTTGATCGCTGTGGTGATCGTATTGACCTGTGTGGCATTACCAGTACCGAATACAGTCAGCACACCGAACACGGCATAGGCAGTTGCCAGCCAGTGCCATTTTTTGCTGAGACCGTTTTTGATGTAGTACATCGGTCCGCCGACGTAATCGCCGTGCTCGTTTCGCTCGCGGAAATGAACGGCCAGTGTAACTTCTGCAAATTTGGTACACATACCGAGGATCGCGGAAACCCACATCCAGAAAACGGCGCCCGGTCCGCCGATCGCGATCGCTCCTGCGACACCTGCGATATTGCCGGTACCGACCGTGGCAGCCAGTGCGGTACAGACGGCCTGAAATGGAGTCATCGATCCGTCGCTGGCTTCTCTTTTGCGGAACATACGTCCGAGGGTTGTCTTAATTGCATAGGGGAA
>CAZEPO010000381.1:0-1207 GCA_964514125.1 uncultured Lachnospiraceae bacterium
TTCACTTTTTTATTGTCAGCAAAGCACACTGCCTGCCAACTCTGTGTGTTATTGTATCATAGAACTTTTGAAAATAAAAGCTTTTTCTATCGTATCTTGCAAAAAAAATACTTTCGCACTACAATAAAGAAAAATTCGAATGGAGTTTTGCAAAAATGTTCTTATACAATACAACAATCAGACGCAGACTGCTCTGCCCTTTTTGGATTCTGCTGATGCTCGTTGCTCTGACCGGCTGCAGTGCAGTTCAGTCCTACCGCACACAAAACAGCATGATCACCGATACTGATTTTTATTTTGACACGGTCGTCACACTCACACTCTATGGTACCGACGACACTTCCATTCTGGATGCCTGCTTTCAGGAAATGGCACGCTATGAATCCCTGCTGAGCCGGACCAGAGAAGGCAGTGATATCTGGCGAATCAACCACAGCCATGGCGAAGCAGTCGAGGTGTCGGATTCAACGATCGAACTGCTGAATCTGGCACTGCAGTACAGCGAGCTTTCGGAAGGTGTCTTTGATCCGACGATTGCTTCTGTCGTTTCGCTTTGGAACTTCACGGAGAATCCGGAGAAACTCCTTCCAGACCAAAAGGAAATCGACGAAGCACTTTCACATGTCGATTATCGAAATATCCAGATCAACGGCAATACCGTCACTCTCCTTGACCCTGCTGCTTCACTCGATCTGGGCGGTATCGCCAAAGGCTATATCGCCGATCAGCTGAAAGCATTTCTTGCAGATAAAGGAATCTCAAGCGCACTGATCAACCTGGGCGGCAACAATCTGGCTCTTGGAACGAAGCCAAACAAACAGCCCTGGAAGATTGGCATTCAGAAACCGTTCGGTGAAACCTCAGAACTTGTCACCGTACTGTCTGTTGATGGCCAGTCTGTAGTCACTTCCGGCAACTATGAACGCTATTTTGAAAAAGACGGTCAGATTTATCATCATATTCTCGATTCAAAGACCGGCTACCCGGTACAGAATCACCTGCAGGGCGTCACGATTCTCTCTGATTCTTCCGCTGACGGAGATGCCTTAAGCACAACCTGTTTCGCACTCGGGCTCGAAAAAGGAATGGAACTGATCGAAACACTGCCCGATGTGGAAGCACTCTTCATCACTGATGACGGAGCACTGCACCGAAGCAGCAATTTTCCGAACTAATCACACATCATGCTTTCGTTATGGTATACTTT
>CAZEPO010000382.1:0-1198 GCA_964514125.1 uncultured Lachnospiraceae bacterium
TAGTTTTTGCATGCCCAGATAAAGCCGCCCTCAGATTTCATAACGCGCGCCACTGCATCATCAATCAGCGTATAAAAATATGTGATGCCCGCTGTTTCAAATCGTTCTTTGTATTCTGCGTCAAAAATCTCCTGAAAAATATCTTTAAATGTATGATCGTATTTTTTGGAAATCGTGTCCTTGGTCGCAAACCACAGATCCTGTCTGGTATCAAGCGCATAATTAAAGCAGCTTCTTGCAAAGCTTTCGATTGATCCATTGAGGTTGTGCATTCCCTGCAAAACACCGGCTCCCTGAAATTCAAAAACGGTCTCTCTGGTCTGTGTGCCGTCCTGTGCAGTAAAGACCAGTTCTGCTTTTCCGGCACCTGGAATGATCATCTCTGTATTTCTGTATACATCACCATACGCATGCCGTGCAATTGTGATCGGCTTTTTCCAGGTTCTTACATACGGCTCAATCCCTTTGACTGTAATTGGTGCACGAAATACAGTACCATCAAGAATCGCCCGGATCGTACCATTGGGACTTTTCCACATTTCTTTCAGATTATACTCTTTCATTCTGGCTGCATTCGGAGTGATGGTTGCACATTTCACTGCTACTCCGTATTTTTTATTCGCATTTGCACTATCTATTGTCACCTGATCGTTGGTCGCATTGCGGTTTTCCAACCCCAGATCATAATATTCACTTTTCAGGTCTACAAATGGACAGATCAGTTCTTCCTTGATCATTTTCCATAAGACTCTTGTCATCTCATCTCCATCCATCTCTACGATGGGAGTGCTCATCTTGATTTTTTCCATAGCTTTCTCCTCCTGCGTCACCAGTGAATGTCATTTTCATTTTTGCTGTATTCTATCATTGAATTGCCGACACGTCAAATGATTCCTATCTGATCTGCAGCAGCCTCCGCAGATCCGGCATTCCCCATCCCTTCCGGTTTTGAGGATAACCAAGACTGACTGCAGCCTCTTTCAGCCTCATCTTCACCGCTACGTTAGTCAGCCACGGCTCTTTCTGCAACAGCAGCGCCACACAACCTGCTACTGCCGGAGCTGCCATCGATGTTCCACTCTTTTTGCTGTAATATTTTCCGCTTTGCCAATAAGGAGAACAGGAAATAATATCGGTTCCCGGCACCACCAGTTCTGGTTTGCATATACATTCGTATGTCGGACCGCAGCCCGAATAG
>CAZEPO010000383.1:0-1193 GCA_964514125.1 uncultured Lachnospiraceae bacterium
TCTCAGGAGAGACCGAGTCAGCATCGCAAAAAATTGTGGCAGGGACATCAGGAGATGTTAGATGCAATCGTGAGTGGAGATTTGGATAAGGCAATTCGTGTGACAGAAGCGCATTATTATGATTCTGGTACCAAGATCTTGCGCTGGGAGATTCAAAAAGAACGTAATAAATAAAAAAGTCTGTCGGATTTTCGAAAGAGAGTCCGGCAGACTTTTTGCTGTAAAATGATTTCAGCTGAGGCTGAATACTTACATTGTTATAATGCATTCAGGACATCGCAGATTCTTTGCATATCTGTCTCATCCCAACGCTGATCACAAGGGAGAGAACATACATGGTCATAAATAAATCTGGCTTCCGGGTGTCCTGTGAGATCGACAAGCGGACCAACCGGCCAATAGGAGGTACAGCTGATCCCAGCCTGCATCAGAGTATTACGAAACTTCTCACGATCTGCAGCATACAAAGTCAGATGACTTGGAACAGTACCTTCAGGCAGTGTTTTGAATACGATTTCATATTTGTCGGACGGATTCAGATGATCCAGCAGATATTGATAGTTGGCACGGCGTTTCTGCTGCAGTTCTTTGATCGGATAATATTTCATGATCTGAATCGATTCTTCGTCAGACTCATATGCATCAAAAATCTGCCGCAGCTTCATTTCTGATTTCCAGAATAATTCGTCCCCCTGCTGGTCGAGCAGGGCTCTTTCTTCAGCAGATTTGGATTCATAATCATTTTTCAGTTCAAAAAATTCTTTTCGCCAGCCGACATGTTCCTCCTGAGGCGGGAGAGAAGCTGCGGCAAATTTTCCTTTTGTTTTGATTGCAAAGCCACCGCAGGCAACTGCAAGCCATTTGCGGAAACTGCCAACGATGTAGTCGCAGTGCGGATCTGCCCCGTCAGAAGAAAAGATGGAATGGGTGGTATCTTCGATCACAGCAATGCCTCTGCGGCTGCACTCCGCTACAAACGCTTTATTATAGGTAGAAAAACCGTAATAACCGCAAATAGAGATGATACTGATGCGATCCAGCACAGCCGGATCAAAAATCGGGTTCATATTTCGGTCGAAGTCATAGAAGACCAGTTCATAGCCTGCTTTGTGAAAAGGCGCAAGAACCGTTTCGCAGGTGTAGATTGGTACATAGGCGATCAGTTTGTCTGCATTCAGTTTGTGGTCCAGCAG
>CAZEPO010000384.1:0-1184 GCA_964514125.1 uncultured Lachnospiraceae bacterium
AAAGTATACTTTTCGAAAAAGTTAAAAGAGGTCATTGCAAAGCAACGACCTCTTTTTATCTTTTGTACTTATTGATATTCTTTTGTAATCTATTTTGAGCAGCCTATGCTGTCAAAATCCGACTGATTACTCCTCTACCGGAGCTTCTTCTGCAACCGGAGCTGCCTCAAGTGCTTTCATGCTCAGGCTGATCTTCTTGTCTGCTTCGTTGAAGTCTACAACCTTAGCTTCGATCATCTGACCAACCTTCAGGATGTCTGCCGGTTTGTCAACATGCTCATGGGAGATCTGAGATACGTGAAGGAGTGCGTCTACGCCCGGCTCCAGCTCAACGAATGCGCCGAAGTCTGTCATTCTTGCAACTTTACCTTCTACTACGTTGCCTACTGCATATTTGTCAGCTGCTGTAAGCCACGGATTCTGATCTTCGAATTTCAGGCTGAGTGCGATCTTGTCGCCGCTGATGTCTTTGATCAGGACTGTCAGTGTCTCACCAACTTTGAATACTTTCTTCGGGTTCTCTACATGTCCCCAGGACATCTCAGAGATATGAAGGAGTCCGTCTGCTCCGCCCAGATCGATGAATGCACCGAAATCTGTCACGTTCTTAACTGTACCTTCTACTACATCGCCTACTGCGATTCTCTCAAACAGTTCTTTCTGCATCTGAGCTTTCTTAGCTACGAGCAGCTGCTTGCGGTCACCGATGATTCTTCTTCTTCTCGGGTTGAACTCTGTGATTACGAATTCAATTTCCTGTCCTGCATACTTCTCAAGATTCTTCTCATAAGTATCGGATACAAGGCTTGCCGGGATGAATACTCTTGCTTCATCTACTACTACACTCAGTCCGCCTGCAAGTACCTGTGCTACTGTAGCTGTAAGTACTTCCTGTGTATTGAATGCTTCTTCCAGTCTCTTGTTGCCTTTCTCTGCTGCAAGACGTTTGTATGTCAGGAGAACCTGTCCGTCTCCGTCGTTTACCTTCAGAACCTTTGCTTCCATCTTGTCATTCACCTGTACAAGAGTGCGAAGGTCAACGTTCGGTTCATTTGTATATTCACTTCTTGAAATGATACCATCTGCTTTATAGCCAATGTTTAAGATGATTTCATCTTCTTTGACATCGATAACAGTGCCTTCGACTACCTCTCCATTATGAATTGTTTTTAATGATTCTTCCA
>CAZEPO010000385.1:0-1184 GCA_964514125.1 uncultured Lachnospiraceae bacterium
TCTGGTTGGTGAGCCGGCAAAACGTCAGGCAGTTACAAACTCTGACCGTACTATCTCTTCTATCAAGAGACATATGGGCAGCGATTACAGAGTAACAATCGAAGATAAAAAATATTCTCCGCAGGAGATTTCCGCTATGATCCTTCAGAAGCTGAAAGCAGATGCAGAGAACTATCTGGGCGAGAAGGTAACAGAAGCAGTAATCACTGTTCCGGCGTACTTCAACGATGCTCAGCGTCAGGCAACAAAAGATGCAGGTAAGATTGCAGGTCTCGATGTAAAACGTATCATCAACGAGCCGACAGCAGCAGCACTTGCATATGGTCTTGACAACGAAGAAGAGCAGAAGATCATGGTATACGACCTTGGCGGTGGTACATTTGATGTTTCCATCATCGAGATCGGTGAAGGTGTTATCGAGGTTCTGGCAACCAACGGTGACAACAAGCTCGGCGGTGATGACTTCGACAACAAGATCACAGAGTACATGATCGCAGACTTCAAGGCAAAAGAAGGCATCGACCTTTCTGGCGACAAGATGGCAATGCAGAGACTGAAAGAGGCAGCTGAGAAGGCGAAAAAAGAGCTTTCTGCTTCTACTACAACAAATATCAACCTTCCGTTCATCACAGCTAACGAGACAGGTCCGAAGCACTTTGAGATGGATCTGACCAGAGCAAAATTCGATGAGCTGACACATGAACTGGTAGACAGAACTGTTATCCCGGTACAGAACGCACTGAAGGATGCAGGACTTTCCGCAAGCGAACTTTCCAAAGTTCTTCTGGTTGGTGGTTCTACACGTATCCCGGCTGTACAGGATAAGGTAAAACAGCTGACAGGTCATGAACCGAACAAGAGCCTGAACCCGGATGAGTGTGTAGCACTTGGTGCTTCTATCCAGGGTGGTAAGCTTGCAGGCGATGCAGGTGCAGGCGATATCCTTCTTCTTGATGTTACTCCGCTTTCTCTTTCTATCGAGACACTGGGCGGCGTAGCTACCAGACTGATCGAAAGAAATACAACAATCCCGACCAAGAAGAGTCAGGTATTCTCTACCGCAGCTGATAACCAGACAGCAGTAGATATCCACGTTGTACAGGGTGAGAGACAGTTCGCGAGAGACAACAAGTCCCTTGGACAGTTCCGTCTGGACGGTATCCCGCCAGCACGTCGTGGTGTTC
>CAZEPO010000386.1:0-1179 GCA_964514125.1 uncultured Lachnospiraceae bacterium
GTGTGGTGATTCAGAAAAGAGAAAAAATCCACCCGGGTACTTATATTGGTAAAGGCAAGATTGAGGAAGTGCGCAGCCTGCTCTGGGAGAGCGGTGCGACAGGGATCATCTGTGATGATGAACTTTCCCCGGCGCAGCTGAATAATCTGCAGCAGGAGCTGGACTGTAAGGTGATGGATCGGACTCTTCTGATCCTGGATATTTTTGCCAGCCATGCAACCTCCAGAGAGGGCAAAATACAGGTGGAGCTGGCACAGCTGAAATACCGGGCGGCACGTCTGACCGGACTGGGTAATTCCCTGTCAAGACTTGGCGGCGGCATCGGCACGAGGGGACCGGGAGAGAAAAAGCTGGAGATGGATCGACGTGTGATCCGTACCAGAATCGGTCATCTGAAACAGGAGCTGGAAGAAGTGATCCGTCATCGGGAGTTGATCCGTTCCGGCCGCAAAAGATCGGATCAGAAAGTAATTGCACTGGTCGGTTATACGTCTGTCGGCAAATCCGCGATCTTCCGACGTCTGACCGGAGCAGATGTACTGGAAGATGCGAAACTGTTTGCGACACTGGATACGACAACCCGCGGGATTTTGCTTTCCGGCAAGCAGGAGGTGTTGCTGACGGACACCGTCGGTTTCATCAGAAAGCTGCCGCATCATCTGGTTGAAGCATTCAAAAGTACGCTGGAAGAAGCCTGCTGTGCGGATATTTTGATCCATGTAGCAGATGCATCGAGCCCGCAGATGGAGACACAGATGCAGGTCGTTTATGAGACATTACAGGATCTTGGAGCAGGCGACAAGCCAGTGATCACAGTGTTCAACAAGCAGGATCTTTTGCCAGAACCAACGAGATTCCGTGATTTTCGCGCAGACTACTGCATCAAAGGATCGGCACATACCGGACTTGGCATGACAGAGATTACGGATTGCATCGAGACGATCCTTCGTGAGCAGAAGATTTACATCGAGCGTCTTTATCCGTATGACAAAGCCGGTTTGATCCAGCTGATCCGCAAAAAAGGAGAACTGCTGGAGGAAGAATATCAGGCAGAAGGCATCTTTGTGCGGGCATATGTACCGAAAGAAATTTATGGCAATGTATAAATAAAAACAGATACTTTTTTGTAATTCGAACGCCGAGAAAGAAAATAAAATATTTACCGATTGACAGATTCAG
>CAZEPO010000387.1:0-1176 GCA_964514125.1 uncultured Lachnospiraceae bacterium
CGTGGAGGCATTGCCGAAGTGTCTGATTTTTTGGAGAAGTTTTACACACTGGATCGGCGGTATGGGTGTTCTGGTGCTTGTGATGGCGATTCTTCCGCTCGCAGGCGGCAACAATATGTATCTGATGAAAGCGGAGAGCCCGGGCCCGTCTGTCGGTAAGCTGGTTCCGAAGGTGAAGCGGACAGCGGCAATTCTCTACTGTATGTACATTGGCATGAGCGTTTTGCAGCTGATTTTTCTGCTATTTGGACGTATGCCGCTGTTTGATGCACTGACCACGACCTTTGGTACCGCAGGTACCGGTGGTTTTGGTATCAAGAATGACAGTATGGCGGGATACTCACCATATATTCAGGTGGTCGTGACTGTGTTTATGATCCTGTTCGGCGTGAATTTCAATGTGTATTATCTGATTTTGAAAAAACGTCTGCGTCCTGCATTTCAGTCAGTTGAAGTGCGTGGCTATCTGGCGATTATCGCAGCATCGATTTTGCTGATCACAGTCAATATTCTTCCAATGTTTGCGAATGTCGGGGAAGCACTGCGTCACGCAGCATTTCAGGTAGGCAGTATCATCACGACGACAGGATTTGCGACGACGGATTTCAATCTTTGGCCGTCATTTTCCAAAACGATCCTGGTGCTTTTGATGTTTGTGGGAGCCTGTGCAGGCAGCACCGGCGGCGGTATCAAGGTATCGCGTATTATCATTTTGTTTAAATCCATTCTCAAGGAACTGGATTATATCGTTCACCCGCATAATATCAAAAAGCTGAAGATGGACGGCCGTGTGATCGAACATACCGTGATTCGGTCGGTCAATGTATTTTTTGCTTCTTATTTTCTGGTGTTTGCAGCTTCTTTGCTTCTGATCTCACTGGACAATTTTGATTTTACAACGAATTTTACAGCGGTTGCGGCTACGCTCAACAACATCGGACCGGGTCTGGAACTCGTAGGTCCGACCGGGAATTTTTCGCAGTTTTCTGACCTTTCAAAAGTTGTCCTGACTTTTGATATGCTGGTCGGACGACTGGAACTTTTCCCAATTTTGATTCTGTTTATGAGAAAGACCTGGTCCAAATAGGGCAGGTCTTTTTTATGAGAAAAATTCTGAATAGCTTTACAAGCAGAAATCAGAGTGCTAAAATAATACGATGATGTGCCTTGGCACAG
>CAZEPO010000388.1:0-1165 GCA_964514125.1 uncultured Lachnospiraceae bacterium
CAGACATGAAGAATGAACGAATGACAAAAAATACAACCGTGATCCTGCTGGCAGCGATCAGCTGCGCATTGTGGGGAAGCGCACCATCCTGTATCAAGGTAGGCTATCAGCTGTTTCAGATCGAAGCAGCTGATACGATGAATATTCTGCTGTTTGCTGGACTGCGTTTTACACTGGCAGGGCTGCTGGTCGTATTTGGATACAGTCTGATTCGGCGAAAAGCTATTCTGCCGCGGAAGACCTCGTGGAAAGCAGTCCTGACACTGGCATTGTTTCAGACAGTGCTGCAGTATCTGCTGTATTATATCGGCACAGCACACACCTCCGGCGTGAAGGTGTCGATCCTGTCCGGTATGAATACCTGTTTCAGCGTCGTGATCGCATGTCTGATCTTTCGGCAGGAAAAAATGACAGCCAATAAGCTGTTTGGATGTCTCGCAGGTCTGGCAGGCATCATCCTGGTCAATCTGCAGGGCAGTTCCGAAACACTGAGCCTGAATATGACACTGACCGGAGAGGGCTTTGTCCTGCTCTCGACACTTTCCTCAGCTGCTTCGGCTGTGCTGATCCGTATGTTTTCTCAGAATGATGATCCGGTTATGCTCAGCGGATATCAGTTTCTGACAGGCGGTATCCTGCTGATCGTGATCGCGCTGCTTGGAGGCGGACAGCTGCCGCAGGTAACCGGAAGCGGAATTCTATTGCTTCTTTATCTGGGACTTGTGTCAGCAGTGGCATACTCACTGTGGAGCCTTCTGCTTCAGTACAATCCGGTTTCAAAGGTGCTGGTCTATCATCCGCTGATGCCGATCTTCGGAGTGCTCTTTTCGGCACTGATACTCGGCGAGGGAGCAGCATTGTCATCGAATACATTTGTGGCACTCGCACTGGTAAGCTTTGGAATCTGGCTGATCAACTTCCGATAGCTTTTATATATCAGGACGCCCTGAATGAAAGAAAAGATACTTTCTATTGACAGTTCTGAAGTGCAAGAAATTCCAAGTTTCATCGAATAGTTGCTAAAAACAAGGACTCCATGATAGAACTCGATGCTTCCGCATCTCAAACAGCTATCATGGAGTCCTTAACGCAATTATCCGATAAAACAGGAATTTTAGCACTTCCTCACAAGTCAAGTAGAAAGTATCTTTTTTTCAATTCAGGG
>CAZEPO010000389.1:0-1144 GCA_964514125.1 uncultured Lachnospiraceae bacterium
ATGGCAGAATTTATTTTCAGAGATATGGTTCGTCGGCAAGGCCTCGGCGGTCAGTTTGAAATCGCGTCGGCGGCGACCAGCCGCGAGGAGATCGGCAATCCAATCTATCCGCCGGCGAAGCGTAAGCTTGCGCAGTATGGAATTTCATCGGACGGGCATCGGGCGCGTCAGATGACGAAAAGGGATTACGAAGAATATGACTACCTGCTTGCAATGGAGCAGTATAATATCCGCAATATGATGCGCATTCTGGGATCTGATCCAGCGGAAAAGGTGCATCGTTTGCTTGACTTTGCGAGTCGGCCGCGGGATATTGATGATCCGTGGTACAGCGGTGATTTTGAGACGGCATACCGTGATATTTATGAAGGCTGTGAGGCATTGTTGCAGCATCTTCGGAGAACCGGGGAATTGAGTGAAGAATAAGGAGCAAAAATGGAGGAACGCAAATGAGTGATAAAAGGCAGGACTATATATCTTGGGATGAATATTTTATGAGTATTGCAAAACTGGCAAGTATGCGATCCAAGGATCCGAATTCTCAGGTGGGTGCTTGTATTGTAAGTCAGGACAACAAGATTCTTTCGATGGGATATAATGGATTTCCGGTTGGATGTTCGGATGAAGCATTTCCGTGGGCGAGAGAAGGGGATCCGCTTGATACGAAGTATTTGTATGTGGTACACAGTGAACTGAATGCAATCCTGAATTATAGGGGAAGCCTGGAAGGTGCCAAACTTTATGTTTCGCTGTTTCCGTGCAATGAGTGTGCGAAGGCGATCATTCAATGCGGTATCAAAACGATTGTTTACGAGGATGATAAGTATCATGATACACCGTCTACAATTGCATCCAGACGTATGTTAGATGCAGCTGGTGTGCGTTATTATCAGTATCAGCATACTGGAAGAAAAATAGAATTTACAGTCTGAGCAGTGTGACATGAAAAAACAGGAAGTAGTTTTCGGCTGAGAAGGCGGAAATTACTTCCTGCACTTTGAACTAAAAAATGAAAGAAAAATAAAAATTAGGTATTGCAATTTTTAAAATCTGTGTTATAATAAGTTTTGTTCGTGAGAAATGAACGAGAAATATGCGCGATTAGCTCAGTTGGTAGAGCACCTGACTCTTAATCAGGGTGTCC
>CAZEPO010000390.1:0-1140 GCA_964514125.1 uncultured Lachnospiraceae bacterium
ATTGTTCAGAGCCAGATCCAAACAGAGTACACTGGCTCTGAACAGCTACATTCTACCATTTGGCTGCAGAGACTGTCCAGCAATTTCATAAATTTATAAGAATCAGGAATCCGTGCACAATATAATAGGAAGAAAGCCTGCGTGTATTTCTTGAGATACAAGAGGGAGGTTTTGAAAAAAGTGCGTAAAAACCGCGTAAATTCAATAAAAAATGCCTTGACAAGGTGAACAACGATAAGTATAATGGTGAAGGTGCGTGACCAAGAATTAATAATTACGCAACATTTTCAGCAACCACATGAGTGATGAATTCACGTAATCAAATCAGGAGGTGAAAGAAATGCCAACATTTAATCAGTTAGTAAGAAAAGGCAGACAGACATCAGTTAAGAAATCTACTGCACCGGCTCTCCAGAAAGGATTTAACTCCTTAAGAAAGAAAGCTACAGATACATCTTCTCCGCAGAAGAGAGGTGTTTGTACAGCAGTAAAGACAGCTACTCCGAAGAAGCCGAACTCAGCGCTTCGTAAAATCGCCAGAGTACGTCTGTCAAACGGTATCGAGGTAACAAGCTACATTCCGGGTGAAGGACACAATCTTCAGGAGCATAGCGTTGTACTTATCCGTGGAGGTAGAGTAAAGGACCTTCCGGGTACAAGATATCATATCATCCGAGGAACACTTGATACAGCAGGTGTTGCTAAGAGACGTCAGGCACGTTCTAAATACGGTGCTAAGAGACCGAAAGACGCTAAGAAATAATTAGACGTTTTCCAGAAGTATCACAAGAAGAACTGAATTTTGTTTCACCCTATGCGGAGTTCATATTAACAACGAGTGGTTGCGGGTTAATATAGAAGTCCTTGCATGAAACACGATTAGCAAGCCACGTTGTGAGTACCTGTGAATTAATCATTATTAAGGAGGGAAGTAACCATGCCACGTAAAGGACATACTCAGAAAAGAGATGTTTTAGCAGATCCGTTGTACAATAATAAAGTGGTTACAAAGCTTATCAACAACATCATGCTTGATGGTAAGAAAGGTGTAGCTCAGAAAATCGTATACGGAGCATTCGCTAGAATGGAAGAGAAGACCGGAAAACCGGCTCTCGAAGTATTTGAAGAAGCAATGAACAA
>CAZEPO010000391.1:0-1137 GCA_964514125.1 uncultured Lachnospiraceae bacterium
CATCAAATTCCGGTCTGATCCCGAGCATGTATCTTGTCGCACTGAAATAAGACCAACCGCCGCTTCCTGTCATAAAAGGATGTCTTGCACGGCCAAATGCACTATGATCTTTTCCTGCAATAAACTGACAGTACGAATATGGTTCCGATTCGCGAATTTCTATTTTATCGTTCTGCCAGTACGGGCACAATGCATCATAAAATTTCATAGCGATATCGCCTCGTTTCAAAACACACGCCGCCGCCCATGCCCACGGATTCGGATGGGAAAAAATTGCACCATTTTCCTTCAGTCCCGGATATACGCGTGTTACGAATCCGATATCATCATCCGGCTTTGTGTAACACGGTGTATTCAGCAAAAGTCCATACGGCGTATACAAATATTCGTCGATTGCCTGCAGTGTCTTTTGCGCACGTTCGCCGGTTGCAGCACCTGAAAGAATTGCCCACGCATTCGATTCCAGATGAACTTTTCCTTCCTCATCTTCCTGACAGCCGATCTTCTTTCCGTTTTTGGTAATACCTCGAATATACCATTTTCCGTCCCACAGCACACGATTGCAGGCCTCTTTTACCGTTTCTGCCATCTGTGTGTAGGTCTTAACATCTTCCTCTTCCCCAAGATATTTTGCCAATTCGATAAAATGTCCGAGCGCCCAGTAATGCAGGAAACTTACCATTGCACTCTCACCACCGCCCAAATTAAGGCAATCATTCCAATCAGCACGAAGACCTTTACAGATACCGGTTGCACCAACCTGCTCTGCACTGAAATTAAGGATTCTCTTACAATGTTCATATACACTCTCGGTAAAATCCTTCCCCTCTACATAAGTATCTGCATAAGTAAGCTGTTTTCCTGCAAAATTTACATCTCCGGTCTCTTTGATATATTCAACAATCGAAGCGATCAGCCAGAGGGCATCATCGGAACACGCATCTTTTATTCCGTGGATCATATTGTTCTTATCCGGTTCCGGAATCACCGTCGGCGATTTAAACGGTTTGTCTCCCTTCTGCGGTTCAAACCATTCCGGCGAAAACAAATGGAGTCCGTAGCCGTATGTTGTCAGACCGCGCAGCAACTGCTCTATGCGCTCTCTGCATTTATCTGGATTTGAATGAGGAATTGTCA
>CAZEPO010000392.1:0-1136 GCA_964514125.1 uncultured Lachnospiraceae bacterium
TGGTAATCGAAAACGTCCTCAATCTTCTGACCATTTACCTCCAGAAGAATATCTCCTGCTTCCAGTTCCAGTTCATCGGCAATACTGCCCGGTGTCACTTCTTTTATTTTATGTTCTGTTATTATTTTTTTCATATACTAGTTCCTCAAGAAAGCAGACTGTTCCACACAGGAACAGTCTTTAATTCAGATTTATCCAGTGTTATCATACTATTTCTCCGAAGAAATTGCAACCCACCCGCCAAAAAACGACAGACTCCTTGACTCTCCAAATACAAAATGCTATACTTTGCACGTATATGTGTGTCTCATTGGAACACATATGGCTATTTTATACAAAATCATAATCATTCATTCTGTATGGAGGTATTTATGTCTGATTCTAATAAGTCGGATCACATTTTACCTGTCGGTAAATTAAAGATCGCCGCTCTGGAGGGCTGCCGTGATCTCGGAAAAGCGGTAGACCGTCAGCTGGTAAAATCCAGAAAAGAAAAAGAAAATCTTACCCTTGAAGCCCTCAATATGCCTGGTTACATCGAAGATTCTTATCTACTCGACTGCAGCTGTCCCCGTTTTGGCTCTGGTGAGGGAAAAGGTCAGATCAATGACTCGGTCCGCGGTGCCGATCTCTACATTCTTGTAGATGTCTGCAACCACAGCCTTTCCTATTCTATGTGCGGTTACACCAACTATATGTCCCCTGACAACCATTATCAGGATCTGAAGCGCATCATCTCCGCTGCAACAGGCAAAGCCAAACGTATCAGCGTCGTTATGCCATTCCTGTATGAAAGCCGTCAGCACAAACGTACCAAACGTGAATCACTCGACTGCTCCCTGGCACTGCAGGAGCTGATCGATATGGGTGTATCCAATATCATCACGTTTGACGCACATGACCCGCGTGTGCAGAATGCGATCCCGCTTCATGGCTTCGATACTTTCATGCCGACTTATCAGTTCCTCAAGGTTCTGACCAGTACCGTTGATGATTTCCATATCGACAACGATCACCTGATGATCATCAGCCCGGACGAAGGTGCTATGAGCCGTGCCGTATACTTCTCAAATATTCTTGGAGTTGACATGGGTATGTTCTACAAACGCCGTGATTATTCCCGCGTGGTCAACGGC
>CAZEPO010000393.1:0-1130 GCA_964514125.1 uncultured Lachnospiraceae bacterium
TATGATGAAAAAGAGTGCACTGGTAGATGCGATGGTTGCACTCGATGAAAAAGAGCAGGCAGAAGGCGTGAAGCCGACAGAAGCAGCTGAGCAGAGCATTGTTCAGAAGGCGGATCATACAGTTGAGCCGAAGCAGCAGGCAAGTGAAGCGGCAGAAATGAGGCAGGAGCGCACAGAACACAGAGTGGTGCGCCGTGAAGCGCGCCGCGAGTATAGCGATAACCGTCGTGAAATGAACGAAGCGCGCCGTGAGAATAACGACAACCGCCGTGAACTGAATGAATCGCGTAGGGAGAACTGCGACAACCGCCGTGAGATGTACGAAAGCCGCCGTGAGAATAACGACAACCGCCGCGAACTGAATGAGAATCGTCCGGAGAATGCAGACCGGCCGTCGGCGGATCTGTCGAGTCTGGACAGTGGCCAGACTGCGACCGGTATTCTGGAGGTTATGACAGATGGATTCGGCTTTATCCGCAGCGACAACTACATGCCGGGGGAGAATGATGTTTATGTGTCACCGTCGCAGATCCGCAAATTCAACCTCAAGACAGGTGATATTATTTCCGGCAATACCAGGATCAAATCGATGCAGGAAAAGTTCAGTGCACTGTTGTACCTGAAGCAGGTCAACGGCAAGTCACCGTTTGAAGCGGCAAAACGCTGCAATTTTGAAGATATGACACCGATCTTTCCGAACGAGCGTTTGCGCATGGAGCGGGGATCGAATGCGCTTGCGATGCGGATCGTAGATCTGTTTTCGCCGATCGGCAAGGGACAGCGCGGTATGATCGTTTCGCCGCCGAAGGCCGGCAAAACGACGCTTCTGAAAGATGTGGCACATTCGATTCTGCAGAATGATCCGAAGATGCGTCTGCTGATCCTGCTGATCGATGAGCGTCCGGAAGAGGTAACCGACATCAAGGAAGCGATTCAGGGAGAAAATGTAGAAGTGATCTATTCTACCTTTGACGAGCTCCCGGATCATCACAAACGGGTATCGGAAATGGTGATCGAGCGCGCGAAACGTCTGGTAGAGCAGAAAGAAGATGTCACGATCCTTCTGGACAGCATTACACGTCTGGCGCGTGCCTACAACCTGACTGTTCCGCCAAGCGGCCGTACCCTTT
>CAZEPO010000394.1:0-1129 GCA_964514125.1 uncultured Lachnospiraceae bacterium
AATCTGATGGTAGACCGGATGAACGAGCTGGACTGATCGATACCAACCAGTAATTGCATCTATGCAAAAAATTGGCTTTTTTGCCAGCAGAGCACAGGTAATTTTTACCTGTGCTCTGCTATTTTGTTTCATCTTCTAAACATACATTCTGCGTTCAAATTCTTCTACTGTTTCAACACGGATTGCCAGTTTGATCCAGCCATGCAATATCTCCAAATTCTTTTCCGATAATATCACCGTCTGCAATGCAGAAGAAACAGTCCCCTTTTCTTTCAATATCTCCAACAAATCTTCTTGTTTGCCAAGCCGCAAGCCAAGTTCTTGTCCAATACCTATTCCTTCTTCTCTGCCTTCTTCCCGCAGCGTCTTTTCATGCAGCTTTTTATCATAAACAGTCAACAGCAAGTTCAGCACCTCCGCTCTGTTCTGACGCAGAATATCCGCCAGAATATTCTTCTCTATGCACTCACTGATTGCTAATTCTGCCGCTCTTTCCAGAGTTTTTCCTTCTGCCAGATAATTCCGAATCGCCTGAATAAAATACGCATAATCTTCCAGACGCTTGCATCTCTTCATCAGCGCTTTGTTATGACCATAGTTAATATTTAGCATTATGGCTTTACATTCCAATGCCGCTTCCTTATCTTTTTCTTCAAAGGCATCTGACAGCCGCAGTTCTACACGTTCTGGTTCATTTTGGGTGCCATTGTAGAAAATCACATACTTAGGCGTCGGAAGCGTCACCGGCGCAGTTGAATACAGATTCAGTCCATTTGCCTCAATATATGCTCGATACATCTCTGCAAAATACAGTAGTCCTCGCAGTGGCATATTCGGACAAAATGTACTCTGATGTTCGTAAAGATTCATATAATTTCCAATCAAAAAACTCACATCATTCTTCATGCCAAGGTATACAACGTCCTGTAGGGTCGTGATCACAAGTTCCTCCGGATTCGCATAATCTGTGCCATTGACAGCATTATACAAATCCAACAAATCTTTCTTATTCTGAAATACAAACCGAAACAGATGATCCTTATATTTACGGTTGACACGTCCATGACGGATTTTCTGCAATGCCTGAGTGATAGAATTTATTTTCATACTTCCTCCTTAGTGTAGCATA
>CAZEPO010000395.1:0-1129 GCA_964514125.1 uncultured Lachnospiraceae bacterium
CTGACGATCCATAACACCCTCCAACTAACCTAATTTCTCCCAGTTTATCAAAATTTGACGCTCGTCGCAACAGTTTTTGATAGTTTTGTGCAAATTAGAGCGAGTATTTTGCAAGAAAAAATCTTTTTTAAATATTATAGTATTCATCAGAAAACGACAGAACCTGTCGTCCAAATGACCCATCTCTCGAAAGGAGCATGACTTATGAATATAGAAAAGATTTTGAAATCGAAATGTGGAAAAGAACTGAGCAGCTGTTCTGACAAGGAGCTCTACTGCGGGCTTCTTGAACTGGTACAGGAAATGGCTCAGAAAAAAGAAACTGCCGGCGGCAAAAAGAAGCTCTATTATATCTCTGCCGAATTTCTGATCGGTAAACTGCTTTCCAACAATCTGATCAATCTCGGCATTTATGAGGAAGTCAAAGAACTGCTTGCACAAAATGGTAAATCTCTGAGTGCTGTCGAGGAAGTGGAGCCGGAACCGTCTCTTGGCAACGGAGGTCTCGGACGACTGGCAGCCTGCTTTTTGGACTCTATCGCCACACTTGGCTTAAATGGTGACGGCATCGGCCTGAATTATCACTTCGGTCTGTTCCGACAGGTCTTTCAGGACCATCTTCAGACAGAGGAGCCGAATCCCTGGATCACTTCCAGCAGCTGGCTGACCAAAACAGATAAAACATATGACATTGACTTTAACGGTCTGACTGTCAGATCCCGTATGTACGACATTGCTGTGACCGGCTACAACAGCATCACCAACAAGCTGCATTTGTTTGATGTCGAAAGCGTAGACGAAAGCATTGTCAAGGACGGCATCGCCTTTGATAAATCGGACATCACCAAAAATCTGACTCTCTTTCTTTACCCGGATGACTCCGATGAAGCCGGTCAGCTGCTCCGCATCTATCAGCAGTATTTCATGGTCAGCAATGCAGCCCGTCTGATCCTCGAAGAATGCGAAGCCAAGGGCTGTACCCTGTACGATCTGCCGGATTACGCAGTGATCCAGATTAATGATACGCACCCGACTATGGTCATTCCGGAACTGATCCGTCTTCTGACCGAACGCGGAATCGCAATGGACGATGCGATCGATATCGTGAGCCGCACCTGTGCCTACACCA
>CAZEPO010000396.1:0-1117 GCA_964514125.1 uncultured Lachnospiraceae bacterium
AACCTGTCCGCACCGGCAAGCGAGTGGGTTGCAGGCGGTATGCCGATCACCAAGATGATGAACATCGAGAGAAGACACGGCGAAGACAAACCGGTTATCAAAAAAGCTCTGGTTGAGCTTGACGGAGCACCGTTCAAATACTTCGAAGCTCATCGTGAAGAGTGGGCAAAAAATACCTGCTTCGTATATCCGGGTGCTATCCAGTACTACGGACCGACAGAGGTTTGTGATATCACAACTGTAACACTTGCTCTTGAGCATGCTGAATAAATCATGACAAAATCTCCTGAGAGTACAAAACACTTTCAGGAGATTTTTTTGTTCGATAATCACATTTTTCACATCTTTTCTATATAATCAAGTCATTTTTTTGGTGTTTTCCATAAAAAATTACATAATTTTATGTATTTTCTTTATTCGTGTCTTTTCATATACTAACCCCATCGAAAGTAAAAATTCAAAGGAGGTTTCATATGAGCGAATCGAATGCTAACAGAAGAATGCCTGATCCTGAAACACTTGCCAGCAACAGCGTAAAATCTGTTTCCTCTCTTCAGGATATCTTCTGTACTTCTTTAACAGAAAAAGTTGCCTTAGTAACCGGCGGTGCGACAGGTCTTGGTTACAGTATCGTAAATCGGCTTTGCGAAGCAGGCGCAAAAGTTGTAATTGCTTCCAGAAATGAAATGCGCGGCAACCGTGCAGTCTCTGAATTTCGCGAACGTGGCTTTGATGTCAGCTATGTACAAACTGATGTCACAAATGTTGATGCCTGTTACAATGCTGTAGAAAATGACCAACAAAGAAGTCTCTACTGCTATTGCCAAAAAGCTCCGTATTCCAGTCATTCAGGTTGCTGCTGGCGGTGAATGTGACGGTGCTGAAATGGTTATCTTTGACCTCCTTGGAATGATGCCTCCAGAAATGATGGCTGGTCATGCTAAAGTTTACGCAAACGTATTGATGGATGTTATTAAAGGCTGTGCAGCATATGATCACGAAGTAAAAGAAAGTATTTATCCTGGTCCAGAAGTTGGCTGGAATATGGACGAAAAAGAACTTGATAAATTCATGAATCAGATTGAAAACTTCTAAATTTGAATCCCATAATAAAACA
>CAZEPO010000397.1:0-1115 GCA_964514125.1 uncultured Lachnospiraceae bacterium
GCGCTCCATATCTGAGTTATTCTAACACAAAAAGCGGACTGAAACAATATTCTATGTTGAATATAGGTTGACTATGTTGAAGACAGGAAAATGGATGTGTATTGAATATAAAATGACTCTTTGTGCAGTATTAATATAAATACTGTTCTAATATACTCAGGATTCTTTTCTGATGGATTGGATTTTTTTGTGTTTCATATGTGAGGATCAATCCCTTTCCCGGATAGATTCCGTTCTGTTCATAAATCCACAGCTTGTGTATCGCTTTTTCTGCATAAAGTGCGTTATCCATCATCCCCAAATGTTCCCAGATGATTTCTTTACGTTTTTTCACATGCAGTATTGTAAAATCCGGGTAGATTGTACCCCACTGTTCTGTCCACAGCGGGTACTCATAGCGATATGGAATCCCGTTTCTTCCTAATAAATCTGCAATGATCACTTCTGATTTTGAGCGCACCCGTTCGCCTTTTGCCGTATAAAATTCCATATCACCTTTTGCAAAATCTTTGCCTTTGTAGGAAACTGACTCCCAATTTTGAATATAAGTTTGCTCTGTCTCCTGTATTGGAACTACAAGTTTCTGACGTTCTTTATGCAAGTGCTCATAAATCTGCTCTGCACCTATACTCGGATAGTCAGCAAGATATTTCTGAATCGTATGGAGTTCTTTTTCAACCGTCCGCAGAACTTTTTTATCATAATCCCGCTGAGCCAATTCCTGCGCAATAGATTCTTCATTTTTCTTGAGATACCGCCCCGAACGCTCCCGTGAATCTTCCTTTTTATAATACTGTGTTCTGCCTCCGTCACTGCAAATGCGCAAAAATCCGGTGGGAGCATGTTCCAAGGCTGCCAGCTTTTCCGCTCTGAGCTGGGATAAATATTTTTCACGCGCTTCTAATCTCTTTTTTACCTCTTCCATGACTCTCCCTTCATAACAATGTTGGCTTCCTGCATACTATTTTCTGGTTTCTCAGGTTTAGGCTACTTCGCCATGTGATTGCTTGCATACTATTTTTGGCTTTCTCAGGTTTCGGCTGTTTTGCCATGTGATTGTTTGCATACTATTTTGTGATTTTTCAGGTTTAGGCTGCTTCGCCATGTGTTTGCCC
>CAZEPO010000398.1:0-1111 GCA_964514125.1 uncultured Lachnospiraceae bacterium
CGGCGGTACACTCAAATCTATAAGGAGGTGCACCAATCATGGCAAAAATCGAACTGAAGAAACCGATCGTTGCTGAGATCTCTGAGGGTATCAAAGATGCTCAGTCCGTTATTCTGGTTCACTATTCAGGTATTACTGTAGAAGCTGATACAGAACTTCGTAAAGAAATGAGAGAAGCTGGTATCACTTACAAAGTATACAAGAATACAATGATGAACTTTGCATTCCAGGGAACAGAATATGAGCCGCTTACAAAGCATCTGGAAGGTCCGAACGCAATTGCAATCGCAAAAGATGACGCAACTGCTCCGGCACGTATCCTTGCTAAATACAACAAGAAGGCTCCGACAGTTAAGATGCTTGCTGGCGTTGTAGAAGGAAACTACTACGATGAGAAAGCAGTTCAGGCACTGTCTACAGTTCCGTCAAGAGAAGAACTTCTTGGAAAACTTCTTGGAAGCATTCAGTCTCCGATCTCCAACTTTGCTCGTGTTATTAACCAGATCGCAGAGAAGGCAGAGTAAGAGCAGACTAAAAACAAACATTTATTAAGAAAACAAACTTATAATCAGGAGGAAAATAAAATGGCAAAACTTACAACAGCTGAATTTATTGAAGCTATTAAAGAGTTAACTGTACTTGAGCTGAACGAGCTCGTAAAAGCATGTGAAGAAGAATTTGGTGTATCTGCAGCAGCAGGTGTAGTTGTAGCAGCAGCAGGCGGCGCAGCTGAGGAAGCAGAAGAGAAGACAGAGTTCGACGTAGAGCTTACAGAAGTAGGCCCGAACAAAGTTAAAGTTATCAAAGTTGTTCGTGAAGCAACAGGTCTTGGTCTGAAAGAGGCTAAAGAAGTTGTAGACAACGCTCCGAAGGTAATCAAAGAAGCAGCAGCTAAGGCTGAAGCTGAAGAAATCAAGACAAAACTTGAGGCTGAAGGCGCTAAAGTTACTCTTAAATAATTTCGATTACAGAGAATTAGATAAAGAGCTTGAGATAGGGCAGGGAATTATTCCTTGTCCTATTTTTTGACTCTTTGTCAAATGTTAGTGGTATTGACAAATTTCCAAACATGAGTGAAAAAATGAAAAAGTGAAAAAAGTAGTTGACAGAT
>CAZEPO010000399.1:0-1105 GCA_964514125.1 uncultured Lachnospiraceae bacterium
ATCATAGGTCATATCAATGATCCGGGAACAGATATTTTGTCGATCGTCTATGAATATGAGCTGCCGAATGAATTCCCGGAGAAAGTCATGAATCAGGCAGAGCGTGTACAGGATCGCGTAAGTGAGGCAGATATGGCAGGCAGAAAAGACCTGCGTGATCTGATGATGGTGACGATTGACGGAGAAGATGCGAAGGATCTTGACGATGCGGTATCGCTGTCTTTTGATGGTGAACATTATCATTTGGGTGTGCATATTGCAGATGTGGCAAATTATGTACAGGAAAACAGTGCACTGGACCGCGAAGCCTATACCAGAGGAACCAGTGTTTATCTGGCAGACCGCGTGATTCCGATGCTGCCGCACAGACTTTCCAATGGCATCTGTTCGTTGAATGCCGGGGTTGACCGACTGGCTATGAGCTGTCTGATGGAGATCGACCAGAAAGGAAATGTAGTCGCACATGAAGTGGCGGAGACTGTGATCCGGGTAGACCGCAGAATGTCCTACAATGAAGTACAGAAGATTCTGACTTACCGTAAACTGAGAGAAGCAGAAAAAAAGAATGCTCAGCCGATGGAACCGGAAGATGGTATATATATGGATTCGCAGGAGCGGGAAGATGCAGCATATCTGCTCGAAGCCTGCGGAGCACTTGTGCCGATGTTTGAAGAGATGGCACAGCTGGCTGCACTTCTGCATAAAAAACGCCGTTCCAGAGGCTCGATTGATTTTGATTTTCCGGAGGCGAAAGTGATCGTAGATGAAAACGGCAGACCGGTGGAGATTCGCCCGTATGTACACAACACGGCGACCAATCTGATCGAAGAATTTATGCTGATCGCAAATGAGACGATTGCAGAGTACTTTTTCTGGCAGGAGACACCGTTTCTGTATCGTACCCATGAGGCTCCGGACGAGGAGAAAATCCAGAAGCTTTCTGCATTTATAGCCAATTTCGGGTATGGCATCAAGGGAATTTCAGATGAGATTCACCCAAAAGAACTGCAGAAACTGCTGGCAAGGATCGCAGATACACCGGAGGAAAATATTATCAGCCGTCTGACGCTGCGTTCCATGAAGCAGGCGAAATATACGACAGAGT
>CAZEPO010000400.1:0-1102 GCA_964514125.1 uncultured Lachnospiraceae bacterium
ACGCGGGCTGCATTTGTCATCAGTACCGGTTTTGGTTTCTGGGGAAAAAACCCGATCAACAGTATGCCGATCATTCTGGGAACTTGGATTTACACGAAGCTTCAGAAAGTGTCGTTTGCCAGATACGTTTATACCTCACTGTTTGCGACCTGTCTGGCTCCGTTTGTGACAGAATTGGTCTATATCCTGCCATTTCCGCGGGCGGTGAATCTGCTGATCGCGGCAGCAGCAGGCATCTTTATCGGATTTATGATTCCGCCGCTTTCGGCGCATACATCTTCCATGCACATGGGCTACAGCCTTTTCAATGTGGGATTTTCGGGCGGAACACTTGCGTTTGTTTTGTTCTGTGTGCTGAAAGCGCATGGAATTGAGAGTGAATCTGTCTTTATCTGGAAGGCAGAACGTCATCCAGCGATCGTAGTGGGAATCTTTCTTTATTTTCTGGCAATCTTTTTGATCGGATTGTGGATGGAAAAGGGAGATATCCGGGGTATCAGACGGATCATGCGTCATCCGGGACGTGCGGTAGCCGATTTTATTTTGATGGACGGTCCGGGCGTGACACTGCTCAACATGGGTGTGATGGGAATCCTTTCTGAGATACATATACTTCTGGCAGGCGGTGATATGTCAGGTCCAATCTTAGGCTGTCTCCTGACGGTATTTGGATTTTCGGCATTCGGTGCACATCTGCGCAATTATATTCCGGTCATGCTGGGGGTATATCTTTCTACGCTATTTAATAAGTACAGTCCGAGCACACCGTCCATTTTGATCGCATCGCTGTTCTGCGTCGGTATTTGTCCGATTGCCGGTCAGTTTGGACCGATCGCCGGGCTCATAGCGGGTATGCTGCACTCGGCGATCGTGATGTGTACAGGACAGATGTACGGCGGACTGAATCTGTATAACAATGGGTTCAGTGCCGGCTGGGTTGCCATTGTGATGGTTCCGTTTATTGAGAGTTTTATGAAGCAGTATCAGATGAGAAAAATAAAAAAGGCAGCAGGCAAAGAAACATGAAAGTCTGCAGCTGCGAGCGGAAATGAGAAGGGGTTATTATGATACATGAAGAAAAAAAGATTACAAAGATTATAGA
>CAZEPO010000401.1:0-1086 GCA_964514125.1 uncultured Lachnospiraceae bacterium
GATTTTAAGGTGGTGCGGTATAAGGTACGGACAGGAGAAACACATCATGGTCCGAGCCGGCCGTTTTCAGCCGTTTTTTTGAGTGATCTGCATAATGTGAGCTATGGAGAAAAAAACAGCAGACTGCTTTCGGAAATCCGCAGGGAGAAGCCGGAAGTTGTTTTTGTGGGTGGAGATATGCTGACGGCAGAGAAAGAGCCGCAGATGGAGGCGGCAGTCGAACTGATCGATGAACTGACCCGCAAGTATCCGGTCTTTTATGCGAATGGCAATCACGAACACCGCATGAAAGTCAATACGTCAAAATATGGTGAACATTATGCACAATATACAGAGCGAATCCGCAGTTTGGGTGTCAATCTTCTGGAAAACACAGGGAAGATCACAGAAATCTGTGGATTGAAGCTGCATATCTGGGGGTACGAACTGCCGCAGGAATATTTTCGCAGAGGCAGTCGGAAGACGCTGTCACCGCAGCAGATTGAGGAAGTGCTGGGGCAGCCGGAAGATGATGCCTTTCATCTTTTACTGGCGCATCACCCGGCCTTTTTTGAGGCGTATGCTGGTTGGGGCGCGGATCTGACACTGTCGGGCCATCTGCATGGCGGGATTGTACGGCTGCCGTTTCTGGGCGGCGTGATCAGTCCGCAGATGCGGATCTTTCCGAAATACGACCGCGGGCTGTACAAGCTGGAAGACAAAAAACTAATTGTCAGTGCAGGGCTTGGAAGTCATACGATACCGATCCGCATCAATAATCCGGCGGAATTGGTTGTAATTGATTTTGTGTAACCGTTCAGAGCCAAGCAAAATTTCAGAACAATCGAAAAATGCTTGCATTTTTAAGATTGTTTGAAATTTTATTTGGCGGATACGCCACACCGAGGTAACACAGCGTGTTTTCGAGGTGCGGCTCTGAACGTATGTGTTCTGAACGGCTGTGTTCTGAATGTATGTGTTCTGAACAGTTATGTTCTGAATGGCTATATTCTGGACGATTGTGTTCTGAACGGCTATGTTCTGGACAATTGTGTTCTGAACAGCTATCATTCTAAGGAGAATAGAAAGAAATGGGAATACCGGTCA
>CAZEPO010000402.1:0-1080 GCA_964514125.1 uncultured Lachnospiraceae bacterium
AAACGATATGAAACAGATCATTTTTGGTATAAGCATCACTGATCGTTGCCATGATCGCAAATACGATCGAGGCCGCCCCACGCAGTCCGCTCCATGCGGTCAGAAGACACTGGCTATTCGAGCATCGCTGCGGCTTCAGAATCAGAAATACAGCCAACGGCCGAGCCACAAAGGTCAGAAACAAAGCGATTGCCAATGCTGGAAGAATGATCGACGGCATCTGGGACGGAAACGCCAGCAGACCCAGCAAAAAGAATATCATCATCTGCATCAGACCAGTAGAACCGTCAAAAAAGTAAACGAGTGATTTTTTGTTTGGAATCTTGGCATTTCCCATGATAATACCAGCCAGGTAAACACTGAGATAGCCATTACCGCCGATCAGCTGCGGCAGTACATACGCAAACAGTGCCACTGCTACTACAAATGCCATATCGAAACCATCGCCGCGGATCTGTACTTTTTGCATCAGCCAGCAGGCCGCCAAAGCAATCAGAACACCGCAGCCGATTCCGAATACGACCTGCGAAAAGATCATCTTCATCAGAGAAGCTGTCGTCATCTCACCGCTCATCAGTGTCAGCATCAGTACGGTCAGCATATAGGAGCACGGGTCGTTGCTTCCACTCTCCACTTCGAGCAATGAAGCAGTATTTTCTTTCAGATTCAGCTTTTTGGAACGCAGAATCGAAAAGACGGAAGCCGCATCTGTCGAACTGATAACTGAGCCGATCAATAGACTTTCCTTCGCATCGATTCCCAGTACCTTCCAGCAGAAAAGCCCCACAAAAAGAGCTGTGAGCAGTACGCCCAGCGTAGAAAGGCTGACTGCCGCCCTCGCGATCGGCTTCGCTTCACTCCATTTCGTGCCGAAGCCGCCGTAAAACATGATAAAGATCAGCGCAGTCGAACAGATCTGCTCCGCAAACTGATAATTTTCAAACGGGATCTTCAAAAGTCCGTCCGAGCCAAAGATCATTCCGAGACCGATAAATGCCAGAAGAACCGGTATCCCGAGTCTGCGCGAAAGTCCATTGAGAAACACACAGGCAATGATCACAATTGCCATCAATAACAACA
>CAZEPO010000403.1:0-1079 GCA_964514125.1 uncultured Lachnospiraceae bacterium
CGGAATCAACGGAGCGTTGATCGGGCTAGGCGTGACAGGGCTGATACAGCCAACGTTTTCAGCCTTGCTGCATAATACCTCGACGCTGATGATCAGCCTCAAGAGTATGAAAAATCTGGTGGAATAAAAATTCTGTTAAATATTGAAGAATCTCCCTGGTTTATACTATAATAGTGAAATATCACTTGATAGAGCAAAGGAGATTCGTATGGTTAAGATTGATCGTGAAAAATGCATAGGCTGTGGTCTCTGTGCAGAAGACTGCATTTCCAGAAATATTGAGATACAGGAGAACAAAGCAGTCATAAAAAAGGACTGCTTCAAATGTGGCCATTGTGTGGCAGTCTGTCCGAAAGGTGCAGTATCCATACCGGAATATGAGATGGAAGATGTAGAGGAATACGATGCGGAACGTTTTGACATAGAGCCGGAACGTGTGCTTCACAGCATCAAGTTCCGCCGCAGCATCCGCAACTATCAGCCAAAGCAGGTGGAGCAGGAAGTACTGGAGCAGCTGCTTCAGGCAGGACGTTATACGGCAACGGCTAAAAACACACAGAATTGCTGTTTTGTGTTTGTGCAGAACGAACGTGAACACCTCAAAGAACTGGTATGGAAGTATATTGGTGAAATGGAGAAAGCGTACGGCAGTCAGATTTCGCGGGAATTATATCCGTATGTGGCATTCAACCGCAGAAGAAAAGCAGATCCTGCTGATGACTATCTGTTCCGCAATGCACCGGTCGTATTATTTATTACGACCGACTATACCATTGATGCTGGTTTGGCAGCACAGAACATAGAGAATATGGCAGTTTCAATGGGACTTGGTGCTCTATACAACGGATTTCTTGCAAAAATTGCAAATGTCAATGAAGAATTGAAACAGTGGCTTGGAATAGAAGGAAAAGAGATTCAGGCATGTATGCTGCTTGGCTACCCGGATCGTATCTACAAGAGGACTGCACCGAGAAGAAAAGCGAATGTAATCTGGAAATAAATCAAGAGAAAACGAACAAAATGACAAAAAATATCCCCCATGGAGGCTTGTGGACCAGTTTTTTATCTGTTAAATTATA
>CAZEPO010000404.1:0-1079 GCA_964514125.1 uncultured Lachnospiraceae bacterium
CACACTGCCAGTTATCACCAGATGCATTCAGGATCGCATATTTGTCCGGACCTTCAATGATACGGTCGAAAGAAATGAACGGAATCTCTTCTGCGATCAGAGCTTCCTGTCCTGCTCTTGCGGAATCTTCCAATGCGAAGAATACAACACCTGCTGCATCGCCGTTTGCGATGATCTGGTTCGCCTGGTCAACCTGCTCTTCACCGCTGGAAGCCGGCATATATTTTGCTTTGTACTTGCCTTCTTCATTGATCGCATCTGCTTTAGCTTCTGCATAAACACCTGCCTGTGCTGTCCAGCCATGATCCGGTGTCGGTCCCAAAACGTAGATCGTATCGCCGGCAAATGCCTGTACCGCACTGGTCATCAGAATAGTAGCGGTTGCTGCTGCTGCAATTATTTTTTTCTTCATGTTACACGTCCTCCTTTTTAAGCATTATCAGCTTATTTCTTTACAACCACTTTACATTTTTATCCTAACATTGTCAATTCTTTTCCCTGTTTCATCGTTGTTTTATCTGTAATGAACAGTTTTTATCTTACTTTTTTGTGCAATTCGACCAATCCTATGTAAATTTTCTTGTTTCCTTTTACATTAGTTTTTTACCTTTTTTACATTTTTCTTTACATTTTCTTTTTTTCACTTAAAATAAAACATAAGAGTACAAAACATCAGGAGGAACCTCTTTCCATGAAATCCAAAGTTACCATTCAGGACATCGCACAGAAAGCTGGCGTTTCGATCGCCACTGTCTCACGCATCATCAATCAAAAAGGCGTCGTAAAGCCGTCCACACAAAAAAAAGTACTGCAGGCAATGGAAGAACTGCAGTACGATACTACGCTGGTCAATGCCGCTGTTTCAGGACGGCCGCTTCTGGCATTTATTCCGGATTTCGGCAATCCGTTCTATGCCAAGATCATAGACGGAATCCAGCAGACCGCCCATGAAAATGGTTTTGAGCTTTTTCTGGTCCAGACCAAAGATGTCTATTCCAGCTATCAGTTTTTTCTGAATCTGATCCAAAACGGACACTTCAGCGGTATCCTGTGGATCTCTACGGTGCCGCCGCTCGATC
>CAZEPO010000405.1:0-1077 GCA_964514125.1 uncultured Lachnospiraceae bacterium
AGCATATATCTGCTGGAGTATTAGACTTTCTTGTACTTCTGAATCAGTTAGTCCGGAAGCATTTTATTTCCTGATCTTGGCGTCCTGTTATTCACCAAAAGTATATATTTTGCGAATTGGATGCATGTCTTATTTTTTAAAAAAGGATGCCGAGATGCTCCAGCAGGATCTTCAGGCCGATCAGGATCAGGATCGCACCGCCTGCCAGTTCAGCTTTGGCTTTGTATTTCGCACCGAATATATTTCCGATTTTAGCGCCTGCTGTGGAGATTGCAAATGTGATGCAGCCGATAAACAGCACCGCTGCCACAATATTTGTATCCGGCAGAAATGCAAAGGTGACGCCAACCGCCAATGCATCGATGCTGGTCGCTACCGCCATCAGAAACATTGTTTTAATATCCAGCGAATCATCTACTTCCTCGTCCTCATCTCTGGACAGCGCTTCCTTGACCATATTGCCGCCGATCAGTGCCAGCAGGACAAAAGCAATCCAATGATCGATCGAGGTGATATAGTCCTTGAACTGGTAACCCAGCAAGTAACCGATCAGCGGCATCAATGCCTGAAAGCCTCCAAACCATACCCCGCAGATGGACGCTTTCTTCAAACTGCACTTTTCCATCGCGAGGCCCTTACAGACAGACACTGCAAACGCATCCATTGACAAGCCAACTGCCAGAAAAAATAATTCAACAATTCCCATTTTTGTTCCCCTTTCTTGTCTTATGCATCATTACTTCCATTCAGCTCTTCTGAAAAGACAGTCCACATAAGTCAGTCCTTGATTCGCGCACAAAAAAGCGAGCCCCACGCATAACTAATAAAACAGTTACACATGAGTCTCGCTATTTAAGACAAGCCAGACCAAACGGTCAGTATGTTGACTTGCCACATATTCCTATGCTAACTACTCCCTCAAAATAAGCTGATGTCCTTGTATCTTAGCATTCCGACAGCAGACTGTCAATCTTTTTCAGCACTATTCTGTGCTATTCTATGCTTTCAGTGTTCAAACAGTCTCGGTCTGCGCACAGTGCGGTTCTCTGCCAGTCTGTTCTGCACATCACGGCGGAT
>CAZEPO010000406.1:0-1071 GCA_964514125.1 uncultured Lachnospiraceae bacterium
CAAGTACAGACAGGTACGATCATTATTCCAAATAAGGTGGATTTACAAATGAAAACCCAAACAAAAAACTCAACCGTTCTTTTTCAGGGATTCCGTGACGGTATCCCGATCGGAATCGGCTATTTCGCCGTTTCCTTTTCGCTTGGTATCGCTGCCAGAGGCGCCGGACTGACTGCCATTCAGGGCTTCTTTGCCAGTCTTTTTACCAATGCCTCTGCCGGAGAATACGCCGTATTCTCTCTGATCGCAGCCAATGCCTCTTACCTTGAGGTCGCTCTGGTATCCGCAGTCATCAACATACGTTATCTTCTGATGAGCTGCGCCCTGAGTCAGCGTCTCTCATCGAATACCTCTCTGATCAAACGTATGCTGCTTGGATTGTGCATCACCGATGAGATCTTCGGCATCTCGATCGCGCGTCCCGGAAATCTGAATCCGGTCTATTCTTACGGTGCATTGCTGCTGGCTTCGCCGTGCTGGGCACTCGGCACCGCACTTGGCATCATCGCCGGCAATCAGCTGCCAGCCCGGATCGTCAGTGCGCTGAGTGTTGCACTCTTTGGTATGTTTCTGGCGATCATCATTCCGCCGGCACGCCACAACAAAGTCATCGCAGGTTTCGTACTGCTCAGTTTTGCTGCCAGCTATGCCGCGTCGGTACTCCCGATGCTCTCAGCGATGTCAGACGGTACTCGTATCCTGCTGCTGACAGTTGTTCTCTCAGCTGCCGCAGCTGCTTTATTCCCGATCAAACCAGAGGAGGAAACAGAACATGACGCATAACACCTATCTCTATATCCTGATCATGGTGCTCGTCACCTATGCGATCCGCGTAGTGCCGCTCACCCTGATCCGCAAACAGATCAAAAATCAATTTATACAGTCTTTTCTGTACTATGTACCTTATATCACACTGGCTGTCATGACCTTCCCTGCCATCGTAGACGCTACTGCTTCCCCGATTGCAGGTGCCGCTGCACTTATCGTCGGCATCATTCTGGCGTGGTGCGGTGCCGGACTCTTCCCGGTAGCCGCTGCCTGCTGTATCGTTGTGTTTCTGCTTGAATCACT
>CAZEPO010000407.1:0-1068 GCA_964514125.1 uncultured Lachnospiraceae bacterium
CCTGCTGCTCATTTGGAGCGTGGACTGATTCTGGAGGGAGCAGCGCTTCTTCCGGAACTGATGCAGGCAGCAGGCATTTCCAGACGGCGTTATATTTGTATGACAGCAGTCAAAGAATTTCAGATCAGTCATTATCGAAAAAGAGATTGGGCAATGCAGATGCTGCGGGGATGTTCAGATCAGGAGCAGGCATTTGCCAACTGGATGGCACGCGATGTGCTGTTTGCAGAATGGATACGAGAGCAGTGCCAGGTTTTCAATTATCGTTTTTGGACAGCAGATGGAACGCAGACGCTGGAAAAACTGGAAGCATGGATCAGGGAGAATAGGATATGATAGATACGATTATATTTGATTTGGGCAGAGTCCTGTTGAAATTCGACTGGGAGAGCCATTTGAAACAATTGGGGGCATCTGCAGAAGCGATCACAGCATTGAGAGAAGGCATGTTTGAGCATGCTGACTGGGCAGAAGTAGATCGGGGTGTTTTGACAAAGGAAGAGGCTCTGCATCGATTTTTGGAAAGACTGCCGGAATACAGTGAACTTGTAACGGCAGTCTACAATACGCTTTATGATACCGTTGAGCCGTATGATTATGCACTGCAGTGGGTCAAGTCCTTAAAAGAGAAAGGTTACAGAGTGCTTTATCTTTCTAATTACGGGGAATGGTCCTATGAGCAGTCGAAGAAATATATGGATTTCATGAAGTATATGGATGGCGGCTTGTTCTCTTATGAAGTAAAGCTTTTGAAACCGCAGAAATATATCTATGCAGAATTGGCAGAGCGCTTTCAGCTGGAACCGCAAAACTGTGTTTTTTTGGACGACAGCCAAAAGAACGTGGAGGGTGCCCGCCAATATGGAATGAATGCCATCTGGTTTCAGAATTACGAACAGGCAGAAAAAGAACTGCAGAAGATGATTTGAAAATCGATTATCGAGGTTTGAAGCTGTTCTTGCAAGTCTGGATTTATTTAGAGGTGTTAGACAATGAAATTAAAGAACATTCTGATTGTTGTGAAAGATATTGAGCAATCAAAACAATTTTATAAAAATCTGTTCGGTC
>CAZEPO010000408.1:0-1067 GCA_964514125.1 uncultured Lachnospiraceae bacterium
TAGCATCTGACGATATTTCCTGACTTCCCAGAATCGCAGCATAGACCTTCTGCCATTCTGCTTTTGCCTGCTCTGTTTTCTCCTGCCCAGAGTAATCCACCAGAGCCGGAATTCCAAGTGTCGTCAGTCGCTGCGTAATCTCATCCAAAAGCTCCGACGTGTCTTTCAGACCTGCATCGTTAAGAATAGCCAGATCACATTGGTTCACGACCAGTTCTTTGTAATCCGGTTTGGAACCGGAAGTCTCATTATATACGGTCACCCGTTCCCCCTGTCCGAGTTCGTTCAGCTGTTCCAATGCCTGCTCCGAATCGGTATAGATGCTTTCTGCCGGAGTACGGATCACGATCATCTCATTTTCCAGCGTAACTGGGATCTCCGCCTCTTCCGCTGCGATCAGATAGCGCAAAGGCTTTGCATTTTCCAGCTCTGATCCGGCCGTCTGATCCACCTCGATCAAGGTAACGTCCTGCTCATAATGATACATGCGGAAATATTCCGCTGCTTCGATCGGTTCTTTTGATTCAAAGGCAAGCCCGATCAGTTCTGGTGCATCATCCCCTGCTTTATTTGTTTCTGTTCCAGCTCCCTCTGCTGCAGCAAGAGATACATAAATCGTATACGTAATTTCATGAGCAGCTGACATTGCAGTCGTCATGCCAATGATCGTATTGTTCTCATTCAATGTGATCGGAATGGTAAAGCTGGAGGTATTCTCATCATAAGTTGGAAGGTATTCCTCACCGTCCACTTTTACATAGCCATAATTGGGACTGCCAAACACGATTGTCGCATAAGCCTGTCCATCAGAAACCGTGATTTCAGAGCAGGTGATATCCGCACGTCCCGATCCGCCGGACCATGAAAAATGATCCGGTGTATATACGCCGTCTGCCAATCCGATTCCCGACTGACTGACTGAATCGCTCGAATCTTTATCACAGGAAGATTCCTGATCTATGTTTTCCTGTGCATACACCGAAAGCTGTGCTGCCGATGATACACCCAGCATCGCTGTCAGCAGCCATACAAGATATCTTTTGGAAGATTTCATAGTGCTCCTTTCT
>CAZEPO010000409.1:0-1066 GCA_964514125.1 uncultured Lachnospiraceae bacterium
ATCGATATCAACACCAGAGATTTCAACAAAGAGATGATCGCCAAATTTGACGAGCTGATCGCACCGAAGGGCTATGACTGGAAACTCGAAGATATTCTTCCGGAATGCCTTATGGCAGGACAGGATGCAGGTGTTCTGACTGAGGAAGGTGCGAAGAAGCTGGATGTTTCCGGGAAGCTCAAAGCAGGTATTCCGATCTGCCCGCCGGAAGGTGATGCAGGTACTGGTATGGCAGCGACCAACAGCGTAGAAGTGCGTACCGGAAATGTATCCGCAGGTACTTCTGTATTCGGTATGATCGTTCTGGAAAAAGATCTTTCCAAAGCTTATCCGGAGATCGATATGGTTACGACACCGAGCGGTGATCTGGTAGCGATGGTTCACTGCAACAACTGTACTTCTGACCTGAATGCATGGGTAAATCTTTTTAAAGAATTTATGGAAGCAATGGGCATGGAAGTGGATATGAACAAACTGTTCGGCACACTTTATAATAAGGCACTGGAAGGTGACAAGGACTGTGGCGGTCTGCTCGCATACAACTACTTCTCAGGCGAGCATATCACAGGCTTTGATGAAGGCCGTCCGCTGTTTGCCCGCAGACCGGACAGCAAATTTACACTTGCCAACTTTATGCGTGTACATCTGTACACTTCTCTTGGCGCGCTCAAGACAGGCTTTGACCTTCTGATGAAGAATGAGAACGTTCAGATCGACAAGATCCTCGGCCATGGCGGTCTGTTCAAGACCAAAGGCGTTGGACAGAGTATCCTTGCAGCAGCGATCAACTCTCCGGTATCTGTTATGGAGACAGCAGGAGAAGGCGGCGCGTGGGGTATTGCACTGCTGGCATCTTATATGGTCAACAAAAAGGCGGATGAGACACTGGCACACTTCCTGAATGAGAGTGTATTCGGTGCAGATGCAGGCTTCGAGATGAAACCGGACCCGGCAGACGTGGCAGGCTTTGATCAGTTTATCGAGCTGTACAAAGCGGGATTCCCGATTGAGCGTGCAGCAGTAGAGAGTATGTAAAGATGAGATTTTACCTTGCCCCGATGGAGGG
>CAZEPO010000410.1:0-1061 GCA_964514125.1 uncultured Lachnospiraceae bacterium
GGAATGATTATTATTTATAGGCAGCGTTTCTTCTTTGGTGGCTTGACAGATGGTGCAGGTACGGACAAGTGTGCCTTTTTCAGTACAGGTAGGTTCTTTTGTAATTGTACCATTGTCCCAGCTGCATTCATCGATCACCTGAACGGTAAATGTAATCTCTTCGGTATGAAAATTATCACTTACCACACAGGTATAAGTGCCGCTTTTTTTGATATTTTTGATTCTAATTGCGTTAGCGACGATATCTTCCTTGCCGTGTGGTGTCAGATCCCATACATATCGGACAGTTCCATAATCGGTGCTTGCATCTGTACAGGCGGAAGCTTGCAGTACGACCGTACTTCCAGGATGAACTGTTTTTGTCCGCTCTGCAGCAGTCGTGAGAACCCGCAGTTTTTGATTTGGAATAACATAAAAACTGCATTCAACTTGATTGCAGCCATCACTTATCCGGCACAAATAATAATTTTTTGTATAATCGGCTGATACGATGGGCTTATAAGTGTCCTGCCCAGCATCAGCAATCTGAGTTAAGATATACTGTGAACCTTCTTTTATATGATGATACCACTGATAGGTAAGCGCTTTCGATGAATCGGATACTGCTGAAACGTGAAGTGTCACCTCGGAACCAATCTCCCCATTGACGATCACCTGATCCTCGTCCGCGCTCAGACCACTGTCCACAGATACCTGAAAGTGAATCGTTTCAGACAGCGCTTCTTCTTTCGTTCCAGACAGCTTTTTCCCTTTTGCACTTATGATTGTACAGCTGTAGGTTCCGGTCTTGGAAGGAGTCACAGTCAGGGAATCAGAATAATTGCCTAAGAGTGCCTGCATTGTTTCGTCGTATGCTGTAAAAGACCATCGGTAAGTCAATGTATCATCAGGTATATTGGAAGAAGCCCAGAAAGCCATTGTCACCGATTCACCTGATTTGATTGAAAACGTTTGCTGGGTCGAAGGCGTAACAGAAATATGTTCCCCGACATAAACATCAACGAATACATATTTTTCGCTGTTTTCAGAGCCATTGCTGAGTCTGCATGAAAACTGATAGC
>CAZEPO010000411.1:0-1056 GCA_964514125.1 uncultured Lachnospiraceae bacterium
TATTTACAATAAAGTATACTTTCTTTTGCTTCTGAATCAGTCCGTAGGACGTATTTTTCTTTCCACACATGGCGTTCTGTAATTACTTGTAAGTTGCAAAAAATCCAGAGCAGTAATAATGCTCTGGATTTTTTCTAATCTATTTGCTGAACTTCATTATGCCTGATGTGCTTTATCATATGCTACGAATGCTTCCAGTGCAGCGAGGATTTCACGTTTCTCACCCTCTGCTACTGCGGATTCGCCATTCACATAGCTGTTGATCTCATCTTTCAGGCTTCCCTGAACTTCTACTACATTATTCAGAATAGATGCTGTCTTGATGCCGCGCAGTCTGCCTACAACGAAGAGTGTCGCTGTCTCCATGTCAGAACCAAGTACATCTCTTGCACCCCAATATTCATTCAGCGCCTCTTTCTGGTCACTGTACAGACAGTCATGGCTTCTGCCAAGTCCGATGTGATACGGAAAACCCTGTTCTTTGGATGCTTCGATGACATCAAACATCAGCTCTGTATCCGGAACAGCCGGATAAGCCAGATCCACATAACCTTTGGATGCACCGTCATCTCTGACTGCACCGTTGACGATTACCAGATCACCAAGCTTGATGCCTGGGCGAAGTGCACCGCAGCTGCCGATTCGGATCATTGCCTTAACACCAACATTTGCGAGTTCTTCAATTGCGATTGCGGTAGACGGACCACCCATACCTGTGGAAACAGCCATCACCTTAACCCCTTTGTAGTATCCGCAGACACTTCTGTGCTCTCTGTTGAATGCGATTTCTTTTGCATCTGTCAAAAATTCTTTGATGCGTCCGACTCTCTGATGGTCGCCCGGCAAAATTGCGTAAGCTGCTGCGTCCTCAGTGGTACAACGAATATGCGGCTGTAAATTACTCATGACATTCATCCTTTCTTAAACTGTAAAAGCTCCTACTTTCCGCTCAGTTTCTCTTTACGTTTCATTACGATATAGCTGAATACTGCCAGACCTACCAGAGTTACCACATACGGGATCATCTGGATCAGCTCCATGATCTTCGGATAGCTC
>CAZEPO010000412.1:0-1052 GCA_964514125.1 uncultured Lachnospiraceae bacterium
CACAGCAGCAGAAAACCGGTGTGAGATATCATTGGGAATAAAAGGACTTATTTAGAGAGAACGAAGCGGATTACATATTTGCTTTGGATAGATGGAGGGAGAAGATTTGAAAAACTACAAGGCAATCTTTTTTGACTGGGACGGAACAGCCGTCCTGTCCCGCCGCGCTCCGGCTGATGCCGCGGTCGCAGCGATGAAGCCGCTGCTCGGGAAAGGGATCAAGCTGGTGATCGTCAGCGGAACCACGATCGAAAACCTTGCGCAGGGCAGGCTGGAAGAACTGTTTACAAAAGAAGAACTGAGCAATCTGTATCTGGGCCTCGGCCGCGGGGCTTACGATTATGCATTTGACAAAGATGGCCATGCCTATGTGTTCCAGGACGAGATACCGGAGAAAGAGCAGCTGCTCCTGATCCATCAGATCTGTTTTGAGATCCATCAGCACCTGCTGGCACAGTATGGCTATGAGACGGACATCGTATTCAGCAGACCGAACTACTGCAAGATCGATCTGATGGTCAATGAAAACCGCGGCACAAACCTGTTCATGCAGGCGAGTGAGCTGGATCTGCTCCGGGAAACGATGCAGGCACATGGGATCGACGGCGGTCTTCAGAGCCTGATCGACCTGGCGGTACAGATCGGAGAAAAACATGGTATCCGTGTGGTGCCGACCTGCGATGCCAAGTACCTCGAAGTCGGCATTTCCAGCAAGAGCGACAATGTCAATGTGATCCTGAATAAGCTGCAGACCGAGTTTGGGATCAGGGCAGAGGACTGTGCATTCTGGGGCGATGAGTATGTCGGCATTGAACCGGGGATCTTTGGCAGTGACAGCTTTATGCTGACAGACCAGACGAAAGACGGAGCGTTCTTTGATGTATCAGAAGTGCCGGGCGAACGGCCGGAGAAGGTAGAGAACATCGGAGGCGGAGTCGAAGCATTTCTTTCCTTTTTGCGGAAGGAAGCAGAAAAATAAGACAGAGGTATAGGAATAGACCATTGCTTCAGCAGACAGCTGCTGGTGCGGTGGTCTTTTTTTACTTCTGAAT
>CAZEPO010000413.1:0-1048 GCA_964514125.1 uncultured Lachnospiraceae bacterium
CTGATCAACTTCACGGAACAGTTCCAGAATGGATATTCCGGCTACGAACGCTTTCTGGAGATCATGGAGGTGCAGCCGGATATTCAGGATGCACCGGATGCTGTGGCAGTCGAGAGCGTGCGGGGCGAAGTAACATTCGAGGATGTATCGTTCCGCTACGAAGAAAAGCAGGATACGGTACTCAGTCATATCAATCTGCAGGTCAATGCAGGCGATTATCTGGCGATTGTAGGATCCTCAGGCGGCGGCAAGACGACGCTCTGCAGTCTGATCCCGCGTTTTTATGATGTGGATGCCGGACGGATTTTGCTGGATGGAGTGGATATCCGCAAAATGCGGCTGACTGACCTGCGCAGACAGATCGGTATCGTGCAGCAGGATGTCTATCTGTTTGCAGAAAATATCATGGAAAACATCCGTTACGGCAAGCCGGATGCGACGGATGAGGAAGTAATCGCAGCGGCAAAACTTGCCAATGCACACGAATTTATCATGCAGCTGCCGGATGGCTATCACACAGACATCGGCCAGCGCGGTGTAAAACTGTCTGGAGGGCAGAAGCAGCGTCTGTCGATCGCGCGTGTATTTTTGAAAAATCCGGCAATCCTGATTTTTGATGAGGCGACCTCTGCGCTGGACAATGAGAGTGAAAAAATCGTGCAGCAGTCGATGGAGAAGCTGGCAAAAGGCAGAACCACGTTTGTCATCGCCCATCGTCTTTCCACGATCAAGAATGCAGGCAAGATCCTTGTTTTGACGGATCAGGGCATCGAGGAACAGGGGACACATGAGGAATTGCTGGCACTTGATGGTGCATACGCAAAGCTGTACCGCGGCTGAGGCAGGAATACCTGTGAAATAAGAAAGAAATAAAAAGAAAAGTGAGAATCTATGGAAATTGAATTAAAACGACCGGAACTGGATGATAAAGCGTTGATCGATCAGTATTTTCGCGCATGCAACAGCCGAAGCTGTGAGGATACATTTGCCAATCTGTATCTGTGGTCACGCCACTACAAAATCAAATATGCGTTTCTGGAAGGCATGC
>CAZEPO010000414.1:0-1048 GCA_964514125.1 uncultured Lachnospiraceae bacterium
ACATTCTCATATGACATAGAGTCCAGAATAAATGTGCGGAGCGTCGTATAAAGTCCCAGCTCCTTACCACGCTTGATCAATCCGTACTTCGTAGAAATAATACCGTCTGCCTGCGTATGTGCTTTGATAAAATCAACGACTACTTCTTTTCCGCTCAGCCCCTCCATCAGATCCACATGAACCATAGCAATCTTATCTGCCTGCTTGATCCGCTGGACAATCTTTGCAATGCTGCATATATCGCCGTACAATACAAAGACCACCTTGATCTCCTCACAGGCACAGCAGATATTCAGACCTTCTTCGTCCTTCACCGCAGCAATCACTGGGTTCGCTTCAATCAATTCAAAAAAACTGGGTTTTTCCATATTTAATAAGAACCTCCGCCAAAACACAAAGCAGCCAAACTGCCAAAAATAGCCAAAAAAAGAAAGTACTTCAAAAAGACAATATTTCTATTGTGTATTGCCGTTCCTGTACTCTCCCAATCTCTGTACGAATTTTATTCTGTTATTCACTGCTTGTTTTTTTCATTTTATCATATTGTACAAAAGAAAGCAATAGGCTTTTTATTTTTTCAACAAAATAACAAGTATATTTCTTTCTCCTGTTTTTTTCGCTTTATTTTTCAACAATTTTCATATTTTTCTTGACGTCAGACGTTTCAAATGTTATATTGAAAAAAATAAAATAGTTTTGCATGAGTGAGAAGAGATGCGACGTAATGACACTGAAACGTGTCTGTTTTACGTCGCATTTTTATTTTTATTCAACACAAGGAGGAAGAAAAATGCAAACTGACAACAGACCTTATGTAGATTGGAAACTGATCGATGACTTTATGACAGAAGTATTTAAAAAGGTCGGACTTCCAGAGGAAGACGCAAGACTTTGTGCAGATGTTCTTCTGGCAAGTGACAAACGCGGTATTGAAAGCCACGGCTGCAACCGTTTCAAACCGATCTATATCGACCGTATCAACGCAGGTATCCTGAATCCAGTTACCAAAATTGATGTACTGAAAGAAACTGCTACTACTGCTGTTCTC
>CAZEPO010000415.1:0-1044 GCA_964514125.1 uncultured Lachnospiraceae bacterium
GCCTGTACCAGACAGTCACAGGTCGGATCCGGATAACGGCGCATCGGATCTGTCGTCATCTTCTGAAGCACCTCTGCGACGCGCGGAGAGGGCGGATAGGGATTTTCGTTTGTGTTCAGTTTGATGATGTCTTTTCGTTTTGGCTGTTCACCCGGTACATACGGAACTACTTTTCTTACATTTTTCTCCCAGTCTCTCATCGTTTCCTCCTCATTCGGTACAGTAAAATATCCTTTGCCTCTGTTCTCAGTCTTTTCGGAACGATACCAGTCCTTTTTCCTGCAGAAATGCCGGCTTATAGGATTCCTTGGCCTGGCGGAGTCCTTCGTCTCCGGTATCTTCTTCGCGGTTCACATACTGATATTCCGACGCTTCATGGATCAAAAACTGCTGATTGATCATCGGATATGCGCCTGGCACATCTGCGAATGCCTTCTCGATGTGAACCACCATCGTGTCACTGCAGACCGGCTCTCCGATTGAAAATGCGACCACCTCGCCGTCCGCACGCAGCAGCCCGCCGCGCAGGTTCAGTTCCTCCAGCAGACGCAGGGAATTGAGGGTTACACACATTTCTGCATTTTTTTCCACATTTTCATCACAGCCATTCGCATTTCTCCACTTCAGTGCCATTTGAAAACATTCTTCTGCATTTTCTTTTGTCAATGACTCATAAGACCAGTTCGCATAAGTCTTTTTGAACTTGTTGATATGATTCTTTTTGCCATGGTATTTTTTACCGGAAAGATTGATCAGCTTCTCGACCTCGTATACATAGTCTGCCACATCACGGTCGTATTCGATCGTAAATCTGCCCGGATACAGTTGTTCCAAAATTTCAAACTGCTGCGGCGTCACATTCATCAGATGAAACTCCAGATCATGCTCCTCATACCAGCTGATCAGCGCATCCAGTACCTTTTTCAGATTGGTCTGCTCACCCTTTGGAAAGGACGTATAGCGGCCGCCCTCTGTCTGCTGAAAGATCAGCATGCCTTCCAGAAACGCATATTTGATTTTGTAGTGGCGTGACCACAGATACAG
>CAZEPO010000416.1:0-1043 GCA_964514125.1 uncultured Lachnospiraceae bacterium
GAAGCTGCGATAAGATCCTGCGGAATGATACCGCACCAGAACAGCAGAAGGAACAGAACCGATGAGACTAAGATGGATGGAACAGCGGCTTTCAGCCTGCGGGAAATCCATTCGCCGGCAACCATCAGGCATAAAATGACAAGTCCGCATTGAAGAAGATCGAATGTAAACATAAGAATAACCCTGACCTATATTTTGCTTGTGGATTTACAGTTTCAGTAGTAGAATAAAACTTAAATTGCAAGATGTCAAATAGAAAGGAAAAACGATGAACGAACTTTACAATATGATCGAAGAAAAAATAAAAGCTGCCGGTTATCCGGGCGAGATCGATGGACGGGAATTTTATGAAGACGTCAGCGCGGAAGCAGATGAGAAGGAGAATGGCACATATCTGTTTCTGATCAAAAAAAGTGAAACTCTGTCCTATCATGGTTGTATGAAGATCATGGATGAAGAATTTGATCTGCATTATGTAGAAATTCATGACGGTGATGCAAAGTATCATGTGGATTTCGATTCATAAAACGTGGAAGATGAAAAAGAAGGCTCTGTTGTTCCGGTAGAATGACAGAGCCTTTTTTTGCGGATTGCGTAAAAAAATCTTAATTGTTGTGCAAAATGTATATAAAAAAATAGGAATGCGCTTTTTGCTACATAATTATTGTAGTAAAAACAAATTGCATATATAAAATATATAGACCAAATGAAAAGTTATTGAAAAAAACGAAAAACACAGGTATTATAAACTCATAAATGGTTAATTAAACGAAAACAACGCGCGCTGCTAATAGTGAAAAAGCCAAAAAGAACTAAAAATACAGAAAATCATGTAACAAAATGCTGGGTTAAAAATGCGTGAAAAACTGATTTGATACAGCGGTTTTGGTGCAGAAAATTAACAGGAGGACTATTTTTATGAAGAAAAAGTTACTTTCTATGTTACTGGTTGGAACAATGGTTCTTGGATGTGGAACAGCAGCTTTTGCTGAAGAAGTTGACATGAACGAAGATGGTACGATCAATAACCCGGAAGCGGTAGA
>CAZEPO010000417.1:0-1040 GCA_964514125.1 uncultured Lachnospiraceae bacterium
GATTTTGTCCTGCTGAGCGATTATCATCAGCCTTCCTGGGTGAAAAAGGCGGTGTTTTATCAGATTTTTCCGGAACGTTTCTGCAACGGCAATCCGGACAACGATGTGCAGGACGGAGAGTACACTTACCAGGGACACCCGACAATCCGCAGAACCGATTGGGAGGAGGCACCGCTGCCGTATCAAAAAGGGTATTCCCTTGATTTTTCCGGCGGAGATCTGGAAGGTATCAAAGAGAAAATCCCGTATTTGAAGGAGCTTGGAGTTACTGCGTTGTATCTGAATCCTATTTTTCGGGCGCCTTCCGTTCATAAGTACGACTGCATGGATTATTTTCATGTCGATCCGCACTTTGGCGGAGATGAAGCGCTGGCGGAGCTTGCCGAGGCACTTCATGCGAACGATATGAAACTGATTCTGGATATTTCGATCAACCATGTCGGTTCAGAACACCGCTGGTTCAACAAAGAAGCCCAGTTTTGGGACAAATCACAGGGCGCTTATCAGAATCCGGACTGCAAAGAGCGGGAGTTTTTCTTTTTTGATGAAGCGCAGAATTATCACGGCTGGGAAGGCTATGACAGTTTGCCGACGCTCAATTATCAGTCTGAAGCACTGCGGGATCTGATCTATCGCGCGCAGGATTCTGTACTGAAAAAATGGCTGAAGCCGCCCTATTGTATCGATGGCTGGCGATTTGATGTGGCAGATGTGTTTGGCAGAAATGATCAGGTGCAGCTGGATCGGGAACTGTGGCCTGCGATTCGACAAAGTATCCGGGAAGAGAATCCGGAGGCCTATATTTTGGCAGAGCACTGGTGTGACTGCACAAAATATCTGCAAGGGGAGGAATGGGATTCTCCGATGAATTATTTTGGCTGCGGCAGAGTGCTGCGCGAGTTCATTGGAATACCGGACTTCTTTATGGCACGCAATCCGTCAATCCGGCAGACTGCGCACAAGATCAGTGCAGAAGATGTGGAAGCGAGAGTCATGCAGTATCTGGCAAAACTGCCATTTGCAATCTGGGAAAATCAGTT
>CAZEPO010000418.1:0-1040 GCA_964514125.1 uncultured Lachnospiraceae bacterium
TTAGCAGAACATCGTTTTTATTATGTTCATGGCGTCCTGTTTGCAAAAAAGTATACTTTTCAGAAGAATGAAAATGTGATAGAATAATAAGATATGGATGACCGTGGCAGGCGGTCACAGAGTTTGAAAGGACAAATACGCATGGCAGATTTTAAGGTGGTGCGGTATAAGGTACGGACAGGAGAAACACATCATGGTCCGAACCGACCGTTTTCAGCCGTTTTTTTGAGTGATTTGCATAATGTGAGCTATGGAGAAAAGAACAGCAGACTGCTTTCGGAGATTCGCAATGAAAAGCCGGAAGTAGTTTTTGTGGGTGGAGATATGCTGACAGCAGAAGCAGAGCCGCAGATGGAGGCAGCTGTTGAACTGATGGATGAGCTGACCAGAAAATATCCGGTTTTTTATGGCAATGGCAATCATGAGCATCGCATGAAGATCAATCCGGCCAAATATGGGGATCATTATGAGCAATATACAGAGCGGATCCGAAGTCTTGGTGTCAATCTTTTGGAGAATACAGGCAAAACGATAGAAATCTGTGGATTGAAGCTGCGAATCTGGGGATATGAGCTTCCAGCGGAGTATTTTCGAAGACGCAGCCGCCGTACATTGGAAAGCAGCCAGATTGAGGAGACGCTGGGCAAACCGGAAGAAAAGCTGTTTCATGTTCTGCTGGCACACCATCCGGCATTTTTTGATGCATATGCCGGTTGGGGCGCTGACTTAACGCTGTCTGGACATCTGCATGGCGGAATCGTACGGCTGCCGTTTTTGGGCGGTGTGATCAGTCCGCAGATGCGGATCTTTCCGAAATACGACCGCGGTCTGTACAAGCTGGAAGACAAAAAGCTGATCGTCAGCGCGGGGCTTGGAAGCCATACGATACCGATCCGCATCAACAATCCGGCGGAATTAGTCGTGATCGATTTTGTGTAACCGTTCAGATTATATTGTGTTTTCGAGGTGCGGCTCTGAACGGCTATGTTCTGAACAGCTATCATTCTAAGGAGAATAGAAAGAAATGGGAATACCGGTCA
>CAZEPO010000419.1:0-1030 GCA_964514125.1 uncultured Lachnospiraceae bacterium
TTGTCATACTGCTTTCTGTTCTCTCTTTCTATCGAGTTTTACTTTTCTGTATTCTAGCACACTTTCTTTTCTGGTACAACATTTTACAGTTTTTTGGTTTTTTATTATTGTCAGAATTTTTTAGAAAGCAGATCAAATTTCATCTTCGACCATACTCTTATTACGGTTCAACAAATCATAAATACACGGAACTACAAACAATGTCAGCAAAGTACCGTAAACCAGACCACCTACCGTAACGACCGCCATCGGCTGTACCATATCAGCACCCATGCCAGATCCATATGCCAGCGGAAGAAGTCCAAGAATGGTCGTCAATGCCGTCATGATGATCGGACGAAGTCTGGTTCTGCCAGATTCTATGATTGCCTCTTTTTTGTCCATGCCTTCCCTGCGCATCTGATTGATATAATCAACCAGCACAATACCATTATTTACGATAATTCCGGAGAGCATGACAAAACCAATCATGGCAATGACACTGACCGGGCTGTCTGACAGATACAGTGCCAAAAATCCGCCTGTAAATGCCAGTGGGATCGTAAACATGACGATGAACGGTGAGAGCAGCGACTGGAACTGCGCAACCATGATCAGATACATAAATGCAACCGCAAGTGCCAGCATCTTAAGTACCTGCTCCATCGCTTCGTTGATCGTTTCATCTTCTCCTGCCATTTCCACACTGTATCCATCTGGCACCTCATAAGTATCGAGTACCTTCTGCACCTCTGCGGCTACCAGACCGATATTGTAGGAATCTGCAATCTCTGCCGTCACAGTAATATAACGTGTCTGTGCTTCTCTGCTGATAGAAGAAAAGCCTTCTGTATTCTGAAACTCCACCAGTTTGGAAACCGGCACATCTACTTTCTGACCTTCCTCATCTATTCCTTCTATTGTCAGTTTTCTAATCTTGTCCCTCGTTAGCGTTTCGTCTGTATCACTGACTACCAATACATCATAATCCTTGGACAAAGTTGCGAGTGTCGTTGCTTTGGAAGCCTCTGCGAGCTTCTGCTGCAGAAAC
>CAZEPO010000420.1:0-1028 GCA_964514125.1 uncultured Lachnospiraceae bacterium
ACCGCTACGATATAATGAAGTCTTTCGATTTTACCCTCAACATATACCTCAAACGGATTCAGATGCAGCATGGCATGGATTCCATTCTCATCTTCTGCGACAAAAATAAGATTATCTCTGGTCTTCCATTCGTAATAATAGTCTACAAACTCTTTGGAATCCTCAGAAAATACCGTTTCATAAAGTTTACGCGTTTTTTCGTGCTCCTGCCTGTCCAATTTTCTGATCTGCATTCTGCATTTCCTCCACAAATACCGCTAGATAGCCTCGTTGTATCCGCAGCATTTTTCGCTCATCACTCTGCCATTCTTCTGCAAAGCCCGATCACTCCGCTTCACTGTGTCCACAGCCGCCGCAGCCCGGACAGCCAGCCTGCATTCTGTCATCTGCGATCAGATCCATATAAGGCTGCAGCAGACAGATTGCCTGCGAGGAGATTCCCTCTCCGGTTCCGGTAAAGCCAAGTCCTTCCTCGGTCGTTGCCTTCACATTGACGCGGCTGCTGTCAATCTTCAGCGCTTCTGCGATATTCTCACGCATCGTATCAATATGCGGACGCATTTTCGGACGCTGTGCAATGATCGTCGCATCGATATTTTCAATCAGAAATCCATGTTCTTCCAGCAATGCACCCACATGCTCCAAAAGTGTAATACTGGAAATTCCTTTGTATCGCTCATCCGTATCCGGAAAATGTTTGCCAATATCTCCAAGTGCTGCTGCACCCAAAAGTGCATCCATGATCGCATGCAGCAAAACATCTGCATCAGAGTGTCCGAGAAGTCCCTTTTCATAAGGAATCTCTACGCCGCCCATGATCAGTTTTCGACCTTCTACCAGACGATGCACGTCATAACCCATACCAACTCGCATATATGCCTCCTGTTCTTCCTCGTATCATCTCTTTGAACTTGTTGAAAAAAAAAGCCGAAAACCACTTATTCAAGTAATCTTCGACTCTTCAAGTAGCGGAAGGGGGATTTGAACCCTCGACACCACGGGTATGAACCGTGTGCTCTAGCCAACTG
>CAZEPO010000421.1:0-1021 GCA_964514125.1 uncultured Lachnospiraceae bacterium
GCAGGACAGATTGAAGAGATGATCAATCAGAGAGGCGGCAAGATTCTGGAAGGCTGTACCCTGTTTGATATTTATGAAGGTTCACAGATCAAGGAAGGATTCAAATCTATGGCATATTCTATTGTATTCCGTGCAAAGGATCGTACATTGGAAGAGGCTGACATTACAGCTGCTATGAAGAAGATCTGGAATGGTCTGGAGCAGATGGGAATCGAAATCCGTTCATAAGAAGGCTGAAAACTGAAAAATAGTGGAAGGGATGCTGTAAATCTTGCAACATCCCTTTTTATGCGTTATTATAAATAAGGCAATAAAAAGGTGCTGTGACCAGATGCAGATTTTTGTCACAGACAGTACCAATCAGGGAGATTTACCGATGAGATTATATATTTTAAGACACGGAGAGACTGACTGGAACAAAGAACTGCGCCTTCAGGGGCAGACCGACATTCCACTCAACGAGAAAGGTCGTCAGCTTGCCCGTGTGACAGGAGAAGCACTGAAGGAGATTCCATTTGACCTTGTGATCACCAGTCCGTTATCCAGAGCGGTCGAGACAGCCAGACTGGTGCTTGGAGACCGGCAGATTCCGGTGATCGAGGACGAACGGATCATGGAGATCGGCTTCGGTGTTATGGAAGGTGGACAGGTGCGCAATGTAGACGGAGAAATTACCGATGCATCTTTTTACAACTTTTTCTATGATCCGGGACAGTATGAACCGCAGAAAGGCGGAGAGAGTATCTGCGACCTTTGTGTGCGGACAAAGGCATTTCTGGAAGAACTGAAAACCAAAACCGAATGGCTGGATAAGACGATTCTGGTATCCACCCATGGAGCTGCTGTGCGTTCCATGCAGCTGAATATCAGGCATGGTGATCTCAATGAATTCTGGGGAGGCGGGGTACCCGGAAACTGTGCTGTTTCAATTGCAGACCTCGCAGATGATCAATGGATAATAAAAGAACAGGATAAGATATACTATGAAAACATCTGATTTTTATTTTGAACTGCCGCAGGA
>CAZEPO010000422.1:0-1016 GCA_964514125.1 uncultured Lachnospiraceae bacterium
TTTGGCTGCAAACGGAGCGGTGATGTGAAGCTGCTGGAAGCGCTTCAGGAAAAATATGGTTTCACACTAATTGTTTTGGCCAAGGAATGTTATGGAAGCCGGGAGATCAGCAGCACCTATATCAAAGAAGCTCTGGAGGCTTCAGATATGGAACTGGTGCAGGAACTTTTGGGCTGTGCTTATCCGGTCAGCGGGGTGGTTCGACATGGAAAGCAGCTTGGCAGACGAATCGGCATGCCGACGATCAATCTGATCCCGGAGAGCCGAAAATTATTGCCGCAGCCGGGTGTTTATTACAGTGATGTGACGATTGGCGGTCGGGACTGTCATGGTGTCACGAATATTGGATATAAGCCGACCGTGGATGGAAGTTTTTTGGGTGTAGAAACCTATCTGTATAATATAAAGGGGGATCTGTATGGCCAGGAAGCGCAGGTCAGTCTGCGCAGATTCTGCCGTGCAGAACAGAAATTTTCTTCAGTGGAAGAATTGAAGGCACAGATGGAACGAGATATACGTGCAGGGGAGGAATATTTCGGTGCTGAATAACTGGTGGATCGGAAGCTGCATCCTGCTGCTTTTCGGACTCCTTTTTGCGGTCGCTTCTCTGATCATGAAATATTTAGGAGGACGTGAAACGCGTCATCTGAGAGTGACAGAGGCAAAGGTAGTCGATATTGTGGCAGAGCCGCGAACGGGAAGTGCTGCCTATTCAGAATTTCGCAATCGACAGGCAGCGGTATTTGAATTTTATGCCGATGGTAAGCTGATCAAGCTGAAGGACAAAAGTGACACATATCCTTGTCCGTATTATGTCGGTCAGCGCCTGAAAATCTGTTATGATCCGGCAAATCCGCAGGATTTTTCAATCGTTCAGGTCAATAAATGGAACAGAGCAGCATTTGCGATGAATTATCTGAGCGTTGTCTGCTTTGTACTGGGCTGTATCCTGTTTTTGATGCATGCATCCAGAGTAGAATTATAGCAGAAATATATTTTCGTGAATCTGATTTTTT
>CAZEPO010000423.1:0-1016 GCA_964514125.1 uncultured Lachnospiraceae bacterium
GTAGAGAATCGTACATGGAATTCCCCAGAAAATAATTACAATATAAATATATGCGTATTCAAAAATATTCTCCGGTGTGTTCATAAGCACCAGGATTGGTCTGCACAGCACAACGACCAATGCTGTCAGCCCAATGGAAAAGCCAATGCACAACCATGCCGCATTGGCCACATATTTGCGCAGTTCCCGTTCCTGCCCTGCGCCAAACATCTGCGCGACCGGCACTGCAAATCCACTGCAGATTCCGCTGCAGAAACCGATCACCATAAAGTTCAGTGATCCGGTAGAACCTACCCCCGCAAGCGGCTCAACTCCCAAAAATTTTCCTACGATAATCGTATCCACCATACTATAAAACTGCTGAAACAGCATACCAAAAAACATCGGCACTGCAAATGCCAGAATCAGCTTCAGCGGTTTTCCTTCTGTCATACTCTTTGTCATAACTTACGCCTCCACACTTTTGTCCCCCAACTGTTTTCGCGTTTTCTTTTACAGATCTACCACCCGGTAAGTATGATGTATTTTGGGCAGCACTTTCTCAATCACATCTTTTGTCTTCAGCTTCAGACTGGAGGTATTGATACATGGGTGACAGCCAAAATATTCTTCTTCCAGCACATCTTTGTCAATCAGGAGCTGAACCCGGTTTTCTGTATCATTCATCAGTCCCATTACGCTGACCGATCCCGGCGTAATGTTCAGATATTCTTCCATATGTGCATCATCTGCAAAGGAAAGCCGCGGTGATTCAATCTGTTTGCACAGATCCTTCGTCACAAACTTTTTATCCCCCGGCATCAGCAGCAGATAAAAAGTCGTTTTCTGCCGGTTGCAGAGAAACAGATTTTTGCAGATGGCGATCTGCAGTACTTCATCAACCTCTCTGCAGGCCTCCATCGTCATCAGTACCTCATGATCCACACGCTCATATGCAATATCCAATTCTTCCAGCAGATCATAAACTGCTGTCTCTTTTGCCAGCCGATCGATACAATCAGCCGGACGTCCACAAA
>CAZEPO010000424.1:0-1015 GCA_964514125.1 uncultured Lachnospiraceae bacterium
AATTTTGATAAACTGGGAGAAATTAGGTTAGTTGGAGGGTGTTATGGATCGTCAGCAGTACGAAAACTATCATGAGTCAAAGTCTCATACACTGCCGGATTTTCCGTATAATACTTATCTGTGCAGTATTCCGCTTGATTTTCTGGCAGTGCCGACGCACTGGCATGAGGAAGTGGAGATGATCGTCATCAAAAAGGGGGCAGGGATGATCCATGTGGATCTGCTGCCGTATGAGGTGGAAGCAGGCGATATCGCGGTGATCCTTCCGGGACAGCTCCATTCCATTGAGCAGAAAGGGCAGCTGGAGATGGAGTATGAAAATATTTTATTCCGGGAATCGCTGCTTGATACAGGCGGGACTGATCTGTGCAGCAGAAAATTTCTGGAACCGCTGTTTCAAGGCTTGATCAGCTTTCCCAGTGTGATCGACCGCTCCTGTGTATTATACCCGGATTTTTCGGAAATCATCAGCAGGATTGATGCAATCTGTGATGCCAGACCGAACGGCTACCAGCTGGGGGTCAAGGGATATCTGTTTCAGCTTCTGTTTGATCTGGTCAATATCAGCCAGACCAGAGAACACAGTGCGAATCAGAAATCCGTGGAGAAGGTGAAGCTGATCCTGTCCTATGTCCGGGAAAATTATCGGAGAAGCATTACGATCGATGAGATTGCACAGGTCTGTTATTACAGTAAGTCTCATTTTATGAAGTTCTTCAAGGAATCCATGGGAATGGGGTTTACGCACTATCTGAATGATTACCGGCTGGGCATTGCCAGCCAGATGCTGCTGACCACAGATGACAGTATTCTGGAGGTGGCAGAACAGACAGGGTTTGACAACCTTTCCTATTTTAATAGGATGTTTAAGCGGAAATATGCGGTGACGCCGGGGCAGTTCCGCAGACAGCAGCGACCGGTGCGAAACAAATAAAAGGGGGAAAGCTATGCTTGTATATCTGTTGTTATTGATGGCAATTGTGATCATTGCCTGTGTGTTTCTCAATGGACTTTC
>CAZEPO010000425.1:0-637 GCA_964514125.1 uncultured Lachnospiraceae bacterium
TCGTTGCACTGCTTCCGGACAGTGGAGATCGGTACTATTCCACACCACTGTTTGTAGCAAAAGCTTAACTAACGGTTCCAGAATGATAAATATATACTTTTTTGTAAATAGGACGCCAAGAAAGAAAAGAAGAATATTTGCAGACTGACAGATTACGAAGTGCAAGAAAGTCTAACGCTTTAGCGAATATCTGTTAAGAGCAAGAAAATCAGAACAAAACTCGGTGCCAAAGGCCCCTCAGACAAGAAAAAACAATGTTCCAGTTGACTTTTGCAGAAGTTATTACCCTTCGAAACTGTCAGTTGGAACATTGTTTTGTTTTCTGACTGAGCGTCCTGGGATTTACAAAAAAATATATTTTGCTGGAAAGCATACGATTTGCTTTAGATTTTGGTTGAAAGAAAATTTTGTAATGACTATAATTAGAAAACGAGATAGTTGATAGATAGGATAAACAGCAAAATCTGATGCCTTGCGGGAGCGTGAGGCGAGGATTTGCAGCAGGGGGAAACATGAAGATTTCTACAAAAGGAAGGTACGCGCTTCGGCTGATGCTGGATCTGGCAACCAATGATTCGGGAGCGCCGATCCGTCTGAAAGATGCAGCGCGCAGACAGAATATATCAGAGAAATATTT
>CAZEPO010000425.1:647-1015 GCA_964514125.1 uncultured Lachnospiraceae bacterium
TTGGAGCAGATTATTTCTATTTTAAATAAAGCAGGTTTTGTACGCAGTATCCGCGGACCGCAGGGTGGTTATGTGCTCAGCCGCCGTCCGGAGGAATATACGGTGGGCATGATCCTGCGTCAGACGGAGGGCAGTCTTGCACCGGTGGAGTGTGCAGAACATGCAGGCGCATGTGAACAGGAAAACGGCTGTGCAACGAGAATGCTCTGGGAAAAACTGAAAGAAGCGATCGATGGTGTTGTAGATCATGTGACACTTGAGGATCTGGTGAATTGGCAGCAGGCGAAAGCTGATGAATATATTATTTGACAGGATCGAGTCTAAATCAATACAGTAAGGAGATGCAGATGAAAAAGATATTAGTGATC